>JAFMBY010000040.1 GCA_017858135.1 Porticoccaceae bacterium | reverse complement strand
TTAGCCAGACGACTTACCAGCTCGATACATTGTTGGATAGGCCGGCGCTAATTGACGATCATGCAGTCGACGAACTCTTTCGCCAATTGAATCTAGCGATCAACCCGGTGTTTATTATCGGCGATGAAGCCTGCGACGCCATTGGTAGCATTCTCTCTCTTGTTGTCAAAACCGGCGCGCAACTGATTGTGACTCCTCAGGGCAAAGGACTGGTCAGTCCATACCATCCTCAATTTAAGGGTGTTTTTGGTTTTGCTGGTCACAATGACGCCAGAGAGGTGTTGGCTGACCCCAAAGTCGATTTAGTGATTGCTATTGGGGCTCGTTTTGGCGAGTTTTCCAGTAATGCCTGGGATACCAAAAGTCTTCTTAATGGCAAGCTGGTGCATGTCGAATCCACCGAGGCAAATTTAACCCGCACCCCTATGGCAAAGCTGCATGTTCGCGGCTGTCTTGAAACCATTTTTGATCGCATCGCCAGTCGTTTTGGTATCGATACTAAAAAATATCTGCGCTTGGTAAAGTCGGCTAGCGCAGAGTCGGAAGCTAATTTCACCAGACATTTCAAATTTGATGATGAGCAGGGCTATTGCTCGGATGCAACACCGATCAAGCCTCAGCGCCTGATGCGTGACTTGCCGAGATTATTTCCGTCGCATACAAGATACCTTGTTGATACCGGTAATAGTCTGGCATGGGGAACTCACTACCTGAATCCATTTGATCGCAGATTCTCTGGCAAGCGTGAAGCACGCGGGGGGTTATTCAGCGCATCGGTTGATTTTGCCTCAATGGGTTGGGCTATTGGCAGCGCTGTGGGAACCAGTTTGGCCTTAGTGGATACACCTGTGGTTTGTATTACGGGCGATGGCAGCTGGTTAATGAGTGGTCAGGAGCTGACTGTTGCCATAGAAGAAAAATTAACGGTTATTTTTGTGATTTTAAATGACAGTGCCTATGGCATGGTTAAGCATGGTCAAACGCTCACTGGCGCTGAACCGACCGCTAATCAATTAACTCCAGTAGATTTTTCGGCGATGTCAAAGGCGATGGGCGCTCCTGGACATATTATTGTCTCGCCGGCCGACTTAAAGCGCCTGGATATTAAAACTATCTGTGCACGCAAAGGACCAACGGTGCTGGATGTTCGCATTGATGCCAACGAAGCCCCGCCGATTGGTTTGCGGACTAATGTGTTGCAAAGCGGATGAACGACAAGCCGATAGAAAAAATTACCACCAAAATCTGGCGTGAAACCCCCGAGATCGATAATCCATTTGCGGCAGCTGACTGTTATTGCTGTGGCTACGATGTTTATGGCGACCTGTTAAAAAACGCCAGCTATATCGACTATCTTTATCTGTTGTTCAGGCAGGTGCCGCCGACCCCAGAACAGTCTGCGTTACTCGAAGGGCTGGCCATTGCACTGACTAATCCCGGCCCCAGAGACCACAGTGTCAGAGCCGCGATGAGTGCCGGTGTTGGTGGTTCAACTCATGCTTCGGCACTGATTGCAGCGTTAACGGTTGGCGCCGGCAATTTGGGCGGCGCCCGTGAAGTCTTTCACGCACTGGCGTATTGGCAGCAGTGTCAGAATCGTTTGGCTGACTGGCAGCAGTTGATCACAGATCCCCCACAGCTGGAGCGCGAGGATGTCTGGCCGCCCATGGAACATGCGCCAGGCTTTGATCCCAATGGTGTCTCCTGTCCGACGCCAGTCAGGAAGACCTTGGAACATCTCGTTGCTGTGGGTAAAACCACTAGTCTCACTTGGTTGCATCAACATCGCCTCGAGCTCGAAGGCTTTGCAGGCTGCCCATTAGCCTTTTCCGGTGTTGCGGCAGCGGCGCTCTATGACCTGGCGTTTTTGCCTGAAGAGGCTGAGATGATGTTTTTATTGTTGCGTCTGCCTGGTGCGGCTATCCACAGCCTGGAACAAGAAAAGTTGGGTTGGCGCAAGTACCCATTTTTTGCCGACGGCTTCAAATTAAATCCGTGAGGGAAGTCTATCCAGTGAGAAAACTGTATGCCTGTTCACAGTAAGTTAGAGACATTTGAGGATAATTGGCGCACCTCTATGGGTGGTTGGTCTCCTGAGGGAAAGGTGGTGCTGCGCGGCAGAGATGTGTTTCAAGAGCTGAAGAGCAACTCATGGATGGAGTATCTGCTGTTTGCTACGACCGGAAAAGAGTCGCCCAAGATCGCACGGTTAATGGAGGGAATGTGGGTGATCTGCACTAGCTTTCCCGATCCGCGTATCTGGAATAACCGGGTGTCGGCACTGGCTGGCACCGCGCGATCGACCGGGGCGCTTGCCGCAGCTGCATCAGTCGCGGTCACCGAGGCGACCATTTATGGGTTAAAGCCCATTAAAGGGGCGACAGATTTTTTATACCGCGCTGATAAACGGTTGAATGATGGTGAGGCTTTAGAGCAGATTGTTCAATCGGAGTTAAAGCAATTTCGGAGTGTTTATGGTTATGGAAGACCGTTAGTTTCTGGGGATGAGCGGGTTGAGCCGATGATGGAGTTTGCCCGCTCAATAGATTGTGGCGAGGGAAGATTTATAAAACTCGCTTTTGCGGTGGCTGAGTATCTAAGTAAGAGCCGGCTTAAATATCAGATCAATATCGCAGCGGTTTGTGCTGGCTTATTGGCTGATGAAGGGTTAACGCCTATGGATTTTTATCATATGGCGACACTGGCTTTTACTGCTGGCGCGATGCCCTGTTTTATTGATGCATTAAATCAGCAAGAAGGATGTTTTTTTCCCTTACGGACTTCTCGTCTCAACTATACAGGAGGCGAGCAAGTCAAGCACTGGAGGGTGTAGATAATGACGAAACTGTATGGATTCTATGTGGTTGCAGGTTTACTGTCTGGTATGGCATTGGCCGAAAATGGGGGTGAATCAGATGTTGATTTTGCCGGTCTCTACGGTGATGAAAATTATGTCTCAATTGCCACTGGCACGACTCAGCCGATTGCCAAAGCGCCGGCTGTTGCATCGGTTATTACCGCCAGTCAAATTCGTGCCATGGGCGCTCGGGATATTGATCAGGTATTGGAGTCTGTTCCCGGCCTGCATATTAGCCGTGACGTGATCGGTTACAACCCTCAATACCTTTTTCGTGGTATCTCTTCCGATTTTAATCCTCAGGTCCTAATGTTAATTAATGGCATTCCTATCACCAATTTATTTCAAGGTGATCGCAATCTTGTTTGGGGCGGTATGCCGGTTGAGGCAATCTCAAGAATCGAGGTAATTCGTGGGCCTGGCTCGGCACTCTATGGTGCGGATGCCTTTGCTGGGGTGATTAATATAGTCACCAAGACGCCGAAGGAGGTGCAACATAATTCGGCAGGCGCACGGATCGGCAATTTTAATACCACGGATATCTGGTTTACCGGCGCAGGTAAACAAGGTGATCTAGATTATTTCGCCAGTCTTGAATTAACCAAAACCGATGGCTCTGATGCTCAGATTACTAGCGATGCGCAGAGCCTGCTTGATTTAATTACTGGAACCTCGGCTTCACATGCCCCGGGAGCCGTCAATCGCTCAGCTGAGAATATTGAGCTGCGAGTTGAAGCAAATTACCAAAAATTACGCCTCAGAGCAGGCAGTCAGATTCGCAAGAATATCGGCGATGGTGCCGGTGCAGCACAGGCTCTCAATCCTGGTAATAAATTTTCCAGCACGCGATTCAATATCGATTTAACCTATACCGAAGAAGAACTACTTGATAATACATCAATTGAATTTCAGACCAGTTATTTTGATACTTCTCAGGAAGTGGAGGGTAACTTTATTCTTTACCCAGCTGGTTCGACTGGCCCATTCCTTGACCCATTCGGTGTGCCGGTTTTTGGACCTTTCCCTGAAGGTGTAATCGGCAATCCAGAAATCTTTGAGCGTCATACTCGTGTTGGGTTGCGTATGGAGCATACTGGTATCAACAAGCACCAAATCAGTGTTGGCGGTGGCTATTACCATGGTGAAATTGACAAAATAACTGAGTGGAAAAATTTTGGTATCAACCCGCAGACTGGGCTGCCAATTCTACCTGGTGATGCATTGGTAGATGTATCTGATACTGCCTATGTGTTTCTCACCGAAGACAGCCGCGACAATCGCTACCTATTTTTTCAGGATGTTTGGCTCCTCGCCAATGACTGGGAACTCACTGCAGGCCTGCGCTATGATAACTATTCAGATTTTGGTGCCACCACCAATCCAAGGTTGGCGCTAGTGTGGTCGACCAGTTATAACCTGACCACTAAGTTTCTCTATGGTGAGGCATTTCGAGCGCCTTCATTTGCGCAGACGCGAGCAATTAATAATCCGTTAATTCTCGGCAATATCGCGCTCCAGCCAGAACAGATAAAAAGCTATGAGCTGGCGTTTGATTATCGACCCAATTATCAGCTCACGCTGATGACTAACTTTTTCTATTATGACTGGACAGATATTATCCAGTTTATTCCTGATGCCAATGGCAGTACCCGCACGGCGCAAAACGCAGGTGAGCAGAGCGGTTGTGGTGTTGAGTTTGAAGCCATCTGGCAGGCTACTGAAAAGCTGACACTCACGAGTAATTTTGCGCTTCAAAAGTCGACCGATGAAACGCTTGATGCCCCGGCAGCCAAATCGCCTGAAAAACAGCTTTACCTTCGCGCTGACTGGAACTTGGCCAGTGATTGGCGAGTCAATCTGCAGGCAAACTGGGTAATGGAGCGCAACCGTATCAGCGCCGACTTACGTCCAGCCATAGACGACTACGCACTGGTTGATTTGTCCGTTCGGAAGGTACTTAACAATTCACTTGAGCTTGCTTTGACCGTGAATAATCTATTTGACGAGGATGCGCGTGAGCCAAGTCCCAACTCTGATCCAATGCCTTTTATCCCAAATGACTTACCGCTCTCGGGCCGGACTGTATTGGGTGAGATTCGCTATAGTTTTTGAACTACTATTAATGTGTAGAAGGATATGAGCCAGCGAAGTGCATAAAGAACTTGCTGGCTCTTTTTACGGCAGTACAGGAGGTAGTGCTATAAAGATTTCAGGGATCATGGGGGTATCTATAATTTGCAGTTCGGTACTGGCGCTGTGTAGCAGTATCAGCGCTAGCACGACTGAATTAATTGTTATTTACCCTCAGGTGCGTGAGCCCTTTGCGCGAGTATTTGAAGAAATTGTTAGAGGCGCAGAAGATGGCTATCAGCACAGCGTTCAGCGTGTGCCTCTGGCAGAGAATCAATCGCCTGTTGATTTTGTTCATGTTGTCGATCGGCAATCTCCGGTGCTAGTGCTTGGCAACCGATTAGCACGGCAGGTGTCTGAGAATAACAAAGAACACAACGTAATTGTTGGTGCAGTCAACACAGGCTTTACTAATGTATTTGGCATTACCCTTACGCCAAACTTCGATTTACTTACCAGCAAACTGTCATTATTAGTGCCAGCTATTAAACAGGTCCATGTTATTGCCGGTGCTAACAGCGGGTTGACTGATTTTAAGCTTGCCAAAGAGGCTTTTCTGAGTCGGGGTATTACGCTGCTGGTGCATGAAGCAGACAATTTAAGAATGGCTGCTGGCACCTATCGTAAGCTTATGCATGATTTCGATGAGGATGATGCGATTTGGATTCTTCCCAGTGGCTCATTTGTGAATAACCCAATGCTGTCAATTCTGCTTCAGGAATCATGGAAGAAACGCTTTGTGGTGTTCTCATCTAATCCGGTGCATGTGAAGCGTGGGGCGCTTTTTTCAGTGTACCCAAACAATTATAAAATGGGGTTAAGTCTTGGTCGCCTTGCTCAAGATATTGTTCAGGGCGTGGCCGCTGAGCAGCAAATGCAATCGCTGGACGATATTTTTGTAACGGTCAATGAGCGCACCAGTAATCATTTGGGAGTCAATCTAACAGAGGATGTGCGGGCACAGATTGATGTAGTCCTGCCAGCGAGGTGACCTTTGAGAGAAACTATAAGAAAAGGTTGGTTCGACAAGCTGAAATTCAAATCTCAGATATCGTTGGTCTTTATTGGCGGTATTTTAGTGTTGGCTTTTGCTACTTCGGTGATGGTGAGCAAGATATCCACGGTGATTATTGAGGAGCATGAGATACTGCAGGGTATGCAGATGACAGAATCTCTGGGACGCCGCAGCGAGATCGCACTGCTCTATCAAAGCACTGAGGCGGCCAGAGATATCGGAGAAAATGCGCTCAATTTCCCTGGCATCAAGGGAATCATTATCGAGACTGAAAAGTCTGATGTGCTGTTTGGCACTGGCGAAAAATTTATTGTCGAAGACGTCGAGTTTGGCGCTGCAGCGTCGCTATCATCGAAAAATGCTATAGATCAAAAACCAACGAAACTTAGCCTGATGGCAGAAAACGCGGATCTATGGAAATTTTCATCACCAATCTATGCCAGTGATAACGATGGCGAGAGTGTGATGACTACTGCGGCTCCGTCAAAAGTGCTGTTGGGTTACATTACCGTGCTAGTCGGCAAGGATACTCTGCATAAGATGCAGCAGAGCACGTTAAAAAATAATCTGATTGCATCATTTCTCGGCGCTGTTCTTCTCTTGTTCGTGCTGCTCTATTTTTCTCGTCGTCTGACAACGCCTATTGAGCGATTGTCGGCTGTTATGAAAAGGGCGCAGAGTGGCGAAGAGAAAATACGCGCGGAGATCGAAGGGCCAGTCGATATCACCGAAATGCAGGAATCATTCAATCGCATGATGCAGGTGCTGGAGAACCGACGACGTGACTTGAAGCGAGCAATGAAAACGGCTCTAACCTCGGCGGAGATGAAGGTAGAGTTTGCCGCTAATGTGACCCATGAATTGCGCACGCCAATGAATGCAGTGTTGGGGATGTTGGACCTTTTGTTGACCATGGGTGTCAGTCTCAAACAAAAAGAGTATGTGCAAACTGCCAAATCATCCGGTGAAAACCTTTTGGCACTTATCGATGATATTTTAAATTTTTCGGAAGCGGATGCCGGAAAAATCACTATTACTAATCGCGATTATCTACTGCATAAAAATCTCGATGATGTTGTCAGCCTGCTCTCTAGTACCGCACTTAAAAAGCATCTCAATATTGGTTATCTCATTGACGATGATGTTCCCAAAGCATTGCATGCGGATGGCGATAGAATTCGTCAGTTGCTGGTCAATCTGGCCGGTAATGCGATTAAGTTTACTGACCGTGGTGAGGTGTCAATTCGTATCAGCGTCCAGGAGGATGCAGCATTTGATCCCAGCATAGAGCACGATCACTCCACCCCGGGTTCAGTTGTGCGGCTCAAATTTGTCGTTGAGGATACCGGCATAGGCATTGCGCCTCACGATCAGGCGCGGATATTTGAAGCGTTTACACAGGTAGATTCCTCGAATACCAAAGGCTATCAAGGAACTGGGCTAGGCTTGGCGATCAGCAAACAGATTATTGAGTTAATGGGTGGCGATATATTTGTCTCTAGCGAGCTGGGATGTGGCAGTCAGTTTGGTTTTACTCTACCCGTTCTGATTGCCGAACCGCCCGAGCAGGAGGCAACGGCAACTGCACTGCATGATATCACTGCCGTGTTTGTCAGCGGCAGTGCAATACTCAGGGATTTTGCTGCACAGAAACTCAGTGCTATTGGCGTCAAAACGCAGCTTGTTGAATCCGGATTACAAGCGCTAACCTTGATTCGGGAAAGTAAAGCCTCAGACTGTTTTGATGTGTTATTTGTCGATGAGGATATCAATGATATAAAAGTTAATGAGTTAATTAGCTTCGTGCAGCTGGAAAAGAACTTTGGCAAGCGGCTTATCGTGATGCTGAGTAACCCCTGGAGTGCTGATTCCCATATTAGTGATCTGTCCTTCCCTCGACTCAATAAACCGCTGCGTTCGAATTCTCTCGAAGCTGTTTTAACGAAATATTTCGCTGCCGAGAATCTCGATGAATACGACGATGACAGGTTGCCTGAGGAGCCGACCTGCCGTCGTTGCTGCAAGATATTAGTGGTCGATGACAGTCGAGCTAACCAGCAGGTTGCCGTTGCAATGATAGAGCGATTAGGCTGCCAGACGGCAGTCGCCAGCAACGGCAAGGAAGCTCTCGAGAAAGTCGTCAGAGAGTCATACGATGCGGTGTTGATGGACTGCAATATGCCGGTAATGAACGGTTATGATGCGACCACACAGATTCGGCTCTATGAGGGTGACAGCGCAGGCGCGCTACCTATTATTGCGATGACTGCGAACAATTCAGCAGATGAAGAAAAGATTTGCAGAGAAGCGGGCATGAGTGACTTTCTGCCAAAACCCATTAGTCTTGCCGGACTGCGTGATAAATTGAATGTCTGGCGCTGTTCGAGTTTTTCCAAGGAGCCTGCTGTCTGCAAGACTGTGGTTGCACACCCACCGACGCAGTACAGTTCATTAAGTTACGATACCGACGTTATTGCGTCTCTCAGAGAAGCCGTGGGCGAAGTGGTATCGTCTATGATTGAAGCCTTTGTCGAAGATACACCAATCTATATCGGCAAACTAAAAGCTGCACTTGAAGAAAAAAACACTCGGCAAGTTCGCGAGTTGGCGCACACCATAAAGGGTAGCGCTGCCAATTTTGGCGCTCATGAGCTGGTCGCTGCGAGCAAGTTATTGGAAGATGGCGCGGCTAGAGAGGACCTCAGTTGCGGAGTTGAACAATTGAGCAAAATCGTCTTAGCATTTGACCGATTGCAAGACGATCTCAAGCAGGAAATTTCCTCAGATTATAAGACTGCCAAGATCCCATTTAAAAACGGTAAATACAGCAGAATTCTGATTGTCGACGACGATCGAACCGTGCGCATGGCCTTGGTTGATGCCTTTATGCGGGAAAACTATGAGGTCGATGAGGCTAATAATGGCATGCAAGCTCTCAATGCTTGCAAGCGGAGCATGCCAGATCTGGTATTAATGGACGCTGTAATGCCTGAGTTGGATGGTTTTGATGCCTGTCAGATGATCCGCGATCTCCCCCAAGGCGGTGATATTCCAGTGTTAATGATCACCGCCCTAGATGATGAACACTCAATTGTTAGGGCATTCTCATCAGGCGCCACGGACTATATTTCCAAGCCGATTAACTTTGCTGTTATCAAGCAGCGCGTAGCCCGTCTGATTAAAGCCAGCAAGGCTGAAAAAGATGTTAAAAAGCTCGCCTATCACGACTCTCTTACTGGCCTGCCAAATCGCACCCATTTGAAGCAGCAGCTGTCCGTTATCGTCAATCATGCGGCCACCGAAAAGCAGCGCTTTGCGATTTTGTTTCTCGATCTCGATCGCTTCAAAATGATCAACGACACCATGGGGCATGATGCCGGCGATCTGCTGTTGAAGGCGGTCGCTGATCGCATCCGTCACTGTGTGCGGGAAAATGATTTTATTGCCCGTCTCGGCGGTGATGAATTCACCATCGTATTAGAAAATATTCTCAGTTTGGAGAGTGCTTCCAGTGTTGCCGAGAAAATCTGCCGGTCGGTCGCGCAACCATTTGTGTTTATGCAGCAGAAAATGTTTGTCACGACAAGTATTGGAATCTCCATTTTCCCCGATGACGGAGAAGACGTCAGTGCACTGATCAAGCACGCCGACTCGGCGATGTTCCGTGCCAAAGACAAACGCAATGACTATTGTTTCTATGAGAGTGGGATGGAAGCTGAGATTGCCAAGCGCTTGAAGTTAGAGCAGGAATTACGCAAAGCCATCGATGGCGATGAGTTGGTTTTGCACTATCAGCCACAGATCAGTCTCGAGACTGGAAAATTAATCGGCGCTGAGGCCTTGGTGCGTTGGACGCACCCGATTAAAGGATTGGTGGCGCCGGACGTATTTGTTCCGCTCGCCGAAGACTGTGGGCTGATTAATCAGTTGACAGATTGGGTGTTGGAGCATGTTGCTGTGCAGCTGAAGCAGTGGCTCGAGGACGGCCATAACTTAACTCTCGCGGTAAACCTGTCGGTCAAGGACCTGATGCAGGAGGATTTGCACGCCAAACTGCATGATCTGATTCAGCATCATCAGCTGCCGAAAAATATTCTTGAGTTGGAAATTACCGAGAGCACCTTGATGGAGCATCCGGAACTGACGATCACTGAATTGGAAAAAATTCAGAAGATGGGCATCACTATTGCAATAGATGACTTCGGTAGCGGGTATTCTTCACTCAATTATTTGAAAAAATTGCCTGTTGATGTGTTGAAAATCGATCGTTCGTTTATTGTCGATATTGAGTCAGATCCAAATGACAGTGCGATTGTCGCGGGCATTATCGCACTGGCTAAAAGCCTGCACATGACTACGGTTGCTGAAGGGGTTGAGACCGAGGCTCAGAGGCGCATTTTACAGACTCTCGGCTGTGATAGTTTTCAGGGTTATCTGGTCAGCAAGCCAGTGCCTCCAAGACTGTTTGCCGAGCAGTTTTTGATATCTGAAAAAGTGATCTAAATTCACCGCTACACGCGCTGCTATGTGATAATGCCGCCCATCTTAAAAGCCAGTGATTGTTATGAGCGAATATTTATCGATTCACCCTGACAACCCTCAGCAGCGACTGATAGTCAAGGCTGCAGAGATTGTTCGCAAAGGCGGCGTGATTGTCTATCCTACTGACTCGGTTTATGCGATCGGGTGCCATATTGGCGACAAGCAGGCGCTTGATCGCATTCGCGCTATTCGACAGGTCGATAAGAGCCATAATTTTACCCTGGTGTGCCGTGATCTCTCCGAGCTGGCGAGCTATGCCAAAGTCGACAACACGGCATTCCGCAGTCTCAAGGCCCACACGCCGGGACCTTTCACCTTTATCCTACCGGCTACCTCAGAGGTGCCTCGCAGGCTGATGCATGCGAAGCGTAAAACCATTGGTTTGCGAGTGCCTGACAGCCCCATTGCTCAAGCGCTGTTGGCGGAATTGGGCGAGCCGATGATGAGTGTTACCTTGATACTGCCTGGCGATGAGTACCCGCTGTCTGACCCCTATGACATTCGCTCGGCTCTTGAAAGCCATGTTGATGTGTTGATTGATGGCGGATACTGTGGGCTCGAGCCGACGACCGTCGTTGATATGACTGGGCCACTCCCGGAAATCACACGTCAGGGTATGGGTGATTTTTCTGCTTAATCGATAATCATGATGGCCACAGACGGCATTGCGGTTATAATTGCGGCGAAATCATCGATTGAGTCGCCTGTGACCACCGAAGCTACTTCTTTAAACCAAGATCTAGAGCCAGATCTTGGGCAACAGCCGCACCAAGCAGCACATGCAGTCGACACTGGTGCTGCGGTTTCAGCTGGTGTGGAGGAGGGGCAGTTAGCGCATCCGTCTCAGCAAGAAATGCCATTTGCTGTGGTACAGGGCAAAGAACTCACCATACTGCCGAAAGATCTTTATATTCCGCCGGATGCGCTGGAAGTATTTCTTGAAGCCTTCGAAGGCCCCCTCGATTTACTGCTGTATTTAATCCGCCGCCAGAATCTCGATATTCTTGAGATCAATGTGGCTGAGATTACCCGTCAGTACATGGGTTATATCGGTTTGATGGAATCCATACAGCTTGAGCTGGCAGCGGAATATTTGGTGATGGCTGCAATGCTTGCTGAAATCAAGTCGCGCATGTTGTTGCCTCGTCAGGTTATGGACGAAGATGGTGAAGAAGATCCACGGGCTGAACTGATCCGTCGGTTGCAGGAATATGAACGCTTTAAAAAAGCCGCCGATGATATTGATGAGATGCCTCGGCTGGGGCGCGATATTCATCAGGCCTCAGCTCACGCTCCAGAACGAAACCAGGACGTTCAGCACCCCGCTGTCGATATGCGTGAAATTCTCACGGCACTGGCCGAAGTAATGCGGCGGGCGGAGATGTTTGAGAGTCACCAGGTGCAGATGGAAAAACTCTCTACCAGAGAGCGTATGACCTTTGTATTGGAGGCGCTGCGCGGTGAGCAATTTGTGCCCTTTGTCAGCCTGTTTAAAAGCTCTGAGGGCAAACTCGGCGTAGTGGTAACCTTTTTGGCCATTATGGAATTGATTAAAGAGTCATTGGTTGAGATCGTGCAGAGCGAAACCTTTGGCCCCATCCACGTTAAAGCTAGAACCTCATGAATGCTGATCTAATTAAAAAAATTGTCGAAGGCGCGCTTTTAGCGGCGGGCAAGCCACTGGATATTACCCGAATTGAAGGTCTCTTCGAAGAGGACGAACGTCCACCTCGAGACCAAATCAAGGCTGCCCTCGAAGAGGTCGACGCCGATTGCCGTGGTCGCGGTTTTGAGCTGATGCAGACCGCCAGTGGTTACCGCTTTCAAGTGCGTCAGGATCTGGCCGAGTGGGTCAATCGCCTGTGGAGTGAAAAACCCAAGCGCTATTCTCGCGCCATGCTTGAGACCTTGGCTCTGATTGCCTACCGTCAGCCGTTGACTCGAGGCGATATTGAGCAGGTGCGCGGCGTCGCAGTGAGTTCGGATATTATTAAGACGCTGCAGGAGCGAGACTGGGTCAGAGTTGTAGGTTATCGCGATGTACCAGGCAAACCGGCACTCTATGCGACGACGAAAAACTTCCTTGATTACTTTAATATCAAGAGCCTCGAGCAGCTTCCAGCATTAAGCGAAATTAAAGATTTCGCCGAGCTCGATCCAGAACTTGAGCTGGCCCTGTCGGGCACTTCTGTTGGACGTGTGGCTGCCAATGACGAAGAATCAGGTACAGAATCAGCTGAAGAGTTGGTTAAAGAGCCTGCTGAGACCGAGGACTTTAGCCTCGACCAAGAAGTTGATGGTCAAAATGCCATTAATAACGCCCTTAATGATAACCAAAATATTGACTCTGACGATCAGGTGAGCAGCTTTAACCATGAGTGAAAAACTCCAAAAAGTATTGGCCACCGCAGGTCTGGGTTCACGCCGCGAACTCGAAACGTGGATCTCTGCAGGTCGCGTATCAGTCAACGGTTCAGTGGCTAAATTAGGCGATCGCACTGTTCCTGAAGATCGCATCCTAGTGGATGGCAGACTGATCAAAATTGTCACCGACGACAACCCGCGCGTGTTGATGTACAGCAAGCCTGAGGGAGAGGTCTGCACCACCTCCGATCCTGATGGTAGGCCAACGGTTTTCGACCGCCTGCCAAGACTCAGTCGCGGCCGTTGGATCGCGATTGGCCGTCTCGATATCAACACCAGCGGTCTGCTGTTGTTTACCAATCATGGTGAATTGGCCAATCGTCTGATGCACCCGTCCTACGAAGTTAAGCGTGAATACATGGCGCGTATTCACGGTGAGGTTGACGAGGCGATGATCAAGCGTCTGACTGAGGGTGTCGTGCTCGAAGACGGTGTTGCGCGCTTTCAGAGTGTCAAGGCGCAGCATGCTCGCGGCCCCGAAGATGTCGGGGGTCGCAATCGCTGGTTTAGAGTGATTTTGGCAGAGGGCCGCACCCGCGAAGTGCGACGACTGTGGGAATCTCAGGATGTCGAAGTCAATCGTCTCAAGCGCATCAGCTACGGCCCGATTGAGCTGCCATCGATCGTCCGGCGCTCAGATTTTCTTGAGCTCGACCCGAAGCAGGTGGTGTCGCTGTTTAAAGCAGTGGCGTTGCGGCCGCCTAAATTCAGCGAAAAACATGTGTTGAAAGATATGCGTGAGCGCAAAGAAAAGAAACTGCGTGCCCGCGGCAACACCTGGAAGTAAGTAAGGCTATCGATGCGGTTGCGCGTCGATAGACTGACCATTCACTGCCTTACTGTCGGCTCCCAGCAAGTAAAGATAAGTCGGCATAATTTGCTCGGCAGTGGTTAGCGTAGTGGGGTCCTCGGCGGGGAAAGCCTGCATACGCATGCTAGTGCGCGTAGCGCCAGGATTGATGGCATTAATGCGCACCGACCCCAAACCTTCCAGCTCCGATGCCCAGACCTGAACCATGCCCTCCACGGCGAACTTTGATACCGCGTAAGCCCCCCAAAATGAGCGCCCGACGCGCCCGACGCCGGACGAAGTGAAGATCACCGACGCATTGTCTGACTTTTCCAGCACTGGCATCAGCGCCTGAGTCATTTGGAATCCGGCAGTGACATTAACCTGCATCACCTTGTCCCAAACATCCGTACGATAGTTGCTCAGTGGCGTACGCTGGCCGAGAATACCGGCATTGTGTAGCAGTCCATCAAGGCGTCCAAATTGCTCCTCAATATGACCGCAGAGGGCATCGTAGTCTTCACTGCTCGCACCTTCTAGATCGATCGGGTAGATAACCGGCTCAGGGCCACCATTGTCGACAATCGTGTCATAGACCTGCTCTAACTTAGCCACCGTGCGGCCAGCCAAAATAACCGTGGCACCATGTTGCGCACAATGTAGTGCCGCCACCTTGCCAATACCATCGCCTGCACCAGTGATCATAATGACGCGGTCTGCGAGTAAATTTTCGGGCGCTTGATAGACGGCAATTTGGGCATCGGACAGCATAATGTTGACTCTTTTTAAATCTCGTTAAGGGTGCTTAGGGCAGGGCTTTTAGTTCGCCAGTCTCAGGGTAAACCTTAGCTCGCAAGTCTCAGTCGGCAAACAACAATGAATGCAACTGTTGAGACTCGTCGACAATCCAATCGGCCTGCCAGTCAGCAACGATTTCATTGGCTTCAATATAGCCCCAGGCGGCGGCGATATTGCGTGTGCCCGCGGCGCGACCCGCTACAATGTCACGGACATGGTCGCCAACATAGAGACAGTCTTCTGGTGCCAGCGAAACTTCTTGGCAGGCTAATAAAATCGCTTCCGGATGAGGCTTTGGCAGAGTCACGTGGTCGGGGCAGATAACCGTTGCCGCGCCCTCCATCAGGCCGAGTTGAACCAGTGCCGCTTCGGTGTACTTCCAGGGTTTATTGGTGACGATGCCCCAGGGAATATTGCGCGCACTGCACTCATCAAGCACCTGCTGCAAGCCATCGAAGAGAGCGGTTTTATCCGCCAGATTGGCATAATACAGTTCGAGAAATTCTTCTCGCAAAGGCTCAAATTGATCGTGCCCGGGGTCTATTCTAAAGCCGCTTTGAATCAATCCCACCGAGCCGTTAGTCACGCTGGTGCGAATCGCAGAATCGGCTAACGGTGCGCGGCCATGCAGTGCCAGCTGCTTATTCAGCGCGGTGACAAAGTCGGGGGCTGTATCTAATAATGTGCCATCCAAATCGAATAGCAGGGCCTTGAAGTCGAGCATAGAAAAATCCGTTATGCGGGCTTGCGCACGCAAATCATATAATTAACATCGACATCGGTTTCATTGAGGCGATAGATTTTGGTCAGCGGGTTGTAGGTCAGTCCGGTCATCTGATCAAGCTCCAGACCCGCCTCACGGATCCATTGACCCAGCTCTGCGGGGCGAATAAATTTGCCGTACTCATGCGTGCCCTTGGGCAGCATGCGCAGCACATACTCGACACCGATAATGGCCAGTAGATACGATTTGGGATTGCGGTTGATCGTCGAGAAAAACAGCGTGCCACCGGGCTTGGTCATGGCTGCGCAGGCGCGCACAACCGAGCCGGGATCTGGCACATGTTCGAGCATCTCTAGGCAGGTGACGACATCGAATTGCTCGGCATGGTTTTGAGCAAAGTCTTCGGCGGTGGATTTTTGGTAGTCGACTTCAACGCCGGATTCGAGCTTGTGCAGATTGCCTACTGCCAGTGGCGCTTCGCCCATATCGATGCCGGTGACAGTGGCGCCGCGCTGAGCCAGGGCTTCGCAGAGAATGCCGCCACCACAGCCGACGTCTAAAACTTTTTGCTCAGCCACCGGTGACAGCTTATCAATCCAGTTGGCGCGCAGTGGGTTGATATCATGGAGCGGCTTAAATTCACTGTTGCGATCCCACCAGCGGCTCGCCAGCTTTTCAAACTTGGCTACCTCGCTGGGGTCGACATTTATTGATGCGGTGTTTTCACTGTTGCTTGTTGGCATAGCGGATCTCTACGTGAATCTGCAAATTGTTAGTTAATCTGGGCTGATCTGGTTACGCCAGGCATCGGCGCGACGGATCAGATTTTGTTCGTCAAGCGTCATTAGAGCGCGCTCTTTCAGCAGCGCCTTGCCCGCCACCCAGCTATGGGTCACCTGACTGCCGGCATTGCTATAGACCAGTTGAGACGCGGGATTATACAGCGGTTTTTGACTAAGAGAGCTGATTTCAACGGCAATAATATCGGCACTTTTACCGGCTTCGAGGCTGCCTGTTTGATCTTCCCAGCCCAGCGCTTTGGCACCGTTAATGGTGGCCATGCGCAGCGCGGCATGGGCATCCAGCGTGGCAGCATCACCGGCAACCGCCTTGGCCAGCAGGGCCGCGGTTTTTAATTCGCCAAACAGATCGAGGTCATTATTGCTCGCTGCGCCATCGGTGCCGATGGCGACATTGATGCCTGCATCGATCAATTTACCCACCGGACAGAAGCCGCTAGCAAGCTTGAGATTTGACTCGGGACAATGGACTACATGGCAGTTGTTATCCTGGATCAGACGAATATCGTCTTGATCAATTTGTGTCATATGCACCAACTGGGTCTGCGGCAACAAAATACCCAAATCATCGAGACGCTGCAGCGGCCGGCAGCTGTATAGTTTGAGTGAGTCACGGACTTCCTGAGCAGTCTCGTGACAGTGGATATGCACTGCCATATCCAGTTCATTGGCGTACGTCGCGATGCGGCGCATGGTTTCGTCGCCGACGGTGTACGGGGCGTGAGGTGCGCAAGCAATTTTAATCAGCTCATCGCCTTTATAGCTGTCGCGCAGTTGCAGACCCTTGTGAATATAGTCGTCTGGGTCTTTGCCGCCGGCGGTGGGGAAGTCAAAGACGGTAAAGCCAACCTGGCTGCGCATGCCGCTGCGGCGCACCTGCTCGGCGACACTGTCGGCAAAAAAGTACATGTCGGCAAAACAGGTAGTGCCTGTCTTGATCATTTCTGCCATCGCCAGATCGGTGCCATCGGCAACAAATTGTTCGCTGAGCACGCGGGCCTCCACGGGCCAAATGTGCTCTTCCAGCCACGGCCTCAGCGGCAGGTCATCAGCATAACCGCGGAGCAGGCTCATGGCGGCATGGCCATGGGCATTGACCAGTCCGGGCATGACAATATGCTCGCCTAAATCGACTACTGAGTCGGCGACAAATTTACTGCGTGCCTCCGCCTGAGGATAGATGCCGACAATTTTTTGCTGGTCGACTGCCAGAGCACAATTTTCGAAAATTCGGTTCTCTGGAACGACAGGAATAATCCATCGGCTGTTGATAAGTAAATCGATTTTTTTGGGCTGCATGAAGCCTCCTGAACGAAGGTTTGGAGTATACCGACTTTTTACCGTGGTTTAAGCCCTAGAGACAGTTTCAGAGTAATAAAAGCGACCCACTACAGGGATATGTATGGTAGAATTCAGGCCTTTAAACAGGCTGCTTTTCGGGCCTTCTAGCACGTGATAATGGCTGCATTAAAGCGGCCGTAAGCGGATCAAAAACAATAGCGATAAAAAATCAGGGCGTAACGGAAACTTATGGGTGATTTAGCAAAAGAAATTGTTCCGGTAAATATCGAAGACGAGCTCAAACAGTCCTATTTGGCCTATGCCATGAGCGTGATTGTTGGCCGGGCACTGCCCGATGTGAGAGACGGGCTCAAGCCTGTGCATCGGCGTGCACTGTTTGCCATGAACGAGCTCGGCAACGATTGGAATAAAGCCTATAAGAAATCCGCCCGTGTCGTCGGCGATGTGATTGGTAAATATCACCCGCACGGTGACTCCGCCGTCTATGAAACGATCGTGCGCATGGCGCAGCCTTTTTCGCTGCGCTATATGCTGGTCGATGGTCAGGGTAACTTTGGTTCGGTGGACGGTGATTCTGCGGCGGCGATGCGTTACACCGAAATCCGCATGACTAAGATCGCTCATGCGCTGCTTGAAGATCTCGAGAAAGATACTGTCGATTTTGTCCCCAACTACGATGAAACCGAGCAGATACCCGTGGTGATGCCGACGCGCATTCCCAACTTGCTGGTCAATGGCTCGTCCGGTATTGCCGTCGGCATGGCCACCAATATTCCGCCGCACAACCTGACCGAAGTGGTTAAAGGTTGTCTGGCAATGATTGAAAATCCGGATATCACCGTCGATGAGTTGATGGAATACATTCCTGGTCCAGATTTCCCTACTGGCGCGATTATCAATGGCAGGGCGGGCATTATTCAGGCCTATCGCACTGGCCGTGGGCGCATCTATGTTCGTGCCAAGGCGAGCGTCGAGGTCAATGAGAAGACCCGCCGTGAAACTATCATTATCACTGAAATTCCCTACCAGCTGAATAAGGCGCGTCTAATAGAGCGGATTGCCGAGCTGGTAAAAGAGAAGAAGCTTGAAGGTATTTCTGAACTGCGCGATGAGTCTGATAAAGACGGTCTGCGGGTGGTTGTCGAGATTAAACGCGGCGATGTTGGTGAGGTGGTGTTGAATAACCTTTTCGCCCAGACCCAACTGCAGAGTGTGTTTGGTATCAACGTCGTGGCGTTAGTTGACGGTCAGCCTAAGATTCTTAATTTGCAGCAGCTTATCCAGGCATTTTTGCGTCACCGCCGTGAAGTGGTTACGCGCCGAACGATTTATTTGTTGAAAAAGGCCCGCGAGCGAGCCCATACGTTGGAAGGTTTTGCCATTGCGCTGGCCAATATAGATGAAATTATTGCCTTGATTAAACAGTCGCCCACTGCCACCGAAGCTCGTGAAGCGCTGGTTGCGCGCGGCTGGGACCCCGGTTCGGTGGTTGAGATGCTCGACCGCGCCGGCGCGGAAGCGACGCGTCCAGACTGGTTAGAAGAGCAATATGGTCTGCGTGATGGTCAGTACTACCTGTCGCCAGAGCAGGCCAAAGATATTCTCGAACTGCGTCTCCATCGCTTAACGGGCATGGAGCACGGTAAGATTATTGACGAGTTCGCCGTCAAGCTTGAAGAAATCGCCGACTACCAAGATATTCTCGGCGACCTGGTGCGATTGATGAATGTGATTCGTGAAGAGCTCGAAGCCGTTATTGAAGAGTTTGGTGACGAGCGTCGCAGTGAAATTATTGAATCCTTGCACGACCTCACCGTAGAAGATCTGATTACTGAAGAAGATCGTGTTGTCACTGTGTCCAATGGCGGCTACGCCAAGACTCAGCCGCTGAGCGACTATCAGGCACAGCGTCGCGGCGGCATGGGTAAGTCTGCCACCGCGGTGAAAGATGAAGATTTTGTCGAGCACCTGCTGGTCGCCAGTACGCATGCGACCATTCTATGCTTTACTAACTTTGGCAAGGTCTATTGGCTCAAGGTTTATCAAATTCCGGTTGCCGGGCGCAACTCGAGAGGACGCCCAGTGGTCAACTTGCTGCCCCTCGATGAAGGTGAGAGCATTAGCTCAATCCTGCCGGTCGAAGAGTACAGCGCTGACAAATTTGTGATTATGGCCACCGCCAACGGCACCGTGAAGAAGACCTCATTGGAGCAATACTCGCGACCGCGCAGTGTCGGTTTGCGCGCGGTGGATTTGGTCGAGGGCGATCATCTGGTGGGCACTGCCATTATTGATGATGACAGCGACATTATGCTGTTCAGTTCTGAAGGTAAGGCCGTGCGCTTTGCCAGTACGGATGCCCGCGCTATGGGTCGAGTGTCGAAAGGTGTGCGTGGTATGCGTCTGCCAGAAGAGCACTCGGTTATCTCAATGGTGATCCCTGAAGAGGATGGCTTTCTGCTGACGGTTTGTGAAAACGGTTACGGCAAGCGCACCAAAGTCGACGAGTTTCCCACTAAAGGGCGCGGCGGCAAGGGCATGATCGCGATTCAGGCAAGCGAGCGCAACGGACCATTGGTTGGCGCGACGCAGCTGTTTAGCGGTGATGAGATTATGTTGATCTCTGATCAGGGTACCATGGTGCGAACCCGTGGCGACGAAGTGTCAGTTGTTGGACGCAATACGCAGGGTGTGCGAATTATTCGCCTGAAAGACACTGAAAATCTGGTCAGGTTGGCACGAATTGCTGAGCCGGAGGAAGACGAGTTTTTGATTGAGGGTGCTGTTGATGACAATGCCGCTGAGGGCTCTTCATCCGCTGAGGGCTCTTCATCCGCTGAGGGCTCTTCATCCGCTGAAGGCTCCTCTCCTAATGAAGAGACAGCTGATGGCTCTTCACCCGCTGAAGGCTCTGAAGATTAGGCTCTGAAGATTAAAGGTTAGA
>JAFMBY010000039.1 GCA_017858135.1 Porticoccaceae bacterium | reverse complement strand
GGCATGCGTTACGGCAATCCATCGATGGCGTCGGCAATTGCCGAGCTGACTGCACAAAATGTGCGCAATATTACCGTGCTGCCGCTCTACCCGCAGTATTCAGGTGCCACCACAGGTTCTACTTTTGATGCGGTGGCCAAGACGTTTACCAAAACACGCTGGGTGCCTGAACTGCATTTTATCGGGGGTTACCAGCAGTCTGAAGCCTATATCGATGCGCTGTGCGAGACCATTCGCAAACAGTTCGCGGAACATGGTGAGCCGGATAAATTGGTCTTTTCCTATCACGGCACGCCGCAGAGTTACCTGAAAAAGGGCGACCCGTACCACTGCTTTTGCCACCAGACGACAAGACTGGTGCGCGAGCGTATGGGGCTAGACGAAGCGAAGATTATGACCACATTCCAGTCTCGCTTTGGCCGTGAACCCTGGCTGCAACCCTACACCGACAAAACCATGGAAGCGCTCCCCGATGAAGGCGTCAAGCATGTGGCAGTGATTTGCCCAGGCTTCTCATCTGACTGCCTAGAGACCATTGAAGAGATCAATATGGAAGCGCGCGAGCTTTTTATTGACGCTGGCGGTGAGACCTTTCACTATATCCCCTGCCTGAATGACAATCCCGCGCATATTGAAGCGCTCGCTGAGGTTGTTAGTCAGTACCTGTAGTGTTGGCCTGAGCGCAGCTGTACTCAGGGCGAGTAGCTTTGCAACCAACCCTGCAGCACATCACCACATGAACCCGCCACTTTGGCTGCTGCAAGTTCATCCGCTCGCGTTTTACCGTCGTTAATAATCACAATCGGTTTATTCTGTTTGCTGGCCCAGAGACAAAATCGATAGCCGGAAAAGGCGACCAACGATGACCCCACAACCACTAGCCCATCGGCGGCTTGCATCTGTTTCTCGCACTCAGCCACTCTTTGGGCCGGCACTGAATCACCAAAAAAAACGGCATCCGGTTTCAGTATGCCGGCGCAGTTTTCACAGTCGGGCACGCGCATAGCCGAGTGATCGAGATTGTCCACGTCGGCATCACCATCGGGTGCAATGGCCCCAGCGAGTTTGGCGAAATCCGGATTATTGTCTTCCAGCCATGTCTGCAATGGTGCTCGCGGCAGACGCAGGTTGCAGCTGATGCACGAGACTGTGTCGACGCGACCGTGCAGATCGATGACCTTTTGACTGCCGGCGCGCTGATGCAGGCCGTCGACATTCTGCGTGACCAGACAGGACACCACCGCCAGCGTTTCTAAGCTGACTAACGCGTTGTGAGCCGCATTGGGTTGCGCACTACTCATAAACCGCCAGCCGACCATATTACGCGCCCAAAAGCGCTGCCGTGCCTGACGATTGCCAGTAAATTCCTGATGCGTGACCGGTGGTTTGCGCTGCCACTCGCCGCGCTGATTGCGATAGGTGGGCACACCTGACTCGGCGCTGACCCCGGCACCGGTGAGCACCAGCCAGTGACGCTGTGAATTCAGTAAGGTCGTAACAGTTGGCAATGGTTCACCTTGGCGGTTGGTTTGGTTGGGCGGCCGCTGAAAGGCAGGCATTATCCCTAGGCTATACGTATAATGGCCACTTTAGATTGCCGTGACTGTACCAGATAAAACTCTATGGATATTAAACACTATATGCAAACGCTGGGCAGCCAGGCCCGAGATGCCTCTCGAATCATTGCTGCGGCTGATACGGCGCTGAAAAATCAGGCTCTCCTGGCTATCGCTGAGGCAGTGAGTGGCGGCCGTGACAGGCTGCTGGCGGCCAATGCCATCGACATGCAAAATGGTCGTTCTAATGGTCTTGAGGCTGCCCTGCTTGACCGTCTTGAGCTCAACCCTGAGCGTATCGACGCGATGATAGAAGGCCTGCACCAGGTTGCTGAGCTGCCCGACCCTGTAGGTGAAGTGACCGACCTGCAGGAGCGTCCAAGTGGTATCAAACTCGGCAAGATGCGTGTCCCGCTCGGCGTCGTGGGAATTATTTATGAGTCACGCCCGAATGTCACAATCGATGCTGCCAGTCTCTGCCTGAAGTCCGGCAACGCGACCATTTTGCGCGGCGGCAGTGAAGCAATCGAATCGAATCGGGCAATCGCTGCCTGCATCACTCAGGGCCTAGCTGCGGTTGGCCTGCCTGAAGCCGTGGTGCAAGTGATCAATACCACTGATCGCGCAGCGGTGGGTGAGCTGATTACGATGACCGAAACTGTCGATGTGATTGTGCCCCGCGGAGGAAAAAGCCTGATTGAACGGATCAGTGCAGACGCCCGGGTGCCGGTGATCAAACATCTGGATGGCAACTGCCATGTCTATATCGATGAGCGTGCCGATCGACAAAAAGCCGTGGCCATTGCACTCAATGCCAAGACCCATCGCTATGGCGTGTGCAACGCTATGGAGTCGCTGTTGGTGGCCGAATCGATCGCCGATAAGGTGCTGCCGGAATTGGCCGCGCTCTATGCGGATAAGGGGGTTGAGTTGCGCGGCTGTGAAAAGACCTGTGCCTTGATTAAGTCGGCGCTTGCGGCCAGCGAGGCGGATTGGAGTCAAGAGTATCTGGCGCCTATTCTGTCAATCAAGGTGGTTGCCGGGTTGGACGAAGCGATTGAGCATATCAACCGCTATAGCTCGCGGCATACCGAGGCCATTGTCACCGAAGACCGAGAACGCGCTGAGCGCTTTATACGCGAGGTTGATTCCAGCTCAGTAATGGTCAATGCCTCGACACGCTTTGCCGATGGCTTTGAATACGGTCTCGGCGCAGAGATTGGTATCTCAACTGATAAAATACACGCTCGCGGGCCGGTGGGCCTCGAAGGCCTGACCAGTCAAAAGTGGGTGGTCTATGGCGACGGGCAGATCCGTCAATAATATGTCTGTTGCTCTGTTCGGCGGTACCTTTAACCCGGTTCATATCGGCCATCTGCGCATTGCCGTAGAGTTTGCTGAGCTGCTTGAGGTTGACAGCTTGCGCATGATTCCCTGCTCGCTGCCACCACACCGAGAGACATTAACAGTCTCTGCCGATCAGCGCATGGCAATGTTAAAAGCCGCGCTGAGTGACTACCCGCAACTGGTCGCCGACGATCTTGAACTGCAGCGCGGTGGGCCCACTTACACCATCGACACCCTGAGACAGATCAGACAGCAAATAGGCAGTGATATGCCTCTCTATCTGTGCGTTGGTGTTGATGTGCTAGCAACATTGGATAGCTGGCGTGAATGGCGACAATTGACCCATTATTGCCACTTGGTCGTCTCGGCGCGACCCAACTATCAGCTGCCCGAGGCCGGCCCACTTGCAGATTGGATAAAACAGCACCGCTGTGACGATTTACAGCAACTAAAGCAGTGCAGCGCTGGTAAACTGCACCTTTGCGATACCACCATGCTGGCAATCTCGTCGACTGAAATACGCGACAAGAGCAGGCGTGGCGAAACGATTGACTTTCTGACGCCGGCGACCGTCGTCAACTACATTCATCAACATCATTTATACGAGTAATTTTTTAACTATGACGCAATCATTAAAAGAAGTTGTTATCGCGGCGCTGGAAGACGTTAAGGCGCAAAATATTATCGCACTGGATGTTCGAGAGCTGACTGGGGTGATGGATACCATGATTGTCGCCAGCGGCAACTCCAACCGACAGGTAAAGTCGTTGGCCAACAATGTGGCCGTCGAAGGCAAGCAGGCTGGCTACAGTATTATTGGTGTCGAGGGCGACGATACCTCTGAGTGGATTTTGGTCGATTTCGGCGATGTGATCGTGCATATCATGCTGCCAGCCACTCGCGCATTTTACGACCTTGAGCGTCTCTGGTCGATGCGCCCTGGGGATTTCCCTGGCAATGCTGATGATGATCAGCCTGTGATTGGCGATCTCAGCTAGGCACCCAGGGCGACAATGAAACTAAAGCTTCTGGTGGTCGGCACGCGCATGCCCGGTTGGGTTGAATCTGGCTGTGGCGAGTACAGCAAACGGATGCCACCGGAGCTGCGTATTGAAACGCTTGAAATTGCGCTCGGTGCGCGCGGTAAAAATCAGCCTGCCAGCAAGGCGATTGAAAAAGAGAGCCAGGGGTTATTAAAAGCCATCGGTGATCAGGATTTTGTCGTCGCTCTGGATGTAATCGGGCGCTCTTTGAGCACCGAGCAGCTGGCCGGCAAACTGGCCGACTGGCAGATGAATGGCCGCGATGTATGTCTGGTGATCGGCGGTCCTGATGGCCTCTCGGATGAATGCTTAGCGCGCGCCGATATGCGCTGGTCGCTGTCAGATTTAACCCTGCCGCATCCGCTGGTACGCATCGTGCTATTGGAACAGCTCTATCGGGCATGGACGATAAATGCTAATCACCCTTATCATCGCAGCTAGCGACACTCAATTGATGGCGGCCAAAACACATGATGGATGACGCGGCTTTTTCAGATCCAGCGCGCGAACGAAGATTGTTCGCCAGCAGGCTGTTTATCGGCAGTCTGGCAACACTGTTCTTATCTATCGTCCTTATCGCGCGCTATTTCGATCTGCAAATTTCTCGCTACGAAGACTTTGCCACTCAATCCAATAAAAACCGGGTTTTGGTGAGACCTCTGCCCCCTTCCCGAGGCCTGATCTACGATCGTAATGGCGCACTGATCGCCGACAATCGGCCTAGCTATAATTTGACCATTGTTCCGGAACGCAGTGAAAACACTGAACAGTTGCTCGCTGAACTGGCGAAACTGATTACTATTTCCGAGCGTGATCTTCAACGCTTTCAGAAGAACCTCAAGCGCCGCCGGCCCTTTGAACAGACTACGCTGCGCGTTAATCTCAGCGAGGAAGAGCGCGCTACGCTGGCCGTCAACGGTCACCGACTCGCCGGGGCAGAGACCTCTGCTCGCTTGATTCGCTACTACCCCTATGGCGAACTGTTTGCTCATGCGGCGGGCTACATGGGGCGCATCAATGAGCGCGAAAGCCAAACTATTGAGGCGGTCAAATACAGCGGCACGGATTCGATCGGCAAAATTGGTCTGGAAAAGTTCTACGAGACGCAGCTCCTCGGCAGCGTCGGCAGCGAGCAAGTTGAAACCAATGCCCAGGGGCGAGTCATGCGGGTGCTGGATAAAACGGCTGCCGAATCGGGCGCTAACTTAACCCTATTCCTCGATCACAAGCTGCAACGTGCGGGCTTCGACGCCTTTAATGGCGAACGCGGTGCCTTGGTGGCGATCGAAATAGAGACTGGTGGCATTCTCGCCATGGTTAGCACACCGAGTTATGACCCCAACCTGTTTGTAACCGGTATCAGCCAGAAGAACTACGACAATCTGCTCTATTCCAAAGACCGACCCCTTTTTGATCGCGCCATTCGCGGTCAATACCCACCCGGCTCTACAATAAAACCACTGTTCGGTTTAACCGCTCTGAACAGCAAGACAGTTAGCTCTAGCTTTACCATCAAAGACAACGGCTACTTTTATTTTAAAGGCATTGAACGGCCATGGCGGGATCACAACTTTGCCCAGGGTGGTCACGGCGATGGTGTCGATCTAGCCAAGGCGATTATCGAGTCATGCGATGTTTATTTTTACGAGTTGGGTGTCCGCACCGGCATTGATATGCTCTCCGAACATGCCGCAGAGTTTGGTCTCGGTCATAAAACAGGCATCGATATGCCAGGCGAACGACCCGGAATCATGCCGAGCAGAGCTTGGAAAAAAGGTGCGCGGGGGCAGAGCTGGTTCAACGGCGACACCATAAACGTCAGTATTGGCCAGGGCTACATGCTCGCTACACCATTGCAACTGGCGGTCATGTCTGCGCGTATTGCCAGCCGTGGGGATGTGCGCACGCCGCGGCTGGTCAAGGCAATCAATGGCGTCGAGACCAACGCCACCGATATTGTCGGCAAAATACAAATTGACGATAAGCACTGGGATTATGTCCATCAGGCGATGCAAGATGTTGTGCACAGCGTCCGCGGCACAGCGCGCAGCATCAATACTGGGCTGAGCTACAAGATCGCCGGAAAAACCGGTACCGCTCAGGTCATCAGTATCAATGCCGAAGAACAATATGACAGCAGTAAACTCGATAAGCGACAGTGGGATCACGCTCTGTTTGTCGCCTTTGCACCGGTGAAAAACCCCAAAATAGCCATTGGTTTAATTCTTGAAAACGGAGAGCATGGTGGCTCTTCTGCGGCGCCGATTGCTCGAGCCGTATTTGATGCCTATATGCAGTCTCAAGAATCTACCACGGTGGTAAATAGGTAATGGTCGATGCATAGAAACGATTTTGTTCGTCAGTTGAGTAGCCCGGGAGGTGATCGTCGACCATCGCGGGTCATGCATCTGGATATTCCTCTTCTGCTACTGCTACTGGTCCTCTGCGGTATCGGCCTGACGGTGCTTTTCAGCGCCAGCGGCGAGAGTATTGGTTACGTTAAACGTCAGGCGACTTTTATGCTGGTTGGCTTGGTTTCAATGATAGCCGTTGCGCAATTTACG
The DNA here is from genome assembly GCA_017858135.1 of Porticoccaceae bacterium. Taxonomy (GTDB): domain Bacteria; phylum Pseudomonadota; class Gammaproteobacteria; order Pseudomonadales; family Porticoccaceae; genus HTCC2207. Next base: position 13,965 of record JAFMBY010000039.1, on the reverse strand, counting down.
CCACGATTTTGGGAGCGGTGGTCAATCGTTATCTATGCTGGTGGTTTGCTCTCTTTGGTCGCAGTACTCTTTTTTGGGGTTGGGGCAAAGGGCGCCCAGCGCTGGCTCGATCTCGGCTTCACCCGCTTTCAGCCTTCCGAACTGATGAAAATCGCTGTGCCGATGATGATCTCAGCCTATCTGAGTAATCGCTATATGCCGCCGCGATTCAAACATGTCTTTTTTGCTGCAGTGGCAACCTCTCTGCCTGTTTTCCTGGTTGCCCGGCAGCCGGATCTGGGGACCTCATTAATTATTTTTTCGTCCGGCTTTTTTGCGATCTTTCTGGCGGGGCTCGGTAAACGCTATTTGGTTTCGACCGGACTGCTGGCCATCGCGGCGATTCCCATTCTGTGGTTTTATGTGCTGCTCGATTACCAAAAACAGCGTGTTTTGACACTGCTCTCCCCTGAGCAGGACAAGTTAGGTGCAGGCTGGAATATTATTCAATCCACCACCGCGATTGGCTCTGGCGGATGGAGCGGCAAAGGCTGGACACAGGGCACCCAGTCACAGCTCAATTTTCTGCCGGAGAGTCACACCGACTTTATTATTGCGGTGCTGGCAGAAGAGTTCGGCTTGATCGGCGTGCTCACTCTACTGGTCGTTTATATGTTACTGATTGGTCGCTGCATGCTGATCGCAGTCAATGCACAAACTATGTTTAGTCGGTTACTGGCCGGAACTCTAAGCCTGACCTTTTTTGTCTATGTTTTTGTCAATATGGGCATGGTTTCGGGTATCCTGCCAGTCGTTGGAGCACCGCTGCCATTTATTAGTTATGGTGGTTCAGCAATTGTGACTCTGTTTATCGGATTTGGTATCCTGATGGCGATAAGTACCGAGCCAAAACGCATTTAGGGGAGCCCTTTGAAAACGCATCTTGCAACAGTATTACTCTCTCTCGCGAGCCTGATGGCATTGCCTCTGGCAACGCACAGTCATGCGGACTATTCGACTCATCCAGAGGCCGCTGAATTTATCGATAGCATGGTCGAGAAACACCAATTCACTCGCGAGGACATTGTCAGCTGGTTGAGCGCGGCTCAATATCAAGAGTCGATTGTTAAAGCCATGAGTCGCCCAGCGGAAAAGGTCAAACCCTGGTACGAGTACCGCAAGCACTTTATCTCCGATCGACGTATTAATGGCGGAGTAGAATTTTGGCAGCAACATCGAGAAACGCTGGAGCAGGCTGAGCGCGACTTTGGTGTCGACCCGGCGATTATTGTCAGTATTATCGGTGTCGAGACCAACTATGGCAGTAATACCGGCAGCTATAAAGTCGTCGATGCCCTGAGCACTCTGGCGTTCGACTATTACACGTACACTGAAAAACGTGCGTCACGCAAACGCTTTTTTACTGCTGAATTGGAAAACCTATTCCTACTCGCGCGTGAACAGAAACAGAATCCGCTCGAGTTAAAGGGCTCTTATGCTGGCGCCATGGGCCTAGGCCAGTTTATGCCGAGTAGCTATCGCGCCTATGCCGTGGACTACGACAGCGATCAGTTTGCCGACATTTGGACCAATCCAACCGATGCCATTGGTAGCGTTGCCAATTATTTCGCTGAGCATAAATGGAAACCGGGCGAGACGGTCGCGGTGCGCGCCAATATCAACAGTGATCCAGCGGAAGAAACCGTCAATAAACTCATTCGCCCAACCCTGTCGCTTGCCGAACTGGACCAGCAGGGTTACAAAATCATGCAGACGCTATCGCCTGAGACCAAAGCCTTCCCAATGCGCTTTACTGCCAAGTACGGCAATGAATACTGGCTCGGTATGCATAATTTCTATGTTATCAGCCGCTATAATCCGCGCACTAAATACGCCATGGCGGTCTTTCAATTGAGTGAATTAATTCGTCAAAGTAACTGTGTTAAAGCAGACGACTGTGCGCAACCCTAGCTTTTCAAGCCATCTGCGCCGACTAACCATTGCGCTGGCCTTGATGACTGTGGGTGCGTGTAGCACAGCGACCAAGATGGTGGAAAAAGACGGTGCTGGAAAACGTATCGATACAACGGTGATACCCAATGCCACCCCCAAGTCTGAGCCGATTACCATAGCCGGCAACAAAAGCCCCTACGAAGTATTTGGTAAAACCTACTGGGTGTTGCCAACCAGCAAAGGATATAAAGAGACGGGTATTGCCTCTTGGTATGGCCGCAAATTTCACGGGCGCCTGACCTCTAATGGCGAAGTCTACAATATGTACGGCATGACCGCGGCGCACAAAAGCCTTCCAATTCCCTCTTATGCAAGGGTAACCAATACTGATAACGGGCGCTCAATCGTGGTCAGAATCAACGACCGCGGTCCATTTCACGACGAGCGCGTGATTGATCTTTCGTTCGTGGGCGCCATGAAGCTGGGCTTTGCCGACCAGGGGACAACCACAGTATTGGTTGAGACAATCGACACCGAGGAGCACCCACTCTCTACTATTAAAGCGCCACTGATACCAAAGGTGTCACTAAAACCGCTGGCGCCGGCCTCACAGGTTGCTAGCAACGGCAACTATCTTCAGGTTGGCGCCTTTAGCGATGTCACATTGGCGCGCCAACTGCAGGGTAAAATACAGCCCCTGACATCTCAGCCTATTGTCGTGCGCAATCAAGATAATTTATTCAAATTATGGATTGGCCCGATTAGCGATAATATCGAACTACTGAGCCTTAAAGCTCTGCTGAAAAAAACCGCTAATCTCACTGCCTTTTCGGTCTCCCCATAAGGCTATTGGTCGCTGGCGACACGACCCTTTTAAAGCATGCCAAGCAAACTCGTTAATTTTAGTGCTCTCAATGGTATCTCAGGGGGGCATCGCTGCGACTGAGGTGGTAAACTTAGTTCTCCGTTAATTTTTGTTAGGTCGTGGTTTTATTATGCTGAAACGATGCATCGTCTCTTTTGTCGCTGTTGTCCTGGGTTTGCAGAGTCTGCCAGCTGTTCAGGCGCAACAACTGATTCCTGCGTCACCAGAATTGGCGGCCAAGGCATGGATTCTTATCGATGCCAACACCGGACATATTTTGGTCGAGAATAATGCCGACATGCCGCTGCCACCCGCCAGTCTGGCGAAGATGATGACTACCTACATTGTCTCTGAGGAAATTGCCGCCGGTCGCCTTACCAACGATGATACGGTACTGATCAGTGACAACGCCTGGGAGAAAGGCGGCGCCAAAACCGATGGCTCGACCATGTTCCTGAGCCCCCGGACACGCGTTTCGGTCAGCGATTTAATGCGCGGTGTGATTATCCAGTCAGGCAATGACGCCTCTATTGCACTAGCAGAACATATCAGTGGCGACGAGGCCGCATTTGCCGAAGTAATGAACCATAACGCTGCACTCCTCGGTATGACCGGAACAGAATATTTTAATGCCACCGGCCTTCCTTATGAAGGCATGGTGTCAACAGCACGAGACCTGTCCGTGCTGGCCCGCGCCATCATTCAGGATCACCCTGAACACTACAGCATCTACTCGGAAAAATACTTTAAGTACAACAATATCAACCAGCCCAACAGAAACAGGCTGCTGTGGCGCGATAGTAGTGTCGATGGCCTCAAAACGGGACACACCAATGCTGCCGGATACTGCTTAGTGGCATCGGCCAAACGCCGGGATATGCGTCTTATCTCGGTGATTCTCGGCGCCGATAGCGACGCAGCCAGAGCCAAAGAAACGCAAAAATTACTCTCTTATGGCTTCCGTCACTACGACACCAAAACCATTTACTCGATGGGCGACATCCTCAAAGAGAATGCCAAAGTTTGGTATGGTCAGGAAGAATTCCTGAATTTAACCATCGCCGATGATGTCACGCTGACACTGCCGCGCGGATCACAGAAAAATCTCACTGCTAACTTATTAATTGATGAGCAGATTAAGGCACCTGTTTCTGCCGGCCAGGAACTCGGCCGACTGCAGGTCTCTCTCAATGATGAACTGTTGATCGATACGGCATTGGTCGCGGAGAAAGATATTGCTCAATCTGGCCTGTTTGCACGATTTATTGATTGGATTGTATTGCTCATTACGCGAATGATGTCCTGAGTGGTCAACGTGAGCGAAGCAGAAGCCCCACTACTCGAATTCCCCTGTGATTACCCCATCAAGGTGTTGGGTAGCGCACATCCTGAGCTTCATCAACATGTTCTCCAGGTGATGGACTCTCACGCACCCGGATTTGATCGCAGTAAAATCACCATCCGCGATAGCAGTAAAGGCAAATGGCAGTCGATTACAGTCGTCATTACCGCCACCGGCAAGCCGCAACTGGATGTCATCTTTGCCGATCTTAAAACCAGCACACGAGTCAAGATGGTGCTTTGATTTTGTCAGCCAACATGCCATTAATGATTCGCCATCTCGGTCTGCAGGATTACAGCGCCATTTTCACGGCGATGAAAGCCTTCAATGAGCAGCGCGATGCCGACACCGCGGACGAGATATGGATGCTCGAGCATCAGCCAGTATTTACTCAAGGGCAGGCAGGTAAAGAAGAATATATTTTATTTCCGGGCGATATACCGGTGGTCAAAAGCGATCGCGGTGGCCATGTTACCTACCATGGCCCAGGCCAGATAACGGCCTATGTTTTGGTTGACCTCAAGCGTTTAAAGATCGGCGTGCGCGATCTGGTTACTCTGATCGAGCAGGCTCTGGTGGAGACACTGGCACACTGGAATATTAATGCCACAGCGCGTGCGGATGCTCCTGGCGTATATGTCGACAACGGCGATAAAATTGCCTCCCTCGGCCTGCGTATTCGCAAGGGTTGTAGCTATCATGGGTTAAACTTCAATGTCAGCATGGATCTGTCGCCGTGGCAGCGAATTAATCCCTGCGGTCTCGGCGTGGCGATGACCCAGCTCAGCGATCTGGTTGATCAGCCGCCGAATATAAAACAAGTGATGGACAAATTAGCCGACTCTTTATGTGCAGGTCTTGGCTATAATAACGTTCTAATCAGCAACCCTGATACCGTGTTAAACGAACTTAAATAAAGGATTGTTATGACTACAGAACCCGTCACACCTCCACAGCGCACGCGCCGTCTGCAACAGGGCGAGAAGTTGCGCAGCGCCGATAAAGTGGAGCGGATTCCAGTCAAGGTGATCCCGACAACAGAAATTCAGCGCAAACCTGAATGGATGCGTATCCGCCTCTCCGCCTCACCGAAAGTACAGACGATCAAGAATATCCTGCGCAAACATAAAATGGCCACGGTCTGTGAAGAGGCTGCCTGCCCCAATCTGCATGAATGTTTTAGCCATGGCACGGCGACCTTTATGATTATGGGCGAGATCTGCACCAGACGCTGCCCATTCTGCGATGTAGGCCATGGCAAGCCCAACCCTCTAGACACTGAAGAGCCGCAAAATCTGGCTCGCGCCATTCAAGAAATGGGGCTCAGCTATGTGGTCATCACGTCAGTCGATCGCGATGACTTGCGAGATGGTGGCGCAGAGCATTTTGCCGACTGCATCCGTGAAGCCAAGCTACTCTCGCCGAGCCTAAAGGTTGAGGTGCTGGTACCCGACTTTCGTGGACGTATGGCACCGGCCTTAGAGATTCTCACGGCAACGCCACCTGATGTGTTCAACCATAATATGGAAACTGTTCCGCGTCTTTACCGCGAGGCGCGCCCCGGTGCCAACTATGACTGGTCACTAAAACTGCTCAAGGAGTACAAAGCCTTGAACCCCACAGTGCCAACCAAATCCGGTTTGATGGTTGGCCTCGGTGAGACGAAAGACGAACTCTTGCGCACCCTCGATGATCTGCGCGCCCATGATGTCGATATGTTAACGGTAGGTCAGTACTTACAGCCCTCCACCAATCACCTGCCGGTTGATCGTTTTGTCCACCCGGACGAGTTTGCTGAGTACACCGCCTATGCCGAGAGTATTGGCTTTAAACAGGCCGCCTGCGGCCCTCTGGTGCGTTCCAGTTACCACGCCGATAAACAGGCTCGCGGTGAAGAGATTAGCTGATTTGTTATTCGATAGGGCGGCTACTCCCTGAGATTGGCGAGATGCCCGTCAACACAGGATTGCGCTTACGGGTCAGCTTTGTCGCTACAGAGAAAGCTTCTTAAGCGCCGATGAGACCCGGCAAGGCTGAAAATAAAACGGCGCAGTCATGGCATCGATCATGGGGTTTTTTACTGAATTCTCTTAGCCGCCAGCAAGTGGCGAAGCCGAAACATCAACAGACCCTGGGACAATTACTTGTCGTCCTCTGTCCACACTTCACGCAACGGCTCACCGAAGTCATCATAGACAATCTTCTTGCGCGCTCGTTTGGGAGATTTACTCACCGACTTGGCAGCCGGTCTGGTGGTTTTCTTTTTGCGGCTATCCAGCGCCGAAACCACATCATTGATATAGGTTCGAGTCTGTCGCGGCTGGCTACTGACAAATACTGATTTAGCCCGAGGCTTATCCGCAGGCTCGCCGGTTTCACCTCTCTCGTGTTTTTTGATCTCGCCACCGCGCGAGAGAAATTCTTCAGTTTTACGCTGAATATCTCCACGAATTTTGTTTTTGCTAACGCGCTCTACCACAGATATCAACCGCCATTTATCCCAACTCCCAGTCTAACAGTGTCGCTCTTGCTTGCACACCAAATGATCGGACTAATGAAAAAGATCTAGCTGTAAAGCACGCCCGGACTCGCCGGCATCGACGAAGCGCACACCGAGGCCTATAAGACGAACTGGCCGCGCGCCACGCTGCCAAGCCTCTTCAAAAATAGCCTCAAAGCTATCCACGGGCAGGCCGGTGACCAACCCACGCTCCAGAGTGGTAGTGGTAAAATCGTTAAATTTTATCTTAATAAACTGCTTGGTCACGATGTAGTCACTATCGACGCGACGCAACCGACTACGCAGCTCCATCAACAGTTCAGGTAACTTGGTCAGACAAGCCTGCTGATCGGATAAATCACCCGAATAGGTATGCTCGACGCTGAGCGACTTACGTCGGCTATTAGCATTCACTGGCCGATCATCGATGCCTCTGCAGAGATCGTAAAGGCGCTTGCCAAACACACCAAATTTATCCACCAGATCTAACAATTCAAAACGCTGCAAATCGCCACAGGTTTTCACCCCGATACGCAGCAATTTTTCATTAGTCACTTTACCTACGCCATAAATCCGTTTGACCTCAAGCTGCTCGACAAAAGTAGCAATGTTTTGCGGCGTTATGACATATTGGCCATCAGGCTTATTGAGATCGCTGGCCACTTTGGCCAGAAACTTGTTAGATGCGACGCCAGCGGACGCCGTCACGCCGACTTCGTCAGCGATGGCCCGACGGATTTCCTCAGCAATCAAGGTAGCGCTGCCACTGCACTGAGTGCAATCGGTGACATCTAAAAAGGCCTCATCCAGGGAAAGGGGCTCGACCTTGTCAGTGTAACGATAAAATATTTGACGGATTTTCAGCGACGCTTCGCGGTACTTGGCCATTGTGGCTGGGACCACCACAAGATCGGGGCACAGTTTCAGCGCCTGACCGGTGGGCATTGCAGATCTGACACCGTATTCACGGGCTTTGTAATTACAGGTAGCAACCACACCGCGACGATCGGATTTACCGCCAATGGCGATCGGGTACTGACTGAGCGAGGGATCATCACGCATTTCCACCGCGGCGTAAAAACAATCGCAATCGCAGTGAATAATTTTTCTGGGAGCGCTATCCGATTCCATTAATACCCTTTGCACAAAGCTATAAACAAAGCCTTATTGAGACAGATGCCAAGGTAGCTAGGATACTCGATACTGGTACAGGAGCCAATTAAGCACTGGTTTTTTATCCAGCACCCAAAGTTTTTTAAGCCGCGCCTTCTTCGAACTGATGGCTCGCCACACGCACACCGAAACGTTTGGAAATAATCTCGGGTAACAACAACATGGCAGGCGTTAACAACAGCGTGAGAACGGTTGAGAGCAACAATCCATTGACGATAGCACTGGCCAACGGCTGCCACCAAGTGGACACCATACCACCGGCTTCCCAGGTACGATTAATCAGATCAACGCTGTATCCGTTGGCCAGAGGTAACAAACCCACAACGGTGGTGACCGTGGTCAGCATAACCGGACGAAAACGCGATTTGGCTGCCTTAAACACCGCATCTGCTGCGCTCATACCCGTATCGCTGCGACGTAAAAAGTTGTAGCTATCAATCAGCACAATATTATTATTAACCACAATACCCGCCAGAGCGACGATACCGACGCCGGTTAAGATGGTGCTAAATATCGCCTGTGAGATCAGCAATCCAAGCATCACACCGGCGGTAGACATAACCACTGAAAAAAGAATCAGAAAGGCCTGATAGAAGCTGTTGAATTGCATTACCAGCATAATCAACATCAGCGACATCGCCAGCGAAAAAGCAATACTGAGGAAGGCTGCCGAGTCAGCCTGCTCTTCGTTTGCGCCACGGAATGTGACCTTGACCGCTTCATCGAGATCCTGAGTCGCCAGCCAGGCGGCAATTTCATTGGTCTGGTTATCCGCCAAATAGCCGTCCTTGGTATTGGCCAGAATAAACACCGTCTCGAGCATATCAAAGCGCTGGATCGCATCCACTCTCGGTTTCGCTACACGTTGGCTAAAACTGCTGATTGGTACCGGTCCGGCAAGGGTATTGACGCGCAATTCATCCAGCGCGGCCAACTGACGATTTTGCTCTGGATAACGCAGGCGGATCTCCACCTCATCATCAGCATCGTTGGGACGGAATTCACCTAGTACGACGCCGTTGGTCACCATCTGAACCATCTGCCCAATATTGGCGACATTGACACCGAGCATCGCTGCCTGAGGTCGATCAACGATCATTTCCCACTGAATACCAGCCAGCGGCAGCGAATCTTCGATATCGCGTAGGCCCTCGACATTGAGTTTGATCCAGTCGCGAATCTCAACGGTAGTCTTGTGCAGCAATTGTCGGTCATCAGAGGAGAGCTGAATTTGGATATCCTTACCCACCGGCGGCCCTGCCTCAACTTCCTTACCGGTAACATAAATTCCCGGCATCTTAGCGGTAATTTGTCGAATCTCGGCAAAAATTTCCTGACTGCCGCGCTCGCGCTGAGCTCTTGGATAGAGCTCAACCAAAAATGAACTGATCTGATCACGACTAGCGTCTCGCGTTAGAGTCAGCGAGTTGCCTTCGCTAAACCCATACAGCTGTTGGATACCAGGAATTGAGGCCATGGTTTGCTCAACTTTAGCCGTAATTTTTCGGCGTTCCTCAACCGACAAATTTCCCTGAGCACGGACAGTGACGACGCCATAGCGATTTTCAATATCGGCGAAAAAGGCCTGACCAGCGCCAAATTGAAAGTAACCCACAAAGATAGCCACTAGAAATATTCCCGCCGCTAAAGAAGCTCTGACAGGTCGTTCAAGTACTGGTTTAAGCAATTTTAGATAGAAATTGAGTAGCGGCTGAAAAAGATTTTTTGCCGACTCTTCAGAACCGTGGTCCTCTGGTAGCTGCTTAGCCTTGCCGCGGCGGCGTGAAATAACAATACCCAGAGTGGGTGCAAAAACTAGCGCATAGGTGAGTGACCATCCCAATACGGCAAAAACGGTAATCGGCAAATAGGACATAAACTCGCCTGCAACCCCAGGCCAGAACAGTAGAGGCAGAAATGCCGCCAGTGTTGTGCCCGTTGAGGCTATCACTGGAACCGCCATGCGCTGCACAGCAACCAAATAGGCTTCACGATTTGACAGCCCTTCTGAGGCGCGCGTATTGGCGAACTCAACCACCACTATTGCCCCATCGATAAGCATTCCCAAAGACAGCAGCAGGCCAAACATCACCATAAAGTTAAAGCTGTAGCCGAGAAGACTAATAACGATCATCGCGCCAAGCAAACAAAAGGGAATACCAAAGCCAACCAGCAAACCAGAACGAACACCCAGTGTCGCGACGATTAACACCAGCACCAGACACATCGCAGTGAAAATATTGCCCTGCAACTCACTCACCATCGACTGCGCGTATTGGGAGCTGTCAAAGATATAGTCAATTTTGATATTTTGAGAGAATTGTCCACTGGCACTGGCGACTGCCGCGCGCACAGCCGCAACCGTTTCAATGGCATTGGCATTAAGCCGCTTGCGCACATCAATAGCGATGGTTTTCTTGCCATTAATCGTGCTGAAACCGGTCGCATCTTTAAATGTCCGACGCACATCAGCAACATCGCCAAGGGTAATCACGCCATCAGCCGTAGAACGCACCGGGAGATTGCGAATATCTTCCGTGGTTTCGATCAGAGCAGGAACCTTAATACCAAAGCGGCCCTGAGCTGCGTCGATTTCACCAGCTGGAATCAGTAAATTATTGGCATACACAGAGCCAAGCAATTGGTCGGCAGTAATGTTGTACTGCTCAAGCCGATAGGGATCCAGCACAGCATCCACTACTTCTTCTCGATGACCTGAAATGTCGGCTTTTAAAACATCGGGAAGTATCTCGAGCTGACGCTGAAAGAACTTCGCCGTACGATAGAGTTCGCGCTCGGATACCTGCTCGCCAGAAAAAGTGATCACCACCGTGGGTTCTGGGCTGGGGCTCAACTCATTGACAATCGGTTCTTTTGTATCGAGAGGAAATTCGGCCTTAGCGCGGTTAACCGCTTCGCGCACGTCAGCGACAACTTTATCGATATTTTCACTAATATCGAACTCGACCACGATAGAGACGGCGCCTTCTCGCGCAACCGCATTGATTTCATCAAGGCCATCTAAGGTTTTGAGCTCTTTTTCGATAGGTCGAATCAGCAGTCGGGTACCATCCTCAGGGGAAATACCATCGTGCCTAACCATGATCATCACCAATGGCAGGGTAACGTTGGGATTAACTTCCACCGGCAGAGCAATACGAGCCATAGTGCCGGCAAGTAATACCAGCAACATAATCGACAGCGTTGCTCGCGAATGATCAACAATCAGATTGAGAAATTTCATTGGTGTTTGCTATCCCTGTTACTGACTAACGGAGCCGTTTTTGTCAGCGCTGTCTTGGTCAGAAGCCTCTTGATAAAATACAGCGACCTGCTCGGCCTCAGTCACATAATTTTGCCCCACGGTTACCAACGCCACTCTATCCGGAAGTCCGGTCACCCAAACCCCGTCTTGGCTTTCACCGACATTGGTCACTGATAAAGTGACGACAGTGCCCTGGTCATTAACCGACCGAACCACCAAATGTCCGGCATCGTCTAACAATACCAGACTAGCGGGTATCAGATGTGCTGCCACAGGCTGCTCTATGATTTGCAAACTTGCTGACATTCCCGCAAGAAAACGTGATTGTCGATTGGCAATCGTCGCCTCGACGCGGTAGCTGCGGGTAATGGGGTCGGCTTGACGCGAAAGATAACTGATCTTGCCGTTGAGAGCGTCGCCGTTAACTAGCGTCATTGTAACGTCTCGATCGAGAGAAATTTTGCCAATTTCTTGCTCGGTAATCACTGCCGTTACTTTCAACGGATTGAGCTCAACAACCTGCGCGCAAAGCTGTCCAGGTTGAATGAAATCTCCCACTTCTAGCGGACGACGTTCGACAACACCGTCAAAAGGCGCTCTAACTGATGAGTTGTTTAAATCTAGTGTACTGCGTTCAAGAGCGACTCGAGCCGACTGAAGCCTGGTATCCGCCTGAGCAATCGCCAGTTCTGACTGGTAGCCGCCCTGCTTAAGTTTTTGCGCACCCTGATATTCAATCGTGGCTTGGTGCAGCGCCGAGTTGGCATGCTGTACGCGCAGCTGTCGATCTTCCACGTCAATTGCACAGAGTATGTCACCAGACTTAACAAAAGCCCCCTCATCTGCAGGCACCGCCACGATGCGACCCGCAACCTGAGCCTTTACGTCAACGGCTCGGTTGGCTTCAGTTCTTGCTCGCAAAACCAATTGTGGCGAATAGTTCTGCACATCAAACCAAGTCGCTTCAACTTTTGTCAGCGTTGACTCCGTCGCAGCGGCTTGACTTTCCTTTGAATCGGAGACAAATAAGCCACTGAGTAACCAAAAACTGATTACCAAGGTGATAATTAACGATATCCGGACATTACTGTTCAATGCTAGCCATCCACTTTTCAAGTTGAGTTTGAGGATTCAATACGATCTAAATGCCGCGATAGTTTACTTGGATTTAGCCTTTCATGTTAGAGAAGATAGATGTAGAAATACCTAAACAAGTGTTTTGGTTAACCTATAATTAGCCTACTAGATCGAGCACAGCAGGAGAAATAGCACTAATATTGAAAGGAAGTACTCTCTACTTAGCGCACCAAAATGTGACAGACATAACAAACTGCTATGGTTATAGGTGTCACAGTTGGCACCTTTGGCTTACTCGGTTGAATCAGGCTATCCCACAGTGACAATGTTTAGCCTAATACATCTACAATTATTGGAAGCGGTGTTAACAGAACCAAGGCAAAACCAAAGCACAACCAAGGGATTTGGAATAATGCGTAGACAAAAAATGGAACAGGGGCTTGAAACGCGCTTAAGCAAACTATCAGCAAAGCTATCCAAAAAGCTATCTAAAAAACAATCCGTGCAACTATCTCTACAACTGGCCATGCAGTTAGCGTTGCAATTGGGACAGTCATCAAGACGCCTGATGGTACTCACCAGTATCGCGCTGCTTTCAAGCATTGCACAAGCCGATCTCGCTCTCAATGGCAGCAGCATTTACTCAGATTTAGGCAAAGACCAGTTTGCGGCAGCACTTTACTTGGAAACGCGTCAGCAAAACTCACAAGTCATCCAATCCATGCCCGGCGAAAAACGCATGGAAGTGCGAATTTTAAATAATTACTCCAAACGCCGCTGGTTCAACCTGTGGATGCAAAGTATCTCAATCAACAATAGCCGCGAAAACTTTGCTGACTCTGCAGAGGATCTTGTAGCCCTGATGCAGGCGCCAAAATCAGCGCCACAAAAAGGTGACTTAGTCGAATATATTTCTAGCCATGAGCGCGGTACTTCAATGCGATTTAACGGCACTGAGCTGATCGCAGGTCTGTCCAGCGAAGTGTTTGACCTGTTGTTATACACATGGATCGGTGCGATCCCACCTACAACGGTATTTAAAGATGAGATTCTCGGCTTACGATCCAACGTTCAGGCGACTAAACTGTTAACGACTGTCAATACAGCTCCAGAGCGAGTGGCTCTGGCAGCATCCTGGATGGCGCCAGCCAAACCCAAACTAGCGGCCGCGCCCAAACCAACCCTAGCAGAGACAGAAAAAGCCCAGCAGACCGCGTCAGTAACCCCAGAGGACGTAGCTCCAAAAGCAGCAACAGTCGCCACGATAGCCCCTCCAGTGTCATCCGACCAAGAAGCAATACCCGCTCAACCGCCACAATCCGAAGACCAGCTCGGCACCACTGCGCAGCTAGCGGCTGGTGACGGTGATGCCATCAATGAGACTGAGGAATCTGTCAACCCTGAGTCCGCTCCGCGGGATGATATTGATGCTGACGATGATATCGACTTTAGCGTAGAAGAGGCTCTGGCGATGCGAGATTACACTCCTGTTATCGTACAAAAGATCTTTAAGAAGATTACCTATCCGGGTCGTGCAATTGACCGAGGCCAAGAGGGAACGGTCCGTATGGAGGTGCTGATAAACAAACAGGGGGTTATCGAGAAGGTCACGGTGACGCAAAAAAGCAGATACTCAGCGTTAAACAAAGCTGCGGTACGAGCAGTTGAACGAGCGGCGCCGTTCCCCAACATACCCGATGCGATAAATGTCGATTTCTTTGAGTTGACCGTTCCTATCACGTTTAAATTAAAATAAGATTTCAGGCGGCATTCTCTTCGCAGCAACAAGCCAGAAAGAAGCCAGAAAGAAG
>JAFMBY010000038.1 GCA_017858135.1 Porticoccaceae bacterium | reverse complement strand
TATCGAAATGTTGGCCTGCACCTTTGCTCTGCAAAAGATCGGTGCTATTTCGAGTCTGATTAACTTTGCGCTTAGCGGCGCTCAGTTAGCCCACTGTGTCAATATATCGGATTCGTGCAAGTGTCTGGTTGGTGAGGAAATCTATGCCAGCCTCGATGCAGTGCGCCCGCAGTTGACATTAAAAGACGAGGATATTCTCTGGGTCGCTGATCAACGTAGCAATCCGGCGCCGCAAAATGCCGAGGATATTGTCAGTACGCTGGATCAGTACCCGAAGACCAATTTAGCCGATACCGGCAGCATATTGGCCGGCTCTACTGCGATGTACATTTTTACCTCGGGCACCACCGGTATGCCGAAGGCAGCGAAGATTCCTCACCGCCGCTGGATGGCCGCCGCCCATGCCTTTGGCTTGGCCGGATGTCAGGCCAAACCCAGCGATCGCTTTTACCTCTGTCTGCCACTATTCCATGGCACTGGGTTGATGTGCGGTATTGGCAGTTCTTTTTATACCGGCGCCTCGATATTTTTGCGCCGACGTTTTTCCGCATCGGAGTTTTGGTCAGATGTGCAAACGTACCAGACCACCAATTTTATTTATGTTGGTGAACTGTGTCGCTACTTACTGGCCCAGCCACCGCGCCCTGAAGAACTGAATAATCCGTTGACTCGGGTTTTTGGCAATGGCCTGCGGCCGGATATCTGGGATGAGTTTAAGCAGCGTTTTGGTATTGAACGAGTCTGTGAATTTTATGGTTCCAGCGAAGGTAATGTCAGCTTCTTTAACGCCTTAAACAAAGACCGTACCATGGGGCTCACACCGGCGACTGTCATGTTAGTAAAGTATGACGTTGACGCAGATGAAATGGTACGTGACAAGCAGGGTAATCTGCTTCAAGTAGCGAAAGGCGAGACCGGGCTGCTACTGGGTGAAATCGACGATAAATTTAAGTTTGATGGCTACACTAACGATGATGCCACCGAGTCAAAAATTCTCCGCGATGTGGTGAAGCCGGGCGACGCTTGGTTTAATACGGGCGACCTGATTCGCGAAGTCGATGTGGGTTTTGCTCTTGGCAAAGCGCACTATCAATTTGTTGATCGCGTCGGCGATACCTTTCGCTGGCGCTCAGAGAATGTCTCCACCAATGAGGTGGGTGAGATTCTCAATGGTTGCGATCAGATTGAAATGGCCAATGTCTATGGTGTTGATGTACCTGCGACCGAGGGTAAAGCGGGCATGGTCTCAGTAATGCTGAAACCGGGACAGGTGTTTGATGTCGATGCCTTCTCGATTTTCGTCAACGCCAACCTCACTCACTTTTCACAGCCAGTATTTGTTCGGGTGCAGCCTGAGGCTGCAACCACGGGCACCTTTAAATTGCTCAAAGGCGATTTGCGCAAACAGGCTTTTCATATCGACCAAGTGACTGATGATCTCTATGTTTTGCCGCCACGCGGCAAACAGTACCAAAAACTTGAACGCGATCTCTATGAGAGGATTATGGATGGCAGTGCCGGTTATTAAGTGCTCCCTGCTGGCTGCGAGAGATTTAAAACACCACAATTTTACAATCAATAATAGGAGCACCAGCAAATGGCTTTTTCTTCAGATGTAGTTTCAATTGAAAAGAACGGTGCCGTCGGCACCCTTTGGCTGGATCGTCCAGATAAGTTTAATGCCTTGTCGCCAGCAGTGTGGGCGGCAATTCCCGAAGCGCTTGATGCACTCGCTGCTGACTCAGAGATCAGGGCGATTATCTTTGCCGGGCGCGGCAAGCATTTCTGCGCGGGCATCGATTTGTTGGCCGGTGGCTTGGATGCCGCCCATTCAACAGATGCGGCCTCAGAGGCCGTAGCCAATTTAAATCAGCTCGATTTTACGACTCGCTTTCAGCAGGCGATCTCATCGTTGGCCAAGTGCCCGCTGCCGGTTATTGCCGTAGTTCATGGCTACTGTTTGGGTGCTGGTATTGATTTGATTACTGCCTGTGATGTGCGCATCAGTGCGGCGGATGGTCAGTTTGGTGTGCGCGAAACGCGTATCGGACTCGTGGCTGATGTCGGAACCCTACAGCGCTTGCCGAAAATTGTCGGTGCCGGACATGTTGCTGAATTGGCGTATACCGGCAAGGATATCGATGCCGCCAGAGCGGAAAAGATTGGTCTGTTGAATGATGTTTATGATTCGTTTGACAGTGCCTATGATGCAGGTATGGCGATGGCCAATAGCATCGCGGCTAATCCACCGATGGCGGTGCGTGGCACCAAGTTTATTTTGCAGCAGAGTGAAGATCTGACCACCGAGCAGAGTCTCTTGCTAAATGGTCTGTTCACACTGATGACCAGCTTGAAATCAAATGATATGCAGGAATCAATGCATGCGTTTATGGAAAAGCGGCCGCCCAATTATACCGGGAGCTAAATTTTTGTCAGAGATTGGTCTGAGAATAATCAGTGTTCATAAAAGTTTGAAACGGTGTTAAGCGCAGTTAGAAAGCTGCATCCCAGCGCGCGCCGGGATGCAGTTAATTCTTTTACATCATCATATCGCGGGTCGCGTTTAGCAGATCCGGATAGCGCTCGCCAATCTTGGCAAGTCCATAGTTAACCCAGTACTCGATCTTTTGCAGGAACGACATTTCGACCATTTCTGGCAGTCGCTGTTGCTGGCGATCCAGAAACGCGTGCACTGCATCGACATCTTCGGACGACAGCGTCTCATAGAAGCCAGCCATGCCTTTGTGAGCATAGGCGCCACCCAAGACAATCGCGGTAAAGTCGATATGGGTCTGCTCACTCATATGACGCAGGTCGGGCAGTACATAGTTGGTTTTCGCGCTGATACCGTGGCATGAACCACAGTTGCGACTATAGAGCTCTTCGCCGTGGGTGATAACTTGCTCATCATCATTGGCTTCATGCCCCAGGGCCATAATCACTGACTGGCCATTGTCTTGAATAGGCTGAGTCAGATTAAAGTCACCTTTCTTAAATACCAGCAGTTTGTTTTGATTGACCAGATTGCGCTTTACTTCATCGCCGCCAGCAAGCATCAGAGCGCCACCGCTGCCCTGGGCTACGGCGATATATTGTTCGCCATCTAACTCGAAGCTCATGGGGCCAGCCAGCACTGCGCTATCGGACTGGTACTGCCAGAGGATATCGCCATTGGTGGAATCATAGGCTGCAAACAGGCCGTCCGAGGTACCCTGGAAGACCAGGTCACCGGCGGTGCTGAGAATTCCACCATTGGAGGGTTTAGGGTGGCGAACTGACCAGGCGCGCTGCTGCTTAATCGGGTCATAGGCGACCAACTCGCCGTAGATCAGGGCATCCACCGCGGCGCGACCGGCAACCCAGCTTTTTGGATCGCGCACTTCATTGAGATCAATGCCGGTGTTCCAGCGATCAACCTGATAGCTGACAGCATCCATACCCTTAAAGTAGGTAGGAACGTTTTGCACTGGAATATACATCAGACCTGTTTTAGGGCTGTAAGTCATTGGCTGCCAGTTGTGGGCACCGAACGGTGCGGGCCAGATATAGCTGCCGCCGTTGGATTGATAGTCGGCGTACTTAGTCTCTACCGGCCGACCAGTGTCCATATCGATATGGCTGGCCCAAGTGACTTTAGAGAATTTTTCTGCGGAGAGCAGTTCACCGGTAACCCGATCCAAGACATAGAAGAAGCCATTTTTAGGCGCCTGCATAATCACTTTGCGGGTTTCGCCCTCTAGCTCTAGCTCGGCCAACACCAGCTGCTGAGTGGCTGTGTAGTCCCAGTTATCTCTGGGCGTAACCTGATAGTGCCAAACATATTCGCCGGTATCCGGCTTTAACGCGACTATTGAGCTGAGGTAAAGGTTGTCGCCGCCACCGGGGCTGCGCAGATTACGATTCCAAGGGGAGCCGTTACCTGTTCCGATATAGAGTAAGTCTAATTCGGGATCATAGACCAGCGAATCCCAAGCGGTGCCGCCTCCGCCGCCACCCACTGTGTACCACTCGTCACCGTTCCAGGTTTCCAGTGCCGCTTCCAGAGCAGGGCTCTCCTGGGGCTTGTTGCGATCGCCGGGGACAGTGTAGAAGCGCCATTTTTGTTCGCCAGTATTGACGTCGAAGGCGCTGACATAACCGCGCACACCGAGCTCGGCGCCGCCATTGCCAATCACAACCATGCCTTTAACCACGCGGGGTGCGCCGGTAATGCTGTAGTTGCCATCTGTGGGTGTGGTCTGCACGGACCAGTTCTGTTCGCCGGTGGCAGCATCGAGAGCGATCAGACGACCGTCTAATGCACCGAGAAACACTTGCAGCGGGGAGTTTTCGTCTTCCTGCCAAATTGCCACGCCACGGTTAACCGGACCACAGCAGGTTTTAATCAGATGGGATTTCGGCACTTTGGCATCAAAGTGCCAGAGTTCTTCGCCAGTGCGCGCATCTAGCGCATAAGCATGGCTCCAGCCAGTGCTGACATAGATCACACCGTTGTGCACCAAAGGTGTGGCTTCCATACCCCGGGCAGTCTCAAATTTAAATGACCAAGCCAGATCCAGTTCATCGACATTGTCGCGATTAACCTTGTCCAGTGGACTAAAACGCTGTTCCTGATAATCTCGGCCATAACTCAACCATTCGGCGTCTGGATTGGAGATTGACTGTTCATTGACAACAGTGGGCTGGGCAATGGCTAGGCTTGTGAGCCCATACAACGTGAGGGTGGTGAGCGTGCGTAACAGCATAATATTCCCCTGTATGCGAACCGGTTGCATTGCGTTAACGGTGCGCTGGTTTTCTTTTTATAGTTTTTCGGTACAAGCCTTGAGATCAGGCTTTGAGTCCAGGCTTTGCGTTCAGGTAATGATTGTAGGATGAAAATACACGTTTGCCTACGTTAGGCCAAGTATCTATCTGGCGCAGTGCTGTGTAAACGGCAACTGGTGACTGATTAGTCCTGCCATTGCGGAGTTATTGATGAGTCATTAACCAAATAAAGGAAGGCTAGGGATTAATCTGCTCCTGTCGAGACCGTCGCAGCGATAACAGCAGCAGAATTGAAACAATAATGAGGGCGGGGATATTGCCAGCACTGCCCGGTGGTGTCTGTAAATAGTAGACTTCCGTCAATGGGTGCAGGCTGCCGCTGATCAGACGAAAACAAAGCTCAATTATTATCAGCAGATACATCAGCGGGATCAGCGCACGGTATCGGACCATGACAACGCCGTAGAGCATCGCCATAATCACCTGTTGCGATCCCCAGAGTGAAGCAAATAGGTAGATTACTCGATCCGGGTCTGGCGTGCCTTCAAAGGTGATAATTGTCGCTATCGAATTAATACCACCGTCACTTTTCAGAAAATGAATCAGACTACGGGCCAGAATAGCCAGCGCGAGCAGTGGAAAGAGCCACAGCGCGAACTTGCTGCCACGGTAGTCATTGTTGGCCTGCTGAGGGAAAAGTAGACTTAAACTCACAGTGAAATCCTTATTTTAAAGGGCCGAAGGCCGATGAATAATCTCACTTGAGTCAGCCGGCAGTGAAATACTGGTGCCATCTTCTCCCACCGTGACGTCGGAGAACACCTTATCGACACCCTCGAGCCAGATCGTCTCCATACCCGGTGCGATTAACGGCGGCACAACATGGTAGTAGAGTAGGTGACCCACGTCGGCATCGCGGGCGATTTCGGCGGCTTCCACAGGTGTGGTGTGATAGTCGTGAATATCATTGAATAGTTTTTCTCGCAGTGGATTGCCAGATCGCGCCGCAGACTCGGCCATCAGTAGGACCAGCTTAGTCGATAGCGCCTCATGGACCAACAGATCAATCCCAGCGGAATGTTTTTCGATGGCCGGAGACTTGACGGTATCGCCAGAGATAAGCAGGCTGCGATCCTTATAGGTAAATTTGTAAGCCACGGCGGGCGTGATCGGGAAGTGGTCGACGCTAATCATTTCAATCTTGAGGTTGTCATTGGCATAGACCGTCAGCGACTCGCCAGCGTCTGGCAGTGCAAAACTCACTATACTCATGCCAGCACCACTGGGTGGTGCCACCGCCACGCCATGATGATCGGTACGGTGTTTGGCGTCCCGCGTATAGGCTTGATTAAACCCTGCAACCACATCGGCGACGCCCTCTGGACCATAGACTGGCAGTGGGCTGCTGTTGTTGTCGGCGACCCAGCGTATCATGGCCATTTCACCGAGGCCATCTATGTGATCGGAGTGAAAATGAGTTAGTAATAGCGCCTCAGCCTGACCCACATTGATGCCCATGCGACCAAGGTTGCGCGCGCCATTGGTGCCCGCGTCAACAATAAATAATTGTTCGCCAGCTATAACCGCAACGCAGGGGCCGGAGCGATTGGCGCTGGGCATTGGGCCGCCGGCACCGCAGAGACTGATATGCAAACCGTCGGGGAGCGCGGCCAGGGGTTGCGCAGACATCATGGTGTCCAGTGCGCCGGGCAATATTTTCAGCATTATCTCGCCGCGCTGACTGTAGACAGTCATGGTCAGTAAAATAACAATGATGCCAGCTACATAACGTTTTTTCATGGGTCTTAAACCTTGACTGAAATCTTATCTGCGAATCAAAATTGATGTTAAATGGTTACATATGTCATTGTTTGTGTCAATATATTTGAAGGCTGGTCGCTGCAGTTAATAGCGGCGCCAAGGCTGCTGCATAAGTTACTTAATTGCGCTTTAATAGGCGCTTAAAACGATAATAAGAGTGCTTGGCTACCATGATCCACTTAATCAAACCACGTCTCGTCCAACTATTTCTCAGCCAGTGGCTGCGCAATCTGCGGCGTCGACGCGCGGAAAAGCGCCGTCAGGTAAATAATCAAGAGCACCAGATAACCGTTTATGTGCGGCTCAATGACGCCCACAGTTACCTTTTGTTGCAAGTGTTAGAGCAGTTCGCACAGCGTTATCCAGTCACCTTTGATTTTTACACTGTCTTGAATCTTCAAGAGGATATGTATCCGGCACCGGCACTGTGGCAGAGCAATGCCTTTGCCGACGCAACGCATCTGGCGCAGCGTTACAATCTCCGCTTTCCGTCCCAGCCACCAGAGGCGTCTACCGAAATCGATACGCAGCTAACCGCACAGTTGCTGCACTGGGAATTGCAGCCCGGTTATCTCGAGAATGCCCTGCAGCTGTTTCATGCTTACTGGCAAGGTCAGAATGAAACTCTCGATAAGATTGTCGATAGCAATATCAGCGATCACTGGGAATGTTACAGTCATCATTTGCAGGCTAATGAGGCGCAGCTTAAACAACAGGGCCATTATCTGAGCGCCATGCTGCACTATGGCGGCGAATGGTACTGGGGCCTCAATCGTCTCGAACACCTTGAGCTGCGACTCAATGGGATGGGTTTGCAGCAGGGAGATAGCAATGCCGTTGTGTTCGATAAAGGTCACAGTTCGTTCTGTGGTCAGAGCCTAAAAGCAAACCGAGGCGAGAGTGGGGCAGGCCAGGTAAACGCCATTATTATTTACTGGTCGTTGCGCAGCCCCTATTCCTATCTTGCATTGGTGCGTGCCAAGCAATTAGCGGATCACTATCAGGTGCCGCTGGAGGTGAAGCCAGTATTGCCGATGGTGATGCGGCGAATGCAGGTGCCAAAAACGAAAGGCTTGTATATCACGGCGGATGTTAAACGTGAAGCCGATAAATATGGCATTCCGTTTGGTCGTATTGCTGATCCTCTGGGCGCCGGTGTTGAGCGCTGTTATGCACTATTTGATTATGCTCAATCACACGGAGTCGGCTGGAGTTTTTTACATAGTTGCGCCAGCGGTGTCTGGGCCGAAGGTATCCTCTCTGAGAGCGATAGCGGATTGCAGAAACTGGTAGAGCGAGCAGGGCTCAATTGGAGTCAGGCGCGGCCACTGCTGAGTGACGATTCCTGGCGACTTTGGGCCCAGGATAATCTTGCTGAGCTCTACGGACATAATCTCTGGGGCGTGCCGAGTCTGGTCTATGGAAATACCAAAGTATTTGGTCAGGATCGTCTCGATCGTATCGAGCAGGCGATTATTGATGATCTCACCGCGACCAATCACTAAGCTAAACATACCGATAATTTAAACAGACCAATAATAAAAATATATTAATAAAAAGCCTTTAAATGACCTTTTTAACAGTTTAATCGGGTGGAACATTTGGCCAATTTGCCGGCACTCTATGTTGGCTGTGAACTGGAAGCGGCGATTGCGCTGTCTGGGCAGGTGGCCGGTCGTATCGACAAGGTGTTAAATGCCACGGAAAGTATCGATGGCAGCATCGCTGGCTTTCAGGCTGTCTTCAAAAATTTCCGTAGTCAATTCGGCCAATAGTCGCGATTAGGCGTTATACTTCCGCCCTAAATTTTTAATAGTGGATAGGGCGTTAGATGGCCGATTACGATGTCTTTAATGGTGATGCAGATGGTATATGCTCACTGCTGCAGTTGCGGTTTGCAGAGCCTAGAAATGCCACATTGGTAACCGGCGTTAAGCGCGAAATTGATCTGTTAAAGAGAGTTGAAGCGGCGGCAGGCGATCGTATTACGGTGCTGGATATCTCACTGGATAAAAATCGTGATGCGTTAAACCAAGCACTGGATATCGGCGCCGAAGTGTTCTATGTCGACCATCACTTTGCCGGCGCGGTTCCAGCATCCTCGAGGCTCAAGTCGCTGATCAATGAAGCCCCGGATGTCTGTACATCGGTATTGATTAATCACTATCTCCGCGGCGCCTACAGAGAGTGGGCGGTGGTGGGCACCTATGGTGACAATCTGAAACACACGGCGGCAGGGCTGATCAAAAATCTACAGGTCACTGCCGAACAGGCATCTTTGCTGGAAAATCTCGGTATCTATATTAACTACAATGGCTACGGCTCAAATATTGCCGAGCTGCATTTTGCTCCGGATCAGCTCTACCGGCTGTTGAGTCAGTACCAGAGTCCATTCGACTTTGTTAGTGATAATCCGCAGCAGTTTGAAAAACTCGAGCAGGGCTATCAGCAAGATCTTGAAGCCGCGCAGTCGACAGTCTCATTAACCGTGACCGACGCTGTTGCCGCCTTCGTGTTACCCGATGAGCCCTGGGCGCGCCGAGTCAGCGGGGTCTACAGCAACCAGTTGGCCAATGATAATCCGGATCGTGGGCACGCGGTACTCACCGAGAAGGCCAATGGCAATTATCTTGTCAGTGTGCGTGCGCCACTGAACAATAAAAAAGGTGCTGCAGCATTATGTATGCAGTTTCCCTCTGGTGGTGGCCGTGAGGCTGCTGCCGGCATCAATGATTTGCCGGTGGAACTGCTAGCGAAATTTTTAGATCAATTTAAACAAGCGTTTAGCCATTAAGCGATAAATCTGTGCAGAAAAAAGGAGTCAATACTTTGTCCACGTCACGTCCATTTTCCATTTTAGGTATCCAGCAGATAGCCGTCGGTGGCGCCAGCAAGCAAAAGTTGCGCGGCTTCTGGGTTGATTTATTGGGTCTTAAGTATCGCGATACCTTTGTCAGTGAGTCTGAAAATGTCGATGAGGATATCTGTGAGATGGGGTCAGGGCCATTCGCAGTAGAAGTGGATTTGATGCAGCCGTTAGATATTGAGAAGCGTCCGCGTGTCGACAAGCCGGCGCTCAATCATGTGGGACTGTGGGTGGATGATTTGACCAGCGCAGTGGCTTGGCTGAGCGAGCAGGGCTTGCGCTTTACGCCAGGTGGTATTCGCAAGGGCGCCGCGGGCCATGACGTCTGTTTTATTCACCCCGTGGCAAACGAAGAGTTTCCGCTCTCGGCAGAAGGGGTGTTAGTTGAGTTGGTGCAGGCGCCGGACACGGTCATCCATGCCTATCAGGTTTTAGCTGACGCTTGACTTACCGCTCGTTAACCATCGCACTGTAGTCACTCAGCTCTTGAGCGATCACATGAACCACATTGCCATCAGTTTCCACCACGCCTTTCACCAGCAGCAGGCGCGCCTTTAGCAGTGCCTCACGGCAGCGCGCCTGAACGGATGTCCAGACCACAATATTGCTGTTTCCGGTTTCATCTTCAAGGGTTAAAAAAATCACCCCTGAGGCGGTGCCCGGTCGCTGACGTCCGGTGACCAAACCAGCAATACGCACAAAGCGACGATTGCTCATAGACGACAGATCACTGGCCCGCTTGCAGCGTTGCAGCGCAGGCGACTGCTCTCGCAGTATGGTCATAGGGTGGCGACCGAGGCTGACGCCGGTGCTGCTGTAATCGGCATTCAACTCTTCAACCTCAGAGGGTAGCGATAACGCTGTCGAGCTGCTGGAAGCGCTACTCTGCGTCGCGTCCAATAAGGGACGATACTCTTCAATTGCCAGCGCATCCCAGTGTGCCTGACGACGATTGGCGGTCAATGAGCGCAGCGCACCGGCGCTGCTAAGTAGCGCCAGATGGCTCTGTGATAATCCGGCCACTCTGGTCAGTTGTGTGAGGCTGTTAAAGCGCTGTAGGCCGCGCGCTGAGACAATCCGCTCAGCGGCTCTGCGTGAGAAGCCTTTAATCAAACAGATACCTAAACGTATGGCGGGTTCACTAGATGTGCCAGTTTCCAGGCTATGCTCCCAGTTGCTGTGACAGATATCGATAGGGCGCACCTCGATATGATGCCGCTGAGCATCCTGTAACAGCTGTGACGGAGAGTAAAAGCCCATCGGCTGACTATTTAACAGTGCGCAGCAAAAGGCTGCCGGATGATGACATTTAAGCCAGGCAGAGACATAGGCCAACAGGGCAAAACTAGCGGAGTGAGACTCGGGGAAGCCATAGACGCCAAAACCCTGTATCTGCTTAAACAGACGCTCGGCAAAATCCAGTGAATAGCCTCGCGACAACATGCCATCGATCAGCTTTTGCTGAAATGGCGTCAGCGCGCTATCTTTTCCCCAGCTCGCCATGGCACGTCGCAATTGGTCTGCCTGACCGCCACTAAACCCGGCGGCAACCATGGCTAAGCGAATGACCTGTTCCTGAAATACCGGTATGCCGAGAGTGCGTTCGAGCACGCCTTTGATCTCCGGGCTTGGATAATCGACTGCTTCCAATCCTTGGCGGCGACGCAGATAGGGGTGCACCATACCGCCTTGAATTGGCCCCGGGCGAACAATCGCGATTTCGATGACCAGATCATAAAAACAGCGTGGTTTTAAGCGCGGTAACATGGCCATTTGCGCGCGTGATTCGATCTGAAACACACCGACGCTGTCGGCAGCACAGAGCATGTCGTAGGTCGCGCGGTCGTCCTTGGGAATCGATTGCATGGTTAAGTCAGTCTGCTGATGCTGGCTGATCAGATCAAAACAGCGGTGCACGGCACTGAGCATACCGAGGGCAAGGATATCGATTTTTAACAATCCCAGCGCTTCAATATCGTATTTATCCCATTGAATCACCGTGCGCTCAGCCATGCTGGCGTTTTCTACCGGTACCAGTGTGCTGATTGGACTTTTGGTGATAATAAAGCCACCGACATGCTGTGACAGATGGCGGGGAAAGCCGAGGATCTCACTGAGTAGTTTAAAGAAGCAGTCAGCCAGCTGTCCCTGGCTATCGCCACCGCGTTGTTGAAACAGAGCTTGTAGATCAGCTTTTCTATCCCACCAAGACATCGATTGGCTGAGTTGCTCAATAAATAGGTTATCCAACCCCAGGGCTTTGCCAACATCGCGTACGGCGCTGCGCGGCCGGTAGGTAATCACTGTTGCGGCTAAGGCGGCGCGCTCACGGCTGTATTTTTTGTAGATATATTGAATCACCTCTTCGCGACGTTGATGCTCAAAGTCGACATCAATATCCGGTGGTTCATTGCGCTCTCGAGAGATAAAACGTTCGAACAGCAGTGAGATCTGGTCTGGCGAGACCTCGGTGATAAACAGGCAGTAACAGACAACCGAGTTGGCTGCCGAGCCGCGGCCCTGACAGAGAATATTGCGGCTGCGAGCAAAGTAGACAATATCGTGAACGGTTAAAAAATAGCTTTCATAATTAAGCTCAGCAATCACCTGTAATTCATACTCAATCTGTCGGCGGATGTCTGCGCTAACACCATCGGGCCAGCGTTTGCCGATGCCACCCTCTACTAGAAAGCGCAGTTGTTGAGTGGCAGTAAGATGTTCTGGCACCACTTCTGAGGGATATTCGTAGCGCAGTTCCTCGAGTGAAAAATGGCAGCGTTTGGCGATATGAAGTGTTTCGCGAAGAAGGGCGGCAGGGTAGAGTTTTTGCAGCTGATTCAAGCTGCGCAGATGGCGCTCGCCATTGGCAAAGCGCCGCTCACCGAGCTCCATTACTGAGCAGCTGTGATGAATGGCGGTCAAGGTGTCCTGTAGTGGTTGGCGCTGGCGACTGTGCATATGCACATCACCACAGGCGACCATGGGCAGTTGCCACAGGGCGGCGAGGTTGCGGTAGTAGTAATAATCACTGGCATCAGTGCCGCTGAGTAGGTGGGTGACACCGATCCAGAGCCGTTGTTTAAACCAGTTGCTGAGTTGTTCGCCGCGTTGATGATCTACAGCCAGCTGTTGTGATGGCAGCCAGATTAGCAGTGCGTTGCGGAGGTTGCCCTGCAGGTCGTTCCAGTCGAGTTGATAGCTGCCTTTGTCGCCGCGACGTCGCGCCAGGGTGATAAGGGCGGAGAGTTCTGAATAGGCTTGGCGGTTGGGCGCGAGGGCGATAAGTTTGTGGCCGTCGAGGCGGAATTCGCTGCCGATAATCAGTTTTAAGCCGCAGTCAATGGCGGCAACATGGGCTTTGACGACGCCGGCGAGTGAGCATTCATCGGTGATAGCGAGGGCGTTGTAGTTGAGCTCACTGGCGCGTTTGACCAGTTCGTGGGGATGCGAGGCACCGCGGAGGAAGGTGAAGTTGCTGATGCAGTGGAGTTCGGCGTAGGACATGATGAAGCACAAATACTGTATGGATAAACAGTATAGAGATTTTGTTGCATTTGTAAATGGCTCAGCAGGCTAGAGCGGTTATTGCTCTGGATAGCTCGAGCGGGGTTCTATTATTGTTAAGAGTGACTTAGCTTGCTTCTGGCTTGGGTTTTACTAGTCGACCAAACATAATCCCGATTTCAAACAGCAGCCACATGGGTATGGCGAGCAGGGTTTGGGAGAGGATATCTGGCGGAGTTAGCAGCATGCCAAAGACAAAACAGAGGACAAAAACATAGGGGCGTTTTTTGGCCAAATTGTCTGGATCAACTGCGCCCATCCAGGAGAGGATAACCACGGCGATGGGTATTTCAAAACTAATGCCGAAGGCAAAAAACAGTTTTAACACGAAGTCTAAATAGCTGCGGATATCGGTCATGATCGAAACGCCTTCGGGACCGACGCTGGTGAAAAACATAAACACCAGAGGAAATACCACGTAGTAGGCGAAGGCCATGCCGGCGTAAAACAGAATAACGCTGGAGCAGAATAGGGGGATAACGATTTTCTTTTCGCGCTTGTAGAGTCCCGGAGCAACAAAGGCCCAAACTTGGTATAGCACATAGGGCATGGCGGCAAATAGCGACAGCACCAGGGTTAATTTAAAGGGCGTTAAAAAGGGTGAAGTGACGTCGGTGGCGATCATCGACGAGGATGCGGGGAGATACTGGCGCAGTGGCTCGGACACGTAAAGATAGATTTCGTTGCTGAAAGAGAACAGTCCAATAAAAACCACTGCCACAGAGGCGATGGCACGCAGCATGCGGTCTCTAAATTCAATCAGATGGGCCATAAAAGGTTGGCTGTCTAGGGGTTCTTCACTCATCGGCTGCGGTCTTGGTTGAATCGGGTTTGATTTCTGCTGGCTTGCTGTCGAGAGCGGTCATAGCGCCTATGGGACTTTTGATGGTTTCTTCTATAGAGGCGGCTTCGAGGGCGCTGGCATTGAATGTTTGCTGCACATCTTCCTTGGTCTGGCTCAGCTCGCGCATGATTTTTTCATTGTGTAGCTGTTGGCGAATATCGTCCATACCGACTTCCTCTTCGAAGTCTTTCCGCGCTGAGGCGAGCATTTGTTTGAAGCGACCGATCCACAGGCTAATGCTGCGCACTGTCTGCGGCAGGCGCTCTGGCCCCATCACAATCAGCGTGACAGTGGCGATGACCAACAGTTCTGAGAAACCGATATCAAACATTGTTTAGTGGTACCTTCTTCTTTAGTGTCATCCCGGGCGTAGTCGAGGGATCTTTTTGGTGTACTGCCTTCCACGTTTTACGCTGCAATCCTGCATCAGATCCTTCGGTTCGCAGTGCTCTCTCAGGATACTGTGTCATCTCGAACCCACGTGATAAATCTCCCCTCAGCATCCTCGATCTCTCAGCGAAGCTATGGAGACCCTTTGCGATCAATCAGGGCCCGCTTATGGATTTGTTATTTTCAGATTGAGAGAGCGCCCTGTTTGAGCGTCAGCGAGTTGCGCGAACGCTGAAAATGGCAAACACATGGGACCGATCGCAAAGGGTCTCCATGGCTTCGCCTACGCCCAACATAGAAATCCCTCGTCGCTATGCTCTGTCGGAATGACAAATTAAGCTGTCCCGCCCGGATAAAACTAGCGCAATAACAGCTTACCCAACACAATCAATCCTTCGGTTTATCGCTCTCTTTGTTAACGCTAACGTCAGCCTCAGTCGCCTTATCGTCATCAGCCGCATCAGTGCTCACAGACTCTTTAAATCCTTTTACCGCGCCGCCGAGATCAGAGCCAATGCCACGCAATTTCTTGGTGCCAAAGATCAATGCCACGATGACCAAAATAATCAGTAGTTCTTGCCATCCAAAACCCATCTCAATACTCCTTGCTAAAATTTAATAATTTCTGTTTATAAACTATTTGCTCGAGTCTCGTGCGGCTTTTTCTTCAAGCCCAGAGAGATCAAAGCGCCGCTCAAGTTCTGTTAATACTGCCTGGGCATCCTCACCAAAATGGGAGAGCATCACCAAACTGTGAAACCACAGATCAGCGGTCTCATAAATCAGCTTAGTATTGTCGCCGCTGTCTTGCGCATCGCGCGCGGCAAGAATGGTTTCGATGCTTTCTTCACCGACTTTCTCAAGAATTTTATTCAAGCCACTGCGGTGCAGGCTGGCGACATAGGAGTCGTCCGCGGAGGCGTTTTTACGCGCTTCCAGGACAGCGCAGAGCTGTGCCAATACATCATTGCTAGTCATTGATAAATATCCTTTGGATCTTTGATCACAGCGTCAACGATTTTCCATTCACCACTGTCGAGGACACGGTAAAAACAGGATTCCCTACCGGTATGACAGGCGATGCCGCCAAGCTGTTCAATCTGCATCACAATCACATCGTTGTCGCAGTCGAGACGCAGTTCTTTTATTACTTGACCATGTCCTGACTCTTCGCCTTTGCGCCAGAGCTTCTGCCGCGATCGCGACCAGTACACGGCGCGCTGTTCGGCGACGCTACGTTGCAGCGCTTCGGCATTCATCCAGGCGACCATCAGCACGCGGCCAGTCACCGCATCTTGGGCAATGGCTGGAACCAGGCCATCGCTGTTCCAGGCTATGTCGTCGAGATAACTCATGATTGAAATGCCTTAGCTGTCAGTGCTCGAATTATGGCAGTTGTTGTCAGTCAACAACAGTGGTCGACGTATAAAGTCTAGCGCAGAAGCAGCAGCACTAGACCTGCGCCGACCAGGATCAGGCTGCTTGCCGGTAGCTGTGCCAGAGAGTCAGCCCAGTTCGGGAGCGCCAGAGCCAGCCCAGAACCGACCGCTGCAGCACCGAACCAGGGCCGCCATTTGCGCAGTGGCTGGCTGGTTTCGACAGGCGCCGCCGCAACTACAGTGGTTTGTGGTGGGTTCTGTGCTGTTTTAAGCGCAGTGTAGATCAGCGGTGGAATCTCGGGCAGCTGTTCTAGCCAGTCCGGCACCAGACGTTTAAATTGTTTAAACAGGCTCTTGGGTGAGTAACGTTCTTTTAACCATCTGTCGAGAAACGGTTTGGCTGTAGTCCAAAGATCGAGCTGCGGATAGAGCTGGCGACCGAGCCCTTCGATATTGAGTAGGGTCTTCTGCAACAGCACCAGTGACGGCTGTACTTCCATATTAAAGCGTCGCGCGGTGGTAAACAGGCTGATCAGCATATGGCCCAGCGAGATTTCATTTAAGGGGCGCTGAAAAATAGGCTCACAGACCGCGCGAATGGCGCCAGTAAACTCATTGACCGGGGTGCTCTCAGGCACCCAGCCCGAGCGGATATGCAGCTCGGCAACCTGGCGATAATCACGTTGGAATATGGCAATCAGATTGCGTGCCATATAGTACTGATCCTCTTTGCTCAGCGAGCCCATAATCGCGCAGTCAATGCCGATATAAGAGGGCTTTTTGGGGTTAGAGGTGTCGACAAAGATATTCCCCGGATGCATATCGGCATGGAAAAAATTATGTTCAAAAACCTGCGTGAAAAAGATCTCGACACCGCGTTCCGCGAGCAGTTTGAAGTCGACGCCGGCGGCTTTAAGATCGGCAATATTGGTCACCGGTGTGCCGTAAATACGCTCCATAACCAGCACTTTCTCGTTCGAGTAGTCCCAGTTGATCTTGGGTACGTAAAGCAGCGGTGAGCCAGCAAAATTGTGTCGCAACAGCGACGCATTGGCACCCTCAGCCTGTAGGTTAAGCTCGTCATAGATCACCTGCTCATAATCGGCAATCACTTCCACAGGGCGCAATCGACGCCCATCTTGACTGTATTTGGCGAGCAGCCGCGCGAGGGTATACATTAGCGCGATATCTTTGCTGATAATTTTGTCGATATTGGGGCGCACCGCTTTAACGACCACATCACTGCCATCTTTAAGCACAGCGGCATGCACCTGCGCGACGGAGGCAGAGGCGAGAGGGTCGGTCTCAAAGCTGTGGAAAATCTCATCGACACTGCTACCGAGCGCCTGTTCGACAATTTGTCGAAACCTGTCTGAGTTAAACGGTGCCACATTGTCTTGCAGATGGGCCAACTCTGAGCAGATATCTGTTGGCACTAGATCCGGTCGCGTCGACAGCAGTTGACCTAATTTAACAAATATCGGGCCGAGGCTTTCAAGTGCTTTGCGCAGCCGTTCACCTCGGCTAATTTTGGGACGACCCCAGAGCACTGCCGGAGACAATAACAGCCGCAGTACAAGCGGCGCTTTACTTTTATCGATTAAGCTGTCGAGGCGGTATTTGTAAACAACCCGGATAATCTTTACGAGACGACGCAGACGGATCAAGAGTTCGACTCCGGTTGGCTATTTTTTTGCGCCAGTATTTTGGCGAGACTATGTTGGCTTTTGCTAATCCGTGCCGCGCAGCGCTCAACACCACTTGAGAGTTGACGTACCTGCTGAGAGAAGGCTTGGAACTCAGGTGATGAGGGTGTGACCCGGAGCTCCTCTTGCGCAATTTCAGCGGCGGCAGACTTTGCTCGCTGCCCCGCATCTTTGGCCATCGAGACAGAATTGCGCAGCCTTTCGGCCATTAAATGTGCCGGGATATCACCTATAATCGTCGCCAGAAAAGCCTCCCAATCTACATCAAGATTGCTCATTAAGGCATTGATTTGTCGAAGAAACTCGAGATCTCCTGTGACCTGAAGACCAGTGCCTGAGAAGGATTTCTGTGGCTCTGAACTGAGTGCCATGCTGAGGATTGAAAGCAGTGAACCAGAGACGCGGGTATCGGCCTCGTCATGCCAGTTACTGTGTAACATAATGCCCTGACTGGTGGTTTCGACTGCCAGCTTTAACGGCGGCAAAGTACTCTCTATCAGCAGTAACTTGCCTTCCAGTTCAGCCATCTTGCGCAGGGTCGCGGGATCATATTTCAAGGCGCCATTGACCAGCGTTTCCGCCGCTTCAAATGCACCGGACTGTAGTGCGGAAAAAATCACTAAGCCTTAACTCCGCGGTGCAGAGCGACGATGCCGCCGGTCATATTGTGATAGTCGCAGTTGCTAAAGCCAGCGTTTTCGACCATGCCCATCAGCGTCTCCTGATCTGGGTGCATACGAATCGACTCGGCGAGATATTGGTAGCTGTCACTATCGCTGGCAAACAGCTTGCCGAGTTTCGGCAGTATGCTGAACGAGTAGCTGTCATAGACCTTTGACAACACCGTGCTGGGTGGCTTTGAGAACTCTAGCACCAGCAGCTTGCCGCCGGGCTTAAGCACTCTATGCATCGAGCGCAGAGCCATATCTTTGTCGGTAACATTGCGCAGGCCAAAGGCGATGGTAATGACATCAAAGGTATTGTCCGGGAAGGGTAGATATTGGGCATTGGCTTGAGCGAATTGAATATTGTTGACGATGCCGCGATCAAGCAGGCGGTCACGGCCGACTTTGAGCATCGAATCATTGATGTCGGCCAATACAACCAATCCGTCGCGGCCAACAATGCGCGAAAATTTGGCTGCCAGATCACCGGTTCCGCCGGCGATATCCAGCACCTTGTGGCCGCGACGGACACCGGACATCTCGATGGTGACGCGCTTCCACAAACGGTGGATGCCCGCTGACATCAGGTCATTCATTAAGTCATAGCTGGAGGCGACGGAGTGAAAGACCTCGGCAACTTTGCCGGCTTTCTCTTCGCTATTAACAGTTTGGTAACCAAAGTGGGTGGTTTTGTCTGACATCGTTGACGCTATCGTTAGCTAAAGGGCGCCCATTGTAGCGAGAGTTAGGCCATTTAGGTACGTTCTGTGAGTAAAAGTCTACGGCCTGTGGTGAAGGCTGGCACGAGCGTCGAATCTAGACCCGCACAATGACAGCAACTTAGTTTAAACCAGCTTAACCACCTGCGTATCTGGGTCGCGGCTCTGGTCAGCCTGGCGCAGCGTTTCCAAATAAGTTGCCCAGTGATCCTCGTAGTTAGCGCCGAGGTCATAGAGGTAACTCCAGGTAAATATCCCCGAGTCATGGCCGTCATTAAAATAGATCTGTATCGCGTAATTACCGGACTTGGTGACCGAGTCGATGGTCACCAGCCGTTTGCCATATTGCAGTACTTCTTGTCCGGGTCCATGGCCGCGTACTTCGGCACTGGGAGACAGAACACGCAAATATTCTGCCCTCAGCTTATGACGCACATCTCCCGCATAGTCAATGGTGAGGCAGTCTTTTGCTTGATTGAGCGCAATGCGGCGGGGAGTTGTGCTACTCAGATCATTTTTCATATTAGAGGATAAACCGAGTCAGATCTTCATTGGCCGCCAACTCACCGAGTTGTTTTTCGACGAAGGCTTTATCAATTGAGATTTTTTCCTGTCTAGCACCGAGATCTGCGGCATCGTAGGAAATCTCTTCGAGCAGTCGCTCCATAATGGTGTGCAAGCGTCGCGCGCCAATATTTTCGGTGCCCTCATTGACCTCATAGGCAATCTCGGCGATACGTCGCACGCCATCTTCGGTAAAGTTGATTTCTACACCCTCGGTGGCCATTAGTTCGCGGTACTGCTTGGTCAGCGAGGCTTTAGGTTCGGTGAGGATACGCTCGAAATCATTAATCTTTAACGAGTTCAATTCGACGCGAATCGGCAGGCGACCCTGCAATTCCGGAATCAGATCAGAAGGCTTGGCCAGGTGAAATGCGCCAGAGGCAATAAACAAGATATGGTCGGTCTTAATCATGCCGTATTTAGTCGACACCGTGCTGCCCTCAATCAGAGGCAGCAGGTCGCGCTGAACACCCTCGCGGGAGACATCGGCACCACTGGCTTCGCCACGACGGCAGACCTTGTCGATTTCGTCGAGGAAAACAATGCCATTTTGTTCCGCGGCGGTGACTGCTGTGGTTTTGATTTCCTCTTCATTGATTAGTTTGGCGGCTTCTTCTTCCTTAAGATGTTTTAGTGCGTCGGCGACGGTTAACTTGCGCGTGACGGTTTTGCCTTTGCCCATGTTGCTAAACATATTCTGTAGCTGCGAGGTCATCTCTTCCATGCCGGGAGGGGCCATGATTTCGACGCCGGCGGCGCTTTGGCTGAGCTCTATTTCAATTTCTTTGTCATTGAGTGCGCCTTCGCGGAGTTTCTTGCGGAAGATCTGTCGCGTCGAGCTAGCCTGCTCAGTCTGACTGTCAGCACTTCGCGCTGGTGGCAGCAGTACATCGAGAATGCGCTCTTCGGCAGAGTCCATGGCGCGCTGGTCAACCTTGTTGATCTCTTGTTCACGCACCTGCTTGACCGAGGTTTCCACTAAGTCGCGAATAATCGATTCAACATCCTTGCCGACGTAGCCGACTTCGGTAAATTTGGTCGCTTCGACTTTGACAAAGGGGGCATTGGCGAGACGCGCTAAACGCCGGGCAATTTCAGTTTTACCGACCCCTGTAGGGCCGATCATGAGAATATTTTTCGGCGTTACTTCATTGCGCATTTCGTCGTCTAGTTGCGCTCGGCGCCAGCGATTGCGCAGGGCAATTGCGACTGAGCGCTTGGCGTCGTCTTGGCCAATAATATGGCGGTTGAGTTCGTGGACGATTTCACGTGGGGTCATTTGAGACATAGGTTGTCCTAGTTATCAATGGCTGTTGGCACTTAAT
>JAFMBY010000037.1 GCA_017858135.1 Porticoccaceae bacterium | reverse complement strand
AACTTGTGCTCCATGCCTAAACCAAATGCCGTGTCTTCTTTGTCGGAGTTACCAATCGACGAATCTGTATTATCAGTGTAAAACACATACAGCTTAGTCCCTTTGGCTAGTTTGTAATCAGCACCCAAGGATAACGTCTCTTCTTCATCGCCATCGACATCATCTTCGATTGAACCGTACTGCGCTTTCAGTGTTGTTTTCTTGTCAAGCTTGTAGGCGGCGCTGACAAAGACACCAGATTCATCCTTGCTGCCAAGGTTATCTTCGTTCTGCTGATACATTACACCAAGCTGCAGCGCGTCCATTTTGTACTGAGCAACAATGCGCATCAGGTCTTGACTGTCGACATCCTGGTCGCCGGCAACCGCAATGTAAAAATTATCGTTTGTGTAGCTAACAGAATAAGACATGCCGTCAGTCAGACCAGTGTCGTTCTGACCATCACCGTCAACATCGCTGCCCTCCGCGGGGATCATCGCAAGCGTAGTCGCAAAGCCATTCATCTCTGGAGAGGTATAGGCAATCATATTTGATGCGCGGTTTTCACCCTCAAAGGTATTTTTAATATCGCCTTCGAGGTCGTTAAAAAGATCAATCTTATTTTGCGCTAGTTTGGTCGGCGTGTCGTGCTTACCGGCCCACAAGGTACCAAAGCTTCCTCTAATACCACCCATAATATTGCGCTGTGCGAAGGTTTGACCTTTGCAGTCACCATCGTCGACACAGACTTCGAATTCCGCCTTGTAGACCGCGTAAAGTCCGTCGGCAATTTCAGTCTTACCCTTAACGCCGAGACGCGATGCATTGCTATTGAGATTCCACTGGTCAGTTGATCCGTTATCGGCATTGACCACCGAGACATTCACTTTTCCGTAAATAGTGCCATCGATTGGGCCATCCGCGAAGCCATAGGGTGCTAGGCTTAAGGTGGAGGCCACTGCGGCAGAAAGAAGTACCTTTTTCATACAAAATCCCCAAAAATTAAAGTCATTACACAGTTGTCATGCTAACCATTCAGCTGCTTTGTGACAGCTAGGTGACAACTGTATGTCTAAAATATGACAATCATGTGACAGTCATAAGATAGCCATAAAAACGTCATAAATCTCCTACTGGGCACATTTGTCATATTTCTGTCATATAAACTCAATAACCTACTCGGGTAAGCAAGTTTGTTAATTAACAGCACAACCTGTGCTCGATTGTGGAGATCAATATGAATCAGCGTACGATTTTTTCAGCCATATTATTAGCCGCAGCCTCTGCTGCAGCGACATCGCCTGCCTTGGCTCGCGACACTATTGAAGTCGTCGGTTCCTCGACTGTTTATCCATTTTCTACCGTAGTCGCTGAGCGCTATGGTCGATCTAGCGGCAAGCCAACACCAAAGATTGAGTCGACAGGTTCTGGCGGTGGCATGAAGTTATTTTGCTCAGGGGTTGGTACTAACTACCCCGATATCACCAATTCTTCGCGACGTATGAAGGCTTCTGAATTTGAGAAGTGTCAGGCCAATGGGGTCACAGAGGTTATTGAAGTTCATATTGGTTACGACGGCATTGTGATAGCTAACTCAATCGAGAGTGCGCCAATGCAGTTAACCCGCAAGGACATCTTTCTCGCTCTGGCGGCCAAGGTGCCTGGTGCAACTGCCGGCGAATTAATCGAAAATCCTTATAAAACATGGCGCGATGTTAATCCGGCCCTGCCAAACACGGCTATCGAAGTATTGGGTCCCCCACCAACGTCAGGAACCCGTGATGCGTTTGCCGAATTAGGTATGGAAGGCGGTTGTAAGAAGATCGACTGGATCGCGGCGCTGAAGAAAACAGATAAGAATGCGTACAAGGCAGTTTGTCACACTATTCGTGAAGACGGTGCTTATATTGAAGCGGGCGAAAATGACAACCTTATCGTGCAAAAGCTTGAGGCCAACCCGGCTGCACTAGGTGTGTTCGGCTTCAGCTTCCTTGATCAGAACGCTGACAAGGTGCAGGGATCCCTGATTGAGTCTGTCGAGCCAACGTTTGACTCGATCGCCGACAAGTCCTATCCAATCTCGCGACCACTGTACTTCTATGTGAAGAAAGCACACGTCGGCGTTGTGCCTGGTATGCAAGGTTATCTGAACGAGTTCACCAGTGAAAAAGCCTGGGGTGAAGAGGGATATCTTGCCGAGAAAGGTATGATCCCGCTGCCGATCAAGATGCGTAGAGCAATGGCTGAAAATACTAGAGGATTGGTGCCGATGACAGGCAAAGAGGCATTGAAATAACACTGAGAAGTTGTCACAGTACAGCCCGGTCACCTAGGCCGGGCTGTTTTTTTATCTGACGAGATTTTGCCAGCGATATGCAAGCGACAAATATTCTTATACTGATTCTCGGGCTGGGTCTTTTCGCCTTCTACTTGGGTCGAGGCCGATCGCTGGCGGTTGCCAAACCCCTCGGCGGAATTCGCCACATCCACTCCCTGCCATCTTACTACGGCGCCCATGTAGCACTGTGGTGTGCACTGCCTTCGCTGTTATTACTCGGTCTATGGATGATCTTTGATGATCTGCTGATTAACAGTATTGTGCTTAAATCACTTGTGGCTGGCGGCATCTCTACCAATGCGGTCGGTGACGGTTTGCTGCTAAACAAAGTGGCTAATCTTGCAGAAGGTGTGTTGCCGCGCAAAGGTGAAGCGCCCGCAATGGTCGCGGCGGCAGACCTTATGCTCAGGTTGCAGGTCATTTCTCGCTGGTCACTGACGGCACTGATGTTGACACTGTCGCTGATTGGATTTGGCTGGAGCTGGTCGCGAATATCATCGACCTTTCGCGCTCGCCCGCGAGTCGAAAAGGTCATGGAAAAGCTGCTTCTCACCTGTGCCTGTGTCGCGATTTTCACCACACTGGGTATTGTTCTTTCGGTCTTATTTGAATCGATACAGTTCTTTAGATCAGTGCCGATTGACGACTTTGTCTTCGGTCTTGATTGGAGCCCGCAGACCGCGATCCGAGAGGATCAGGTCGGCTCCTCGGGTAGTTTTGGTGCGGTCCCGCTGTTTGTCGGCACCCTGCTGATCTCTGCTGTAGCGATGTTTGTTGCCGTGCCTGTCGGTCTAATGTCGGCGATCTATCTCGCCGAGTACGCTTCTAAAACGGTGCGTAGCTATGCCAAGCCAGCACTCGAAGTGCTGGCAGGTATTCCGACGGTGGTTTACGGATTTTTTGCTGCTTTGACAGTGGCACCTTTTCTGCGTGATCTCGGTGCCAGCTTTGGCCTCTCCGTCTCTTCTGAAAGTGCGCTGGCGGCGGGCGGTGTGATGGGCGTTATGATTATTCCGTTCATCTCCTCGCTCGCTGATGATGTGATTACCGCAGTGCCGCAGTCCATGCGTGATGGCTCGCTGGCGATGGGTGCAACCAAATCTGAAACCGTGCGCAATGTGATTATTCCTGCCGCATTGCCCGGTATTGTCGGCGGCATTATGTTGGCTGTGTCGCGGGCCATTGGTGAAACCATGATTGTGGTCATGGCCGCCGGAATGGCCGCTAAGTTGACGGCTAATCCGCTTGACTCAGTCACCACAGTGACTGTGCAAATCGTCACTCTGTTAACCGGTGATCAGGAGTTTGATAGCCCGAAAACATTGGCCGCTTTTGCCCTTGGCTTGATGTTATTTGTGGTCACGCTGATGCTAAATATCTTTGCCCTACAGATTGTTAAGAAATATCGAGAGCAATATGACTGAGCCCGCCAACAACCTACAAAAAATCAGAAAGTCACTCAGTCGACGCAATCGCTCGGAACAGCGCTTCCGCTGGTATGGGCGCCTTGCGATCTTTATTGGTCTGGCTGCGGTCAGCGTATTGTTTACCGATATTGTCAGTAAAGGTCACGGAGCCTTCCGCATTACCTACCTGCAACTTGAAGTGGACTATGATCAGAGCGCGATCGGGGTCGATAATCTCGGCGATCCCAAGCAGCTGGTGCAGGGCGATTGGCAGGCGATTCCCAAGTTGGCGTTGCGCAAGCAGTTCCCTGACGTGTCCGGTCGCAGTGACAAGCGTAAACTGTACGGCCTTGTCAGTAACGGCGCCGGCTTCGATCTGAAGGACCGCTTGATAGCCAATCCACTCTTGTTAGGTGAACGTGAAACCGTTTGGTTATTGGCTGACGACGATATTGATACCTATTACAAATCCTGGCTCGATGGCGAACCCTATGCCGCCAGATTATCGGATAAGCAGGTGACGTGGATTGCTGAACTGCATGATCAGGGCAAGATTCGCCTGCAATTTAACAGCAATTTATTTACCCGTGGCGACTCGCGAGAGCCCGAACAGGCGGGTATTCGTGGAGCCGTAATGGGGTCTTTGTTTACCCTGTTGCTGACCTTGATTCTGTCGTTCCCGATTGGCGTCGCCGCTGCCATCTACCTTGAAGAATTTGCTCCGAAAAATGGCTGGACCGATTTTATTGAGGTTAATATTAATAATCTCGCCGCGGTACCATCTATTATTTTCGGTCTGCTAGGACTGGCGATCTTTATTAATTTTTTCCATATTCCGCGCTCTGTGCCGATTGTCGGCGGTCTGGTGCTGACACTAATGACCTTGCCGACGATTATCATTACTAGCCGCGCGGCGATTAAGTCAGTGCCACCATCCATCCGCGAGGCAGCCCTCGGCATGGGCGCCTCAAAATATCAAATGGTGTTGCACCATGTGTTACCGCTCGCGCTACCTGGCATGCTGACCGGCGCTATTATCGGTATGGCTCAGGCGCTCGGCGAATCCGCGCCGCTGCTGATGATTGGCATGGTTGCCTTTATTGTTGATATTCCCGGTGGCTTTAGTGACCCGGCGACGGTTCTGCCGGTGCAAATATTCCTTTGGGCCGACAGTCCCGAGCGAGCCTTTATCGAAAAGACCTCAGCTGCGATTATGATTTTGCTGAGCTTTTTAATTATTATGAATACGTCGGCCGTGTGGCTGCGAAAACGCCTAGAGCGTCGTTGGTAGAAAGGAAAGTCCTATGAATGCAATTGAGCGCGCTAGCCCCGCATTGGCAGCCAAGTCTGACGCTAAACAAAATCTCGAAGTGGCTGATAACCAGGTTACTGTGGGTCAGAGCTTTACTGATGCGCCGAAGATGACCATGCGTAACGTCAATGTGTTTTATGATGATAAGCAGGCAATCCATGATGTCAGTGTCGATATCTCGAAAAATGAGGTGATTGCCATGATCGGTCCGTCGGGTTGCGGTAAATCAACGTTTTTACGTTCGTTAAATCGTATGAATGACACAGTTGAGAGCTGTCGCGTTGAAGGCGAAATTTGTATGGACGGTGAAAATCTCTATGCGCCGAAGCTAGATGTGGTGGAGTTGCGAGCCAGAGTGGGAATGGTTTTTCAAAAGCCCAATCCATTCCCCAAGTCTATTTATGACAATGTTGCCTATGGCCCGAAAATACACGGCCTCGCTGACACGCGGGTTGATCTCGATGAAATTGTTGAGAACAGTCTGCGCAAGGCGAGCCTCTGGGAGGAAGTTAAAGAACGACTGCATCAGTCGGGCACAGGGTTGTCTGGTGGTCAGCAACAGCGACTGTGTATCGCGCGAGCGATTGCGGTGAGCCCGGAAGTGATTTTGATGGATGAACCCTGTTCGGCACTGGATCCCATTGCGACGGCAAAAATTGAAGAGCTGATTGAAGAGCTGAGTCAAAATTTCACCATCGCCATCGTCACTCATTCGATGCAGCAGGCAGCTCGTGTCTCTCATCGAACGGCTTACTTTCACCTCGGTCGTTTGATTGAAGTGAATCCCACTGAGCAGGTATTTACTATGCCTGAGCATGAGCTCACCGAGGCCTATATCACCGGCCGCTTCGGCTGAGTCGCAGGGCGTATCATTTAATTAGCTTAGGCCAAAGGGGCTAAGCGGAGAACATTATGGACAAGATGAAGTTTGAAAATCATTACATGAAACAGTTCGATGAAGAGCTCGAAGAGATTCGCACGCGTCTGATGGAAATGGGCGGCAAGGTCGAACAGCAGTTACAAAACGCGATTCGTGCCGTCGGTGAAGCCGATAGTGCACTGGCTGAAGAGGTGATTAAAGAAGAGCAGCTGGTCGATAATATGGAACTCGATATTGATGAGGCCTGCATTCTGATTATTGCTCGCCGACAGCCGGCGGCCAGTGATTTACGTCTTGTGATGATGGTCACCAAGGCGGTCAATGACCTCGAGCGCATCGGCGACGAAGCGAAGAAGATTGCCAATCACGCGGTCATTTTAGCCGGTGAGAGTGGTTCGTCGAAGGGATACACCGAAGTGCGCCATCTCGGGCAATCTGTTATCGGCATGCTCAGCAATGCCCTCGATGCCTTTGCTCGTTTTGATGTCGACGCTGCCATGCGCACCATTGAAGAAGATAAGCAGATTGATCTGGAGTACAAAACCGCGCTGCGCGAGCTGGCCACTTATATGATGGAAGACCCTAGAAGTATTGGCCGGGTGATCAATATTCTTTGGGTGGTTCGCTCTCTCGAGCGGATTGGCGATCACGCCAAAAATCTCTGTGAGCAGATTGTCTTTGTTGTCAAAGGCAAGGATATTCGTCACCAGAGATAATGCGCTAGCGGAAGTTTCAGCTTCCGCTTAGGCTTACCCCCTTTTTTTGTCTTTGCTTTGCTGGCGCCTCCCTGCGCGCCATATTTTTACGTTCTGCGCCCAGCGTATTATTAGTCACATTATGTGTTTCTCAGTTGCCATGGCGCACTGTCATCTAACTGTCACCCAATCTTCATTTAAACGTCATCAAGCACTGTTAATTTCTCTGCCGATCAAAACCTTAATACAAAATTTATCGGGAGTTTCCAATGTCCATGAACAAACTACTTATTTCCAGCGCAGTCGCATTAGCCCTGACTGGTTGTGGTGGCGGAGATATCAATATCGCGCCTGCCAACGAAACATCAATTGGTGACACCGTTACCAATATCACTAACGAAGGTACTACTAACACGGACATTAGTTGTGCCTCCTATACCTTGGCCGGCACCGTGTCTCAGGGCTCATATGACGGCACGAATTGCATTTATTCCAAAGGCTTCGTTGATATCGATAATCCTCTGACCTTTGATCTTGCTGTGCCTAACATTGGTGACGGCGTGCATATATTTGAAGGCAGTTTGGTGGTTGGCCAAAATTACTCTAGCGATGCGGATTTAGCAGCAGCTGGACTCTCTGAGGGCGGTGACGGCGCAGTGCTGACCATTGCTGCGGGCGCGACACTGGCATTCCGCAGTGCTGATGACTTTATGGTTGTTAACCGTGGCTCTCAGATGCGTGCCAACGGTACTGCCGATGCGCCGATTGTCTTGACGTCACAGACTGACGCGGTATTTGGCACTGTCGGTCCGGAAGACGTTGGCGAGTGGGGCGGTTTGGTGATCAATGGTTTCGGCGTCACCAACAAGTGTTCTTACACCGGCACTTATCCAGATGTTGCGACTAGCGACTGTCATGTTGCCTCAGAGGGCAAAGCCGATGTTGGTGAGAGCCACTATGGCGGCGACAACAATGCGGATAACTCTGGTGTTTTGAAATACCTGATTGTTAAGCACACTGGTGCTGAAGTTGCTCCAGGTAATGAGCTGAACGGTATTGCCTTCAACGCAGTAGGTAGCGGTACTCTGGTCGAGAATCTTCAGATCTACAGCGTCTATGACGACGGTATTGAGTTCTTCGGTGGTGCCGTTGATATCACTAACTACGTCGCTGTTTATGTTCGCGATGACTCCATCGACATTGATGAAGGCTACCGTGGCACGATCACCAATGCGTTGGTTATTCAGTCTCAGACTGACGGCAACCGCTGCGTCGAATCTGATGGTATCGGCAGTTATTCAAGTAAAGATCAGGCGACTATTGACGACTTTATTGCCCGTGGTCTCAACTCACAGGCAACCATTAAAAACCTGACCTGCATAATCTCAGCTAACCAGACTGGTACCCACGAAGAAGGCCAGGGTCTGCGTATCCGTGAAGCGCATTTCCCCACTATTCAAAACGCTATCGTGACTTCATCTTATGGCCCTGATGAATTGCTTGGCGACGCCGACTACAACTGGTGTTTCCGTCTCGACAATGAAGGTCAGCAAGCGGCTCAGGACGGTAATCTGGTTGTCGCTTCCTCTATTCTCGCTTGTCAGGATTTGACCAAAGGCAATAGTCTGCCCAATGGTACCTCTACTGCTGACTGGTTAGCGGCTAGTGGCAACCTGTTATATCAAACTGCCGAAGCTGGCGATGACCCA
This sequence comes from Porticoccaceae bacterium, assembly GCA_017858135.1. GTDB lineage: Bacteria > Pseudomonadota > Gammaproteobacteria > Pseudomonadales > Porticoccaceae > HTCC2207. The sequence continues at coordinate 12,380 of JAFMBY010000037.1, read as the reverse complement.
ACAGCAGCCAGCAATGCTGATTTGGTTATTCTCAATGGCTTCTACTCAGTGCCGGTAGCAGACATGGTCGTCGGAACGGCTACCGTTCCAACACCTGTTGGCTCAAGCATTATCGGTGCAGTGTCTGCTGACAATGACTGGACTGCCGGTTGGACTTACGGATTGCATGAAGGAAACCGCGCGCAACCATTATGGTTCGAGTGAGCGTGGGAGATTTGACTCGGTTTAAGTTTTTTAGAAAAGGGTGCCGCGCTGCGGTGCCCTTTTCAACTTCACATGCTTTCAAGCTCACACGCTATAGGTCCAGCTATGACATATAAGATTAAATTACTCCGCGCACAGATAATTGCAGCCAGCCTTTTGAGCATAAGCAGTTCTGGTTTTGCGCAAATGAAAAGTATTGCAGACGAGCCTGTTCTCGAAGAAGTCGTCATTTTTGCTAAGCTAAAAAATGCCGCCGATGATGTGGTTATCGAGCGCCTCGAAAGCGCTGTGGTTGCCGATATTATTGATGCGGAAACCATCGGTCGTATTGGCGACTCGACCGTTGCATCGGCTCTGCGGCGCGTGCCGGGCGTTACGCTAGTTGACGATAAATTTGTCTTTATCCGTGGGCTGGGTGAGCGCTACTCTAACTCATTGTTAAATGGTGCGGTGATTCCTTCACCAGACTTAACCCGAAACGTGATTCCACTGGATATTTTCCCAACCTCTATTTTGAAATCGATCGCGGTGAAAAAAAGTTACTCGGCTGAAATGCCTGCCGCGTTCAGTGGTGGTTTAATTGATATTCGCACCCGCAGTATTCCTGACGAATTTACCTTTACGGTAGAGGTTGGCTCCAAGCAGAATATCGATACTCAGGGCGATGTGCTGTCCTACAATGGTGGTAGCGATGACAGCTTGGGAACAGACGACGGCACGCGTAGCTTGTCTGTCGACCTTATGTCCGCGGTTGACATGTATGGCGGTTCACTGGGCCCTATCGCTATTCTTAAGCGAATTAATCTTGGCGACGGTACTAAAACGATCGCCGACGCCGAAGCGATCAATCGCAATTTGGCCCTGCAGCTAAACCGCGATATCGATATCACTGAGCGATCTGATGATGTCAATGCTAGCGTCGAAACCAATATCGGCAATAACTTTTATTTGGACAACGGCATGGAGCTGGGCTTTATGTTGGGCGCTGTCTACGGCAGTGAGTGGGCCAACAAAGAGTCAATTGATCGATCATTTGGTGATCCAGAGGATATTTTTTCCACCAAAATGGAGTCAACACGCAGTGTAAATATGACGGGCAATGCCAACTTCGGCTGGCGCTGGTATGACGATCATCGAATTGAAACGACGAGTATATTCTTGCGTAATACCGATGATAAAGCGTCAATTATTGATAGCTTTACGTCAAGCTTCCCACTTAGCGATGGCCAGGGTTTCCGTGAATACGGAACGCGCTTCGAAGAGCGCAATTTGACGGTCAATCAAATACGCGGTGTCCATCGTTTTGGTGGCATCACGCGAGATCTGATTAACGTTGACAAGTTTGAATGGCTCGATGAATTAACTGTTGAGTGGTTCTACTCCGATGCGACCACACGCACGGACATTCCTAACGAGACTAACATCCTTTACAAGACCAATGTCGATTCAGTCACCGCCGCGGTTATGGCGCAGACTCTTCAGGCCTCGGCTTCTGCGGGCGACTTCCGCTTTACCGATCTAGATGATGCTGTAGAGAGTTATGGCTACGATATTAAATTACCCTTGATGATGTCATTTGCCGAAGTGACCTTGACCGGTGGCTACCGCTACTCTCAAAAAACCCGTACTTATGAGCAGCTAGAGTTCGGCTTGGGCACAGACGACAGCTCAGTCGCGCAGAGTTTTACTGGCTCAGTATCGGATATTTTCAGCAATGAAAATATTCTCGATGCCGACAACGGTTTCAGTATCGCGGTAATTGGCAGTAATGGTGAAAGCTATTTAGCGGCCCTCACCAACACCTCAGCATTCGGTACCATTGATGTGCTCTACGATGAAACTTGGCGAGTGATGCTGGGTGCGCGCTGGGAAGATTACAATCAGGTCGGCATTCCGTGGAATCCACTTAAGTATCAAGGATGTCAGATCAGCTGTGATGAAAATACTCTTTTGAACTCAGTGTTTAAAGAGGATGATTTTTACCCCTCCGTCTCTGTCACCTACATCAAGCCAGATTTCTGGGCCGAAGATTTCCAGTTGCGGTTTGGCTACAGCGAAACCCTGGTGCGCCCAGATCTGCGTGAGATCACGCCATCAAGCTATCTTGATCCGATCACCGGCGCTCGCGTCAGTGGCAACGCCAACGTCATTCCCGCGATGGTAGAGAACTATGATCTTCGCGCTGAGTGGTTCTTCTCTAATGGCGATAACTTCACGGCGTCACTGTTCTACAAAGATATTCAAAATCCAATTGAATTTTTTGAGGCCGCCGCATTTGAAGAAGCGCTGGCAACAGAAATTGTCAATGCTGAAAGCTCCACAGTCTATGGCTTAGAGTTAGAGTGGTTGAAGGGGTTGGACTTCTTGGGTGATGACTTTGAGTCGTTATTTATCGCCGGTAATATGACCGTGTTGGACTCAGAATTGACCGCCGGACAGTTTGCCGATGCGCCAACCAACGCAACTCGCCCGATGGCTGGTGCCTCGGACTATGCGGTTAACGTCCAAATGGGTTACGACTCCGAGGATGGAAGACACAGTGCCATGCTGATTTATAATGTATTTGGTGAGCGACTCTATTTTGCCGGACGCAATGGTTCACCCGATGCCTATGAACAGCCATTTAACTCATTGGATGCAACTTACTTCTTCTATCCAACTGAGCAGATGACGGTGAAATTTAAGCTTAAGAATCTTTTGGATGAGACGATTGAAATCACGCAAAATTCGGTCGTCACCCATGAAGAGCAGCCGGGCACTATGGTTGCACTTGATGTTAAGTGGCATTTTTAAGGCAACATTCCAACTCAGCCGTCAGTAACGCAAAGGCCCCTATTTTAGGGGCTTTTTTTATAGCACCGTGGCAGCTATCCCAACCGTCGCAAGTCAGTGCCCTGTTAGCGCATATCGATACCCTTCGCATTGAACTTGTGAAAAGGTGAACGTCGATAAAATTTCTGAATCGATCAGATAATAAAATAAGAGGGTACAACGTGCTTTATTCAACAAAAATGTTATCGCTGGCAGTCCTAGTTACTTCCCTGGTTCTCCAAGGGTGCGGTGGTGGTTCTTCAACCCCCGCAGCAAACACCCCTCCTGCGGCAGCAGACACGACCCCGCCATCCATTACTCTTCAGGGTTCTGCGACCATCAATCATGAGCAGGGCACTGCCTACACTGACGATGGCGCTACTGCCAATGATGCAAAAGATGGCTCGGTAGCCGTGACCACAAGCGGCACAGTTGGCACTGCGGCGGGCACTTATACGCTTACCTACAGCGCCACAGACGCTGCCGGTAATAACGCTAGCATCACTCGAACAGTCATTGTTGCCGATACTACTGATCCGGTTATCACACTCAGTGGTGAGGCCGCGGTCAGTCTCGAAGAGGGCACTGCCTACACTGAAGCCGGCGCGCTAGCGACTGATACGGTGGACAGCTCAGTTGATGTCGTTATCACGGGTAGCGTTGGTACAGCTGTCGGCAGCTATACCCTGACTTACACAGCCACCGATGCTGCTGGCAACTCTGTGGTGGCCACTCGAACCGTTACGGTCACCGCCACTGATACCGGCACTGAGCCCAGTAGCGATGATACCTTTATTCTCACTGACGGTGCCGTTGCCGCCATCTGGGGTGGCGACGCGCAGCTATCGTTCTTTGATTCAACATTAGGTTATGGCGATGCTGATGCTGACTGTACTGGCACAGAAGTCTGTGACAGCGTTGACTGGGAAGTCGTTACAGATAGCGAACGCGGCAATGTGCTGCAAGTCAGCTACACCGCCAATGCCGGTCATGCTGGTCTTGTTGTGGGCCCAACAACCGCCGTTGATCTCAGTGACTATGCAGCAGGTAGCTTGTCATTCGATATTAAACTGGTTAATGCCGCCAATGTTCTGGCAGGTGGTTTCTTTCTTAAGGTTGAGAGCGGCACGGCAATTTCTGGCGAGCTTCCAGTGCCGGGTATTGTTGACAGCAGCGACTGGCAGACGATTAATTTTCCAGTGTCATCATTGACCGCCAGTGGTGCGCTGAACCTGTCAGCGATTACTGCGCCGATGGTATTTTTCCCCGCCGCTGCCAATGGACCTGGACTGATTTATCAGATTGATAATGTACGCTTTAGCGGTATCGAGAGTGGCGCTACACCACCCACCGGAGGTACAGGTGGCAGTGGACCAGCGAGTAGCACGGACTATAAAGCCATCGCTTACGGCGCAGGCAGTATTTCTGACACCATTAATGTCGCTAGCTATCGCTGTGCGGTTGATTATGGCAACTGGATTTATAACGCCGGCGTGGTTGAGCCAGCGATTGCAGCCTGCAATGAAACAACTCGAATACCCACGGGAACACCGACGCAAATGTTTCCACAGATGACCGGTGAAGCGTTAGAGCGCCCCGTGCCAACCCACAAGTGGTGGGGATCAATTCCATTTGTTGGCGAAATGCGCGACGGTGGTGCCGCCTACATTACGCCAGACCCTATCAGAGCGCGGATCAGCAACATGGGAGCACGTATTAATGGTATTCCTGGCGGCTTCCAGACAAGGGGAAATTTCCCGCAGTATGATGGCCCGGTGCCTTTTGATGAAGTATTTGAAGGGGTTGCTATTGCCAACTCGGACTACAGCGACCTAAACGCCTATCTTAAAAATCACAGTGACGGCTCAGTCACCGTGCAGTGGCAATCAGGCACTACCGCGGTGATGGATGCGACGTTTGTCCACGGTTCACCCTATGTCTATTTTAAGGTTTATGACGGCACGCCACTGTTGCGTACGCTGCGTGAAGATGGTGGAGAAAAAGGCATCTTCTATAATCAGGAAAACCATTTGGGCGTGTGGACAAATATTGCCGGTATCCGCAATAACTTCCTTGTTAGCGGCGAAGGTTCGACGACTTTTTCCAATATCGCCAGCAACGCAATCAGCATAAACAATGCATCGAATGAATTTACATTAACCTATCTGCCGACGATTACAGCCGACCCTAGTGCCAGCATGAGTAACTTTTTTGCTGAGCGGGCGCGCAACGTGGTTGCGGCAGTGAACATTGACTACAGCGTCGATCGCAGCACCAATACCGTCACCGTAAGCCATGCCTATTTGGACAGTCAGGGGGCTGCGGTTGATACGATTGTTGGCTTGCATCCGCTGCACTGGAAGAATGCTTCACAGGCAACATCGGCCTACAAGATCCGCAGTGCACGAGGAATGATTAAATTCGCTGAAACCGACAGCTTTAGTTATGACCTGCCCTTTACTGGGGTACTGCCAACTATGCCGTCCATTTCAGGCTCCTATGATCAGGCCACACTTGAAGCGCTGGTAAGCTCCTTTGTCAACGATGGCGAGTCGGTATGGATTAACGCGACCGACACCTATTGGTCTGGCAAGGCCTATGGCAAAGTCGCTGAAACAGCGGCTCTGGCGCAGTCAATTGGTATGGATAGCGAAGCAGGTGTGCTGATCGACTGGCTCAAAGCAGAGCTCTCTGACTGGTTTACGGCCGAGACCGATGGCAATCTGGATATCAATAAATATTTTGCCTATGACGATACCTGGGACGCCCTGTTTGGTATCGAAGAAGCGTACGGCTCTCATCAGCGCATGGCTGACCACCACTTCCACTACGGCTACTTTGTCCGTGCTGCGGCAGAAATCTGTCGTGTCGATGTTGACTGGTGTGGTCAAGATCAGTACGGCCCGATGATTGAGTTATTGATTCGCGACTATGCCGGTGATGACAGCGAAGAGATGTTTCCTAAAATGCGTAACTTTGACCCGGCCAATGGTTTCTCTTGGGCTGACGGAAAAGGCGATGCGGTACAGGGCAATAACAACGAATCGACCTCAGAGGCCGCTAATGCCTACGGTGCGATCGTTTTATACGGCATGGCAACAGGCAATGATGAGTTAGTCGACAAAGGCATGTATATGCACGCGTCTACGACCGCCGCCTTCTGGCAGTATTGGAACAATATCGACGGTTACAATAATGTCGGTGCAGATTACGATAACTTCGCGCCTGGCTACGACAAAATCACCACCTCAATAATTTGGGGCAGTGGTGCGGACTTCTCGACCTGGTTTAGCCCTGCTTACGCGCATATCTTGGGTATTCAAGGCTTGCCGTCTAACCCGTTGATTCTGTATGTAGGTCAATATCCAGATTACATGCAAGACTATGTCACGCTGGGTATGACCCAATCATCCAATGGCAAGCCTTCGGGTTTGAGCGCCGATCAGTGGACTGATCTGTGGTGGAACCTCTGGGCGATGACCGATGCCAGCGCTGCGATTGCCGATTACGATAGTCTTGGCGGCAACTATGCTGCTGAAGCTGGGGAATCGAAAGCCCATACTTATCACTGGTTACATACATTTAATGCCTTGGGTCATCTAAAGACTGGCACAGGTGATTTGACCGCTAATGATCCTGCGGCACTGGCTTTTGTTAAAAATGGCGTGACCCGCTACGTGGTTTACAATTTTACCGGGCAGTCCAAGGTGGTGACCTACAGTGATGGCTACAGCCTCACCGCAGCACCCTATGGCTTTACGGTGGAAAGCAGCGAATAAGGTTATTGCACAACAGCAACTAAAAAGGGGCCTTAAAGGCCCCTTTTTTATGATTGAAAATTAACTCGCGGCTAGTTAAGCGTTAGAGCTGGGGCGAGCGTTCACTTGATCATACCAGCGCTGCAGGTTTACGCAGTCTTCTGGAATTGTCTTTTTGATCCAGCCGGCAAAGTCCATAGTGACAAATGCGGTGATATCAGCAACCGAGAAATAGTCGCCAATAATAAATTCGCTGGCGGCAAAATGCGCCTCCAAATCACGGAACAAATGATCCACCCGCAACAATCCACGCTCAGCTAGGGCAGGAATTTGTGCGTAGGAATTCGGCCCGGCAATAGCGCGCCCCTCAAACATGGGGTTTGAATTTCTAAAGCCTTCGGTGACCGCCACGATGCCGTTCATATTAAGTTGATGATTGGATGATTCGACCAGCGCTTTTTCTAAAGCGGTGCGGCCAAACAGAGGATTTTCCGGATGGATTTCTTCAATGTAGCGGCAAATAGCATTGACCTGACTGATGCAGGTACCGTCGTCCAACTGTAACAGAGGCACTTCGCCGAGGGGGCTCAGTTTCAGAAAAGCCTCAGATTTTTGCTCATTATTTCTGATATCAATCTGAATGGTTTCAATTTCAAGATTTTTTTCAGCGAGAAATATTCGCACTCTTCGAGGATTGGGTGCCGCGGCGTAATCGTAAAGTTTCATGGTCTGAACTCCAAATTATTATTATTTTATCGCCTGAACGGGAAGAGCTAACAGCGCCAGACGTTTTTCGATAGTGGCTAAAATGGTCGCCGAATCGAGGCCGATACTTTCAAGTTGTTGTGAGTGATTGCCATGATCAACAAAATAGTCTGGCAGACCCAGATGCAGAACCGGCATCACAATACCCTGCTCAGCGAGAAATTCACCGACCGCAGAGCCGGCTCCGCCGGAGATACTGTTTTCCTCAAGCGTCACCAGCAGCTGATGACGGCTGGCGAGATCCTGGATCAGCTCTCCGTCAATTGGTTTGACAAAGCGCATATCCGCCACTGACGCATTGAGTGTTTCAGCGACCTCAAGAGCCGATGCGAGTAATGTGCCAAAGTTGAGAATCGCCACACCAGCGCCCTCGCGACGCATTACGCCCTTGCCCAATGGCAGCGCCGCCATTTGCTGTTCGATTGCCGCGCCTGGGCCTGTGCCGCGCGGATAGCGCACCGCGGCCGGGCCAGAATGCATATAGCCGGTATACAGCAACTGTCGCGTCTCATTTTCATCAGACGGCGCCATGACTACCATATTGGGGATACAGCGCAAGTAGCTAATGTCATAGGCGCCAGCATGAGTCGCGCCGTCTTCGCCAACCAAACCAGCGCGATCGAGGGCAAACAACACATCGAGATTTTGAATCGCCACATCGTGAATCAGCTGGTCATAGGCACGCTGTAAAAAGGTTGAGTAGATTGCCACCACCGGCTTCGAGCCTTCGCAGGCCATGCCCGCCGCCAGGGTTACCGCATGCTGCTCGGCAATCGCCACATCTTCAAAGCGCTCTGGAAAGCGCTCGGCAAATTCATTCATGCCTGAGCCATCGCACATCGCGGGAGTAATCCCGACCAGACGACTATCCTGCTCGGCCATATCGCAGAGCCAGTCGCCAAACACTTTTTGATATTTCGGCAGAGCCTTTTTAACAGGTTTTACTACTGCGGGCTTCAGAACTGGCTTGGGCTCAATCTTGTTCAGGGCGTGGTAACCCACCGGATCGTTCTCAGCGGGCGCAAAGCCTTTACCCTTGTGAGTAATGATATGCAGCAGCACCGCGCCCTTCATATCCTTGAGTTTGCCCAGCGTCTCCACTAGCAGCGGCAGATCGTGGCCGTCTATAGGGCCGACATAGTAAAAACCCAACTCTTCAAAGATCGTTACCGGCGACACAATACTCTTCATATACTCTTCGGTGCGCCGCACAAAATTACTCGCCTGTGGCATACCACTCAGCGCTTTTTTACCGCTCTCGCGGAACTGGGTATAAATCTTGCTCGACCAGAGTTTGGAGAAATAAGTAGACAGACCGCCAACATTGCGCGAGATCGACATCTGATTATCGTTGAGCACCACCAGCAGATTTTTGTCCACGTGCGAGGCGTGATTAAGCGCCTCAAAGGCCATGCCCGCCGTCATCGCACCATCGCCCATGATGGCCACCGTTTTGCGCTCTTCACTCAATTGCGCTGACGCCATCGCCATGCCCAGTGCGGCGCTTATGGATGTGCTTGAGTGACCGACGCCGAAAGTATCGTAGTGACTTTCGCTGCGTTTGGGAAAGCCGGACAGCCCGTCTTTCTGGCGCATGCTTAACATCTGTTCGCGACGGCCGGTCAAAATTTTGTGTGGATAGGTCTGGTGACCCACATCCCAGACCAGACGGTCATCCGGGGTGTTGAAAACATGATGCAGAGCGATGGTCAGTTCCGTTACCCCCAGCCCAGCGCCAAAGTGACCGCCAGTCTTACCCACGCAATAAAGCATAAACGCACGTAATTCATCCGCTAACACGAGTAGTTGTTTGCTGTCCAAATGACGCAGATCAGCCGGCGCGCTAACCGTATCTAACAGCGGAGTGTGCGGTCGCGTATGAGGGATCTGATTAAAGGTCTTTGCCATGCGCTTATATCATTTATATTTTTGGAGGCTTGGACAAGAATATTACACCAAATAGTCCGCTGGTTGTGCTCTAGTAAATGATTTGTTGGTAAATAATATCGTCTCGCCACTGGCCGCACCTAGTGCCTGCGCTGAACAATAAAACTAGCAATCGCACGCAGTGACTCTGCCTTGTCCGCAAAGCAGTCCAGGGCCTGCATGCTCCGTCGATAGAGCGCATCGGCTTCGCTGCGCGCCTGCTCGAGACCGAGGATGGAAGTATAGGTCGACTTCTGGTTAGTGGCGTCTGATCCCTGCTGTTTGCCCAATAGTTCGGTAGAGCTCTCGACATCGAGGATATCGTCCTGAATCTGGAACGCCAGACCAATCGCTCGGGCAAATTCGCTCAGTGCGGCCAATTGTTGCGCGCTGGCCTGAGCCGTAGCCACAGCACCCATCAGCACACTGGCCTCAATCAAGGCACCGGTCTTGTGTGCATGCATGACTTTTAATTGCTCCAGATCGAGCGCCGTACCCGTCGCCGCGAGATCGATCGCCTGGCCGGCTACCATGCCACTGCAACCACCCAAGCGAGAGAGCATCGATATCAGTTCCACCACAATGGACGGCGCCACCTCAGACAGCCCGCAGAGCTGCTGAAAGGCGAGAGATTGCAGCCCATCACCTGCCAGGATCGCAGTGGCCTCATCAAATTGAATATGGCAGGTCGGCTTGCCGCGCCGCAGATCGTCATCATCCATGGCCGGAAGATCATCGTGGATCAACGAATAAGCGTGAATCATCTCCAGTGCCGCAGCGACCTTCGCTGTATTGCTATCACTGCTGCATATTGCTTCAGCCGCAGCAAAGCAGAGAGCCGGACGCAGGCGCTTGCCGCCATTAAATACTGAGTAACGCATGGCCGCAAAAAGAGGCTCGGCCGGACCACTTGCCAGCGGCAATATAGACTCTAACTGCGCATCAACCTGCGCGCTGTAGCTACTGATGATGGTTTTGATTGAAGAGGCGGACATCGGCGTGATTAGCTGTCGTTGGGTTCGAAGGGTTGGCTAACCAGTTCATCACCCTGACGCGTGAGCAACTCAACTTTTTGCTCGGCGGCCTTCAGCGCCTGCTGGCATTCACGGGCAACCTTAATCCCGGATTCAAAGGATTTAAGTGACTCCTCGAGGCTCAAATCGCCGCTTTCCAGCGACTCCACCAGTGCCTCAAGGTTGGCCAGTTGCTTCTCAAAATCAACAGCTTTTTTATCGTTTGTCACGGTTTTTATCCATTATTTATTTGGGTGGAATCGAAGGCTCAATCCAAGACGCTCACCCTAACCAACAAGACCATCGCGGTCAATTGGCAAACCCTTGGTAAAAGCAGCGAGCAAACAACTAACCAGTGAATTAGCCGATAAATCCTTGCGCAAAGGTGAGCAAAATCAGCACCGGGCAAAACAGCTTCACATAGACCGGCCAGACTTTCCAGAACAGACCCTGTTCCACCTCGGAGTTGCCCTTCTTTATCTCCGTCAGAATACTATGGCGATGAAAAATCCAACCGGCAAAGATACAGAGAAACATGCTCAGTAAAGGCTGCGCACGCTCGGTAGTGAGGGTGATCACAAAGCCAAACAGGCTATCAAAATTCAATGCAATGGTCGTGCTAATCGCAAAGACAATCGCCGCCACCAGCCACGTAGCCTTAATACGATTTATCTGTCGTGCTTCCACCGCATAAGACACTGGCACCTCCAGCATCGAAATGGACGAGGTCACTGCCGCAATCGACATCAGCACAAAAAAGGCTAAGCCCACTATCAGGCCGGCAGAGCCCATGCCGTCAAACAGTGCAGGCAAAACCTGGAAAATAAGATCGGGGCCAGCGATCAGATTGCCGCTCTCGGCATAAATAGTCACGCCCAAATGCTGCGCCACAAACATCGCCGGCAGCACCAACAGTCCGGCCAAAAAAGCCACTCCAGTATCGGTCAACGTCACCAGCGCACCCACCAGTGGCAGATTTTCATCAGCGCGAATATAGGAGCCATAGATCAGCATGGTGCCAACCCCCAGCGACATGGAAAAGAATGCCTGACCCATTGCGCTGACAATTAATTTTGGATCGCTCATCTGTGCAAAGTCCGGCACCAGATAATGGCGCAACCCATCGATTGCACCCGGTTGCATCAGTACATAGAGAATCAGCCCGCCGAGCAGCACAAACAGCGACGGCATCAAGCGCTGCGACCACTTTTCAATGCCCTGTTCAACACCGGCACTAATCACCAGCGCCGTCAAACTAATAAACAGTGCAGCAAAGCCAACATTGCGGGCGAGACTAAACTCAGTCAGCCAACTGCCTAACTCCGGTAGCCCTAGCAGTAAAGTGATGGGCTCGAGCATAAAGGCCAACATCCATCCAGCGACAATACTGTAAAAGCACAGGATCAGGCTCGCCGTCACCATGCCGCCAACACCTACCAGCCGCCCGGCCAGCTTTGCAGTGGGAGATGTCGCGATCGACTGCAGCGCATTCACCATATTGGCGCGGGTATGACGGCCAATAATCAACTCCGCCATCAACGCAGGGTAGGCCAGCAAAAAAGCCAGGATCATATACATCAGCACAAACGCCGCGCCGCCGTTTTCAGCCGCATTGGTTGGGAAACCCCAGATATTACCCAGCCCCACCGCAGAGCCTGAGGCGGCGAAGATAAATGCCAAGCGAGAAGAGAATTGACCTCTTTGCATGTGCTGCATCCTAGTTATTATTTCTGAGACCATGGATTCTAGGCGATTCGACCATTAAATTCGATCTAAAAAACATTTTCATTTGTGCCGCATTTAATCTTCTATGCCGACCCCGTGACTATGCTAAACTCACTAATCTCTGGGGGCGTTTTGGATTCGACGACGGCTACAAAACCTCCGGTGCATGCCGAGATGG
>JAFMBY010000036.1 GCA_017858135.1 Porticoccaceae bacterium | reverse complement strand
AGCCATTGGCAGCGGGGGCTTAGTGGCCACCCGCTGCACTGTTACAGCGCTTAAAACAGGTCAGTTAAAACAGTCCGACGACCTCACCCTTTTCATCCATATCAATACTGTTTGCCGCTGGTACTCGGGGCAGCCCGGGCATGGTCATAATATCGCCACAGACCACAACGATAAATCCGGCACCAGCCGATAGCCGCACTTCGCGAATAGCCATTACATGATTGCTAGGTGCGCCTTTGCGGTTGGGGTCGGTGGAGAAGCTGTATTGCGTTTTGGCAATACAGACCGGGAAGTGACCATAGCCATTGTCTTGCAGGTCACGAATTTGATCGCGTATTTTTTGGTCGGCGATAATATCATCGGCACGGTAGAGTCTGGTGGCGACGGTTTTGATTTTGTCCCAGATAGGCATATCGTCGGCGTAGAGTGGTGCAAAATTGGCGTGGCCGTTGTTCACCAGATCAACCACCTCGTGAGCTAACTGCTCGGTGCCGGCTCCACCATCAGACCAGTGAGTGCATTCAACGGCTTTAACGCCATTGGCTAGGGCAATTTCCTGAATTAGGGCAATTTCTGCATCGGTGTCGAGGGTAAAGCGATTGATCGCGACTATCACTGGAACACCGAAGGCTTTAACATTTTCAATATGGCGAACCAAATTGCAGCAGCCATCGCGCAGGGCGCTGAGATCTTCCTGGTTTAAGTCTTCTTTGGCGACACCTCCATGCATTTTCAATGCCCGAGTCGTCGCGACAATCACCGCAGCATCCGGGCTCAGACCGGCGGAGCGGCATTTAATATCAAAGAATTTTTCCGCCCCTAGATCGGCGCCAAAGCCGGCTTCGGTGACCACATAATCAGCCATCTTTAAACCCGCTTTGGTAGCAATCACTGAGTTACAGCCATGGGCAATATTGGCAAATGGACCGCCGTGAATGATCGCTGGATTATTTTCCAGCGTCTGCACCAGGTTCGGTGCCAAGGCATCTTTTAACAGCACGGTCATGGCACCAGTGCCAAGAATTTCGCTGGCGTGCACAGGCTTGTGCTCACGGGTATAGCCGATAACAATTTTGTTGAGTCGGGCTTTTAAATCATCCAGATCGGTAGCCAGGCAGAAGATCGCCATGACTTCGGAGGCCACTGTAATATCGTAGCCCTCTTGCCGTGGAAAGCCATTACCGGGACCACCAAGACCGCAATTAATGCTGCGCAGCGCGCGGTCATTCATGTCGGCGACGCGCTTCCAGGCAATACGTCGAGCGTCAATCTCAAGACTATTGCCCCAGTGGATATGATTGTCGATCAGTGCAGAGAGCAGATTGTGAGCGGCACCGATGGCGTGAAAATCGCCGGTAAAGTGCAGATTGATATCTTCCATTGGTACCACTTGGGCATAGCCGCCACCAGCGGCGCCGCCTTTCATCCCAAAGCACGGACCCAGGCTCGGCTCGCGCAGACAGACCAGCGCATTTTTGCCAATTCGATTTAAGCCGTCGGTAAGACCGACAGAGGTGGTGGTTTTTCCTTCACCAGCTGGTGTCGGAGTAATAGCCGTCACCAGAATAAGCTTGCCGTCGGGTTTGTCTTTCAGGGCGGCAATATGCTGCGGGTCGATTTTTGCTTTGACTCGGCCGTAGGGAATAATCGCGCTATCGGGAATGCCTAGGCGCGCAGCGATTTCAGTGATCGGTTTGGTTGTGGCATTGCGGGCGATTTCGATATCACTCATGCTCTTGTTCTCCAGTATTCAGGCTCTTTAAATGGCCTGCTTGATCAGTTGTTCTGACGGGATCGCCAGAGGACCATCATCTTCCGTAAAGCGCGACTGCGATGGCTTTCTGATACCGGCCAGCGCTGTCTTAAAAACGACTCTGGGGCACCTGCCAAGTGATGGCGCGGGCGGATATATAGCTGTCGCAATTGCGCCTTGTTAGGCGCTGATTGGCAGTTAAACTGCAACGCTAACCCCTTTTCGGACAGTTGAGCATCGGCTATGAAAACAAAGGCAAAAGTAGTAGTAATTGGTGGTGGCGTGGTGGGTGTCAGTACGCTTTATCACCTGGCTAGAAAAGGCTGGAATGACGTTGTTCTGGTCGAGCGCAAAGAGTTGACGTCGGGGTCTACTTGGCATGCTGCTGGCCTATTGCCGCTGTTCAATATGAGCTACTCGGTGGGCAAGCTGCATCAGTACTCAGTCGATTTTTACCATGAGCTGGAGAAAGAGACCGAGCAAAATGTCGGTTTTAGTGTGGTCTCCAATATCCGCTTAGCGGCAACCGAAGATCGCATGGATGAATACAAATATTATTCAGGCGTTGCTCAGACCGTAGGTGTGGAGGTTAATTTTCTGACCCCGGAGCAGGTGGCAGAAGCCTGGCCAATGTGTAATGTCGACGGCATTATTGGCGCCATTCAACACCCTGATGATGGCTATATTCAGCCGGCCGATTTGACCCAGGCGCTGGCCAAAGGTGCTCGCGCAAGGGGCGCGGAGATTTATCGCAATACTGCTGTGCTCGATATTGAGCAACAGCCGGATCACAGTTGGATAGTCAAGACTGACAAAGGCGATATCGCCTGTGAACATGTGGTCTCCTGTACCGGCAACTTCGCGCGTAAAACCGGTGAGATGGTGGGGCTGGATATTCCGGTTATTCCGGTCGAGCACCAATATATTGTCACCGACCCGCATCCAGATATTCTCGCGCGCAAGGCGGCCGGTCTGCCCGAGCAAGCGGTACTGCGTGAGTCTGATGCTGGCTATTATCTGCGTGAAGAGGCGGGTGGTTTTATTCTCGGCCCCTACGAAGAGGGTGCACCTTGCTGTTATGTTGATGGTCCCAGTGATCAGTCAGAGTACGAATTATTTAATGGCGACCTCGATCGCCTGATGCCGCATATTGAAGCCTGCATGAGTCGCGTTCCCGGCTTTGCTGAAGTGGGTGTAAAAACGGTCTACAACGGCGCCATCGCCTACACTCCAGACGGCAATCCGATTGTCGGTCCAGCCTGGGGCTTGAAAAACTTCTGGTTAAACGAAGGTCACAGCTTCGGTATCACCGCCGCGGGCGGTGCCGGCTGGCAGCTTGCCGAGTGGATTGTCGATGGTGAACCGACCGTCGATATGATGGGCGTCGATCCGCGGCGCTTTGGTCCCTATGCCTCGCGAGGCTATCTGCGCACCAAGAATGAAGAAGCCTATGATCATGTGTTTAAAAACCACTATCCGGATGAGGAGCGCGGCGCAGCGCGGCCACTAAAAACGTCACCCTGTTACGACCGCATGAAAGATCTGGGTGCGGTGTTCGGCACGGTCTATGGATGGGAGCGGCCAAACTGGTTTGCACCGCCTAATTACTCGCTGACTGAGGCAGACCTCAACAAAGACGATACGCTGTGGAATAAAAACCACTCCAAGGCCCTGCCCGATGGTCGTATTGTTGAGAAGAACTCGTTCCGCCGCTCCAATTATTTTGAGTTTGTCGGAGAGGAATGCCGCCATGTTAGCTCTAAAGTTGGACTGCTGGATATGTCGGCCTTTTCCAAGTGCACCGTGACCGGACCCGGTTCTGAAGCCTGGCTGAATTCCATTGTCGCCAACACTGTGCCGGTGACAGTAGGGCGTATTGGTCTCTGTCATATGCTGTCGAAAAACGGAGGTGTGCGCGCCGAGTTCACGATCTATAAGCGTGCTAAAAATAGCTATTACCTGGTCTTTGCCGGTGCTCAAGAGCGCCATGACTGGGACTATCTAACCAAGCTGGCGCCAACCGATGGTTCGGTGAGTTTGCAGAAAATCACCACCCAGATGGGTGTGTTGGTGCTGGCCGGTCCGCGAGCTCGCGATGTGCTGCAAAAGCTCACCGACACCGACCTCGGCAACGACAATTTTAAGTGGCTTACGGGCAAGTCCATCAACGTCGGTTATGCCCAGGCTGAAGCGCTGCGCGTTAACTTTGTCGGCGAGTTGGGCTGGGAACTGCACCACCCGATTGAAATGCAAAACTATATCTTTGATCAACTGATGAAGGCTGGTGCGGAATTTGATATCAAGCCCTTCGGTATTCGCGCCATGGACGCCATGCGGCTGGAGAAATCCTATCGTTTGATCCCGCGCGAAATGTCGATTGAATACGCGGCGCTGGAGTCAGGTCTCGACCGCTTTGTGAAACTCGATAAGCCCTGTGACTTTGTTGGCAAAGAGGCGCTCAAGGCTTGGCAGCAGCGTGGCTTCGTCAATGCCTTTGCCACGCTCGAAGTGCACGGTATTAAAGACGCCGATGCGCGCGGTTCCGAAGGCCTGTACAAAGACGGTGTTTTGGTCGGTCGTGCGACCTCAGGCGGCTATGGTTTCCGCACTGAAAAGTCGCTGGCACTGGGTATTGTTAAAGCCGATTACGCGGCAGTCGGCACTGAGTTGGAGATTGAAATACTCGGTGAGCGCTATCGCGCCACGGTGATCGAGGAATCACCTTTTGACCCAGACAATGTGGCGTTGCGAGCCTAGAATTTTGGCTCGCGGTGACGGCGGCAGGAGCAGGTAAATCACACGCGCTCTCAGCGTGTCGCAGAGGTGTATTCGGCGGTCGTAAAATTGGATGCGAGACCCCCAGAACAGGCACACACTGCGATGATTATTAGACTACTTAGCAGGGCATATCAGCCCCGCAACTGGATGGTATGCAATGACTGAAAGATCGGCACGACGAAAGGGTGGCGGGCGCGAAGGGCGCCGCGAAGCGCGGGAAAATACGGTAGTCGCAAAGGCGGCGTTTATCGAGCGCAAAATCCCCTATTTTGAATACCTCAGCGAAGAGAACCTGCAGCTGATTGAAGACAATGCCGATATTCTCCTCGAAGAGATCGGTATCGACTTTCTCGACGATCCGGAAGCATTGGAACTGTGGAAAGCCGCTGGCGCAGATGTTCGTGGCACACGTGTACATTTCCCGAAAGGGCTGTGTCGCTCATTGATTCAGGCGACCGCGCCGAAAGAGTTTGTGCAGCATGCGCGCAACCCTGAGCGCAATGTGATTATCGGTGGTCCGCGCACGGTTCTAGTCCCGGCCTACGGCTCTCCCTTCGTCCATGATATCGATAAAGGTCGTCGTTACGCGACCATCGAGGATTTTAATAACTTCGTTAAGCTCGCCTACATGGCGCCCGGATTGCATCACTCCGGCGGCACCATCTGTGAGCCGGTTGACTTGCCGGTTAACAAGCGCCACTTTGATATGGTCTACAGCCATTTCAAATACAGTGACAAGCCGTTAATGGGTTCTGTCACTCACCATGAGCGCGCCGAAGATACGGTGGCCATGGCCAAACTGGTGTTCGGTGATGAGTTTGTCGACCAGAACTGTGTCTTGACCAGTCTGATCAATGTTAATTCGCCGATGGTTTACGACGCCACCATGCTGGGCTCGCTCAAGGTCTATGCACGCAATAATCAGGCCACCGTGATCTCGCCATTTATTCTGGCCGGCGCCATGTCGCCGGTTACTACCGCTGGCACAGTGACGCAGATTCTCGCCGAAGCACTGGCTGGAATCGCCTTTACTCAGTTGGTTCGTCCCGGCGCACCGGTGATTTTTGGCACCTTCGCGGCGGCCGTCTCCATGGCAACTGGCGCGCCGACCTTTGGTACCCCGGAGCCGAGCATGGTGATCTATGCTGCCGCGGCACTGTCACGTCGTCTCGGCGTACCGTTCCGCAGCGGTGGTGGACTCTGCGGCTCAAAACTGCCTGACGCTCAGGCAGCCTACGAAGCCGCCAACACATTGCAGACCTCAGCACTGGCCGGAGTGAACTTTATGTTGCACACCGCGGGCTGGCTCGAGGGTGGTCTGGCGATGGGTTACGAGAAATTTATTATGGATTGCGATCAGGCGAGTATGTTAGCTGTGCTGCTCGGCGGCATGGATATGTCTGAGAACGGCCAGGCGCTGGATGCTGTGCGAGAAGTCGGGCCGGGCAAACATTACCTCGGTTCTGCACACACGTTGCGCAACTTTGAGACGGCTTTCTACCGTTCTACCGTGGCCGACAACAATAGCTTTGAGCAGTGGACTGCGGATGGTGCGCTGGACACGGCTCAGCGCGCCAATGTGCTGTGGAAGAAGATGCTCAATGAGTATCAGGCGCCGGCACTTGACGCCGCAGTGGATGACGCATTACTGGACTTTATGGCGCGACGCAAAGGATCCTTTGCCGATCGCGATTATTAAGTTAAGACTTTTTAAAGAACCGCTTTAGAGCACCATTTTAAGGAATTAGAGATGTCTGACGAAGACGATATTATCCTGGCCGACCTGTCCGATGAGGACTTAGTCTTGCAGATGCATGACGATCTGTATGATGGTCTAAAAGACGAGATTCAAGAAGGGACCGAACTACTGCTTGCACGCGGCTGGTCTGCTGAGCGGGTCCTCTCGGAAGCCTTGGTCGATGGTATGACAATAGTCGGTATTGATTTCCGCGACGGCATTCTGTTTGTTCCGGAGGTCTTGCTGTCAGCCAATGCCATGAAAGGCGGCATGGGCATTCTTAAGCCACTGTTGGCAGAGACTGGCGCTAAGCCAGTGGGCACCATGGTTATCGGCACAGTGAAAGGCGATATTCACGATATCGGCAAAAACCTGGTGGCGATGATGATGGAAGGCGCTGGCTTTGAAGTGCACGATATCGGCATTAACAATTCTGTCGAAGAGTACTTTGCTGCACTCGAGCGACACCAGCCGGATATTCTCGGTATGTCTGCGCTGCTGACCACCACCATGCCCTATATGAAGGTAGTGATTGACGCCATGAAAGATCAGGGGCTGCGTGACAAATACATTGTTATGGTCGGCGGTGCGCCGCTCAATGAAGAGTTTGGTCTGGCGGTAGGGGCTGACGCTTACTGTCGCGATGCCGCAGATGCAGCGACCACTGCCATTCGTCTGGTCTCTGAGCGCAGGGCCCTCGAGAACGCTTGATGGCTGTTTTGCCTGCCGCGACCAAGCATCAGGCAAAGCTATTGGTGATTGCCTGCGGTGCGCTAGCGCGAGAGATGGTCTGGCTGCAAAAATCCAACTTGGAAACTAACAGCCTCTGGCAACATATGGAGCTGCAATGCCTCGATGCGGAGTTGCACAATAGGCCGAAAAGTATTGCTGCCAAATTGCGCGATAAAATTGAGCAAAACCGCCATCGCTTCGATAATATTTTTATTGGCTATGCCGATTGCGGAACCGGTGGCGAGATTGACCGCTTATTAGAGGAAGAGGGCATGCAGGGAGTCGAGCGCTTGCCCGGCGCCCACTGCTATGCATTCTATGCCGGACAACAGCGGTTTGCTGAATTGGCTGAACGTGAATTGGGGACATTTTATTTAACCGATTTTTTGGTTGAGCACTTTGAGCGGCTGGTGATTAAAGGGTTAAAGCTTGATCGCTATCCCGAGCTACGCGAGCAGTTTTTTGCCCACTATAAGAAATTGGTTTACCTGTCTCAGCGGCAAGATCAGCATTTGCAACGTGCTGCCAGAGACGCAGCGGATTTTCTTAATCTCGACTTTGTACATCATCACTGTGGATACGGTGAGTTAGGCACTGCTCTTGAAACGCAGATTTTAAAATTGAAATAGCCGTAAAGGATTTGTGATGCAAAAAATCGAAGTGTTTTGGCGTGATATTCCAGCTCAGGTGCTGGTAAAGCGCGGTCGCGAGCGCGGCAAGACGATTTTGAGCCACCGTTTTCAAGCGGCGATTGATCGCGCTGCGATGCGCGCCGGTAAGGGCGGCAGTGACGAATACCTCGAAGATTGGCGTCGGGTCGCCAGTTCGATAGATGATGAAGGTACCCCCCAGGAGTTGGCTGACCAATTTGCCACTGCCATCGAGCAGGCCTATTCCAATGAAGATATTGCCGCTCTGGTCGCTGGCAAAGGGCTCAAGGCCGAGTCAGCATGAAAAGGGTGCGCTACTGGTCAGTGCGCAATGCAGGTTGGTTGCACGTTGTCTATCAGGGGCTGGAAAAGCTGCTCCTTGCGCTGCACCCGCTGCTGGCTAAAGTCGGCTATCGCCGTCTCGACGCCCCTTTTGCGCGCGTTGAAAAAATCGTCAAAGGGTTCCTATTTGATTCCAAGTCCTGTGGTCAATGCACCTTGGGCTCCACCGGTCTTGCCTGTCCAATGAACTGCCCGAAAACGCTGCGCAATGGTCCCTGTGGCGGAGTACGCGCCGACGGTGGTTGTGAAATAGACCCTGAGATGACCTGTGTCTGGGTAACCGCTTGGCAGGGCAGTCAGCGCGTCGGCCAGCCCGAGACAACGATTCAAGTGATACAGCCGCCGCTGGATTCACGTCTCAATGGCACCAGCGCCTGGTTGCGCGAAGTGCGGACAAAACTCGGTATTAAAGACCTATGATCTTTGATGATGAACCCACCGCGGGCGAAAATTTACCAATCTTACCGGGCCATGATTCACCGGGCCGTTTCGAGCGAGTGTTGCGCGCGGGCCACTTTGCGGTCACCGCAGAAATCGCTCCGCCAGATTCCGCTGATCCAGCTGAAGTATTTACCCGTGCAGCAATGTTTGATGGCTATGTCGATGCGATTAATGCCACTGATGGCTCCGGCGCTAACTGCCATATGTCCAGTGTCAGTATGTGTGCCCTGCTGACCCGACGCGGCTATTCAATGATTATGCAGGTCTCCTGTCGCGACAGAAATCGCATCGCCATTCAGGGTGATGTGCTCGGCGCCTCGGCCATGGGCGTGTCGAATATTCTCTGCCTGACTGGCGACGGCGTGCAGTCAGGTGATCACCCCGAGGCCAAGCCGGTCTTCGATATGGACTGTATGACTTCACTGTCGATGTTGCGCGGCATGCGTGATGATGGAGAGTTTTTAAGCGGGCGCAAAATCACCTCGCCACCGCAGGTGTTTTTAGGCGCCGCGGCCAACCCTTTCGCGCCACCTTTTGACTATCGGCCACTGCGCCTAGCCAAAAAAGTCGCTGCCGGCGCACAGTTTGTGCAGACTCAGTACTGCTTTGATATCGATAGGCTGAAAGACTACATGGCCAAGGTCTGCGATCTCGGTTTGCATGAAAAGGTCTATATCTTGCCCGGCGTCGGCCCGCTCGCTTCAGCCAAATCGGCGGAGTGGATTCGCAACAATGTAGCCGGTGTGCATATTCCCGATTCTGTGATCAAGCGTCTTGCTGGTGCTGAAGATCAGAAGCAGGAGGGGGTCAATATGTGCATCGAAATGGTTCAGCAGATTCGTCAGATTGCTGGCGTCAGCGGTGTTCATTTGATGGCTTATAAGCAGGAACATCGAGTTGCTGAGATTGTAGAAAAAACCGGGGTGTTGGGGGATCGTATTCCCTGGCATCCAAACCGATAAATTTTTGGAGAGACCCATGACCATCACCACCCTGAGTTCGGCGACGCGAGAAGTTAAAATTGGCTTTGATCAGCCCTTTGTGATTATTGGTGAGCGTATCAACCCCACCGGGCGCAAAATTCTTGCTGAAGAAATGAAAAATGGTGATTACAGTCGCGTTGAAGCCGATGCCCTGGCACAGGTAGCCGCGGGTGCCCAAATGCTCGACGTCAATGCCGGCATCCCACTGGCTGATGAGCCGCGCATTTTGGCTGAGTCTATTCAACTGGTGCAGTCGATTACCGATGTGCCACTGAGTATTGACTCCTCGATTATTGAGGCACTGGAAGCGGGTCTGGCGGTCTATCAGGGCAAGGCGCTGGTCAACTCGGTCACAGGTGAAGATGAAGTGCTGGAGCGAGTACTACCGTTGGTGGCCAAATATGGCGCGGCGGTGGTGGCCATCTCGAATGATGAAACCGGTATTTCCGAAGACCCAGATGAGCGCTTTAAGGTGGCAAAAAAGATTGTTGAGCGCGCCGCCGATTATGGCATTCACTACAGCGATGTCGTGGTCGATCCACTGGTGATGCCAATTGGTGCAATTAACACCGCCGGTCTGCAGGTAATGCATGTGGTGCGTCGTCTGCGTGAAGAATTAAAAGTGAATACCACCTGCGGCGCCTCCAATGTCAGTTTTGGTCTGCCCAACCGCAACGGTATTAATAGTGCCTTTTTAACCATGGCTATGGGTGCCGGCATGACCTCGGCAATCACCAGTCCGCTGCACCCTGAAGTGATGCAGGCAGTGCGTGGTGGCGATGTGATGATGGGCAATGACCCAGATTGCGCCAACTGGATTAGAGCCTACCGCGAGCCGGTGGCTGAAGGCGCTGGTGCTCGTGGCGGTCGCGCGGGTAGGGGTCGTCGCCGCGGCTAATCAAATAGAGCGAATAACACAATGTCTGATCAACAGGTCAAGGTAGTCTTCACCCCGTCGGGACGTCGCGGCAGTTTTCCGGTCAATACGCCGTTGCTGCACGCTGCCCGTGTGTTGGGGGTGGATATTGACTCGGTCTGTGGAGGTCGCGGACTCTGTGGTCGCTGCCAGGTTGTCTGTGCCGATGGCGCCTTCCCGAAGCATCAGATCGAATCTGACAGCAGTCATCTGTCACCGGTCTGCGCCACCGAAATTAAATACGCTGAGCGCAAAGCGCCACTGGCCAATGGCCGTCGTCTCAGTTGTCATACGTTGCTGCTCGACGATGTGGTGATTGACGTGCCCGCCGAGAGTCAGGTGCATCGCCAGATCGTGCGCAAAGACGCCGAGTATCGTGATATCCATTTGGACGCGGCGACGCGCCTGTATTACGTGCAGGTGGAAGAGCCGGATATGCACGTGCCAAAAGGCGATTTGCAGCGACTGCTGGATGTGCTTGAACAGGACTGGCAGTTAAGCGGTTTAACCATTGATGTGGCCCTGCTTAAAACCTTACAGCCGGCACTGCGCGAGGCCAAACGCGGGATCACCGTGGCCGTGTATAAAGGCAGCAGCATCGTCGCCCTGTGGCCGGGGTTTCGCGACAAGGCCTATGGCGTGGCCGTCGATGTCGGTTCGACCACGGTCGCCGCCCATCTCTGCGATCTCTCCAGCGGCGAAGTGCTCGCCAGTGCCAGTCTGATGAATCCGCAAATTCGCTTTGGCGAAGATCTGATGAGTCGCGTCTCCTACGTGATGATGCATCCGGAGGGTGCCGAGGAGATGACCACGGTGATCCGCGAGGCACTCAACAGCTTGTTTGCGCAGGTAGCGAAAGACATTAACGTGGGTATCGAGGCTATTCTCGAGATTGCGCTTGTTGCCAATCCGATTATGCATCATATCTTGCTTGGCATAGACCCTATTGAACTGGGTGGTGCACCCTTTGCGCTGACCACTGACGCGGCCGTCGATGTGCCGGCAGCGCAGATTGGCTTAGCGATTAATCCGGGTGGCCGCGTCTATGTGCTGCCCTGTATCGCTGGCCATGTCGGTGCCGATACCGCGGGAATGATTCTCTCGGAGGAGCCCCAGGAGCAGGATCAGATGACGCTGCTGGTGGATGTCGGCACCAATGCCGAGATTGTTCTCGGCAATCGCCAGCGTTTGCTGGCCTGTTCAAGCCCTACCGGTCCGGCTTTTGAAGGGGCGCAGATCAGCTGTGGCCAGCGCGCGGCCACCGGCGCTATCGAGCGCGTGCGGATCAACCCAGAAACACTGGAGCCGCGTTTTAAACTGATTGGCTCGGCCCTGTGGTCCGATGAACAGGGCTTTGCCGATTCGATCAGCGACTTTGGCGTCACCGGCATCTGCGGGTCGGGGATTATCGAAGTCGTCGCTGAAATGTACCTGTCGAGCATTATTACTGTGGACGGTGTGGTCGATGGCGAGTTGATCAGTCGAACACCGCGAATTCAGCAAAATGATCGTACCTGGTCGTACTGCCTGTACCGCTCGGAGCGCGACGGCCAATCCGATATTGTGATTACCCAGAATGATATCCGCCAGATCCAATTAGCCAAGGCGGCCCTCTATGCGGGCGTCAAGCTGCTGATGGACCATATGGGTGTCGACAGTGTTGAGCGCATTCGATTGGCGGGTGCCTTTGGCAGTCATATCAATGTTCAGCACGCTATGGTGCTCGGGCTGATTCCCGACTGTGCGCTCGAACAGGTCTCTTCCGCTGGCAATGCCGCCGGCACCGGAGCTAGAATCGCACTGTTAAACCAGCAGTCGCGACAGGTGATTGAATCACTGGTTAAAAATATTGAGCGCATCGAAACGGCCATGGAACCTAAGTTTCAGGATTACTTTGTCGATGCGATGGCCTTCCCTAATAAAACCGATCCATTTCCCCATCTTTTCTCTACGATTTCCAGACCACCAGAAAAAACCATTGTCGATAGTGGGAGTCGCAAGCGTCGACGGCGTTAATTCGCTCTGCTAGCCGAAAATAGTTCTGTCAAAATTTACTATTCCTAGAATATACTCGACGCCGTTGCGCGCGCGTCCGGCTTAGTTGGGGGCAGCCAAAACAAGACAATAATAAAAAAAGGCGTTGGAAAATGTCTGAAGTTGTTGCCCCCGAGTCTGTTGATCCACCGGTAACCCTGCATATCGGGTTTCTATTAATGCCAGAGTACACTCTCAGTACCTTCGCCAATGCGATTGGTATACTTCGCCTCGCCAATCGTTTAACTGACCGCGCGCTCTACCGCTGGTCCATTTACAGTGTTGATGGTGAGGCGGTTGTCTCCAGTGCCGGCTTAGAAATGAAAGTTGACGGCCGCCTTGACCCTGAACAGTCGATGCATATCTTGATGGTCTGCGGCGGATACCGGATTAAAGATCATTGCAACAAGCACGTTAGCGATGCGCTGCGCCGTTTGGCGAAAAATAAAATCGCTCTCGGTGCTCTCTGCACTGGCAGTTATGTCCTGGCTGCCGCTGGGCTGCTGAATGGCTACCGCTGTACTATTCATTGGGAAAATCTTGCCAGCATGCGCGAAGAGTTTCCCAGTCTGCAAATCTGCTCAAGTTTATTTGTAATTGATCGCGATCGCTATACCTGCTCCGGTGGCATTAGTTCGATTGATTTGATGCTCAATTTAGTTGCCAGTATCCACGGCCATCAGTTGGTGCAGCAGATATCGGACCAGTTCACCTGTGACCGTGTGCGCACGGAAAAAGATGCCCAGCGTGCGCCGCTGCAATATTTAATTGGTGCCAGTCAGCCGCGTTTGGTGGATGCAGTGAGTTTGATGGAGAGCAATATCGAAGAGCCCTTAACGCTCGATGAGGTGGCCGACTACGTGGGAATTTCGCGGCGACAACTAGAGCGCCTGTTCAATCGTTATCTGCACTGCGCGCCATCCCGCTACTATCTTGAGTTGCGGCTATCGCGGGCGCGATTGTTACTGTTGCAAACCTCAATTCCGGTGATTGATGTGGCGATTAGCTGCGGCTTTTCGACTGCACCACACTTCAGTAAGTGCTACAGCGACCTCTACGGTAAGCCGCCGAGCAATGAGCGCCGCGTTCTTTCTTAGATACCAATGGGCGGTTTAACGATTGCGGTATTCAGAGGGTTTTTTTGCAAAGGCACTGCGAAACGCGCGCGAAAAATGTGCGGTATCAGCAAAGCCGGTTTCCTGGGCGATATCGGTGATTGAGCGCGGTGTGTTTTGCAGCAGCCATAAGCCGTAATTTAAACGAATCTTGCGATAGAACTTTTGCAAGCTGTCACCGGTTTCGCCGAGAAACAGTCGTTCCAGTTGACGCTTGGAAATACTCAGACGGGTGGCGATTTCATCGGTGGTCAGCGGCCGGCTAAGGTTTTGTTCCAGCAGCAGTAGCGCGCGCTTCACCCACTTATTGGTAACCTGATAATCGGCACTCGGCTGCGGCTGTGGCGAGTTTGCCGGTCGCGGACTATCCATCACTAAGATGCGCAGGCTTTTGCGCGCCCAGCTCTGGCCCAGGTGGCGTTCAATAATGTAAGCCGCCAGATCGGCCGCCACGGCACCGCCGGCGCAGGTAATGCGATCACCGTCATCGACAAATAACTGCTCGGCCACCGGAATCACATCGCTGTAGCGGTCGCAGAGATCTTTGTAGTGAAACCAGCTGACACAGCAGCGCCGACCTTCCATCAGTCCGGCGCGAATCATGGCAAAGGAGCCCGTGCAGAGGCCAATAATCGGCACATGGGCCTGATCGGCACGTTGCAGATAATTGATCGCATGTTGGCTGCCGTTCAATGTCTGTGGCAGCAAACCACCAACCACGACAATGTAATCAAAAGTTGCTGGGTCGCGATAGGTTTCCCAGGGTTTTACACTGACCCCTGAGCTTGAGCTGATCGGCTCGAGCGTCGGCCCCATAACCGTCCAGTGACAGTTGATCTGCTGGCTCTGATCGCCTTCATCGGCAGCCAGGCGCAAGGCATCGACAAAGGCCGAAAAAGGCAGCAGAGTAAAGCTTGGCATCAGCACAAACCCGACCGACAAACTGGGCGAAATTTTCTCTGTAGCTGGATTTTTTTGCAGCGATTTCAGGGCGCTTTTTGAGGGGTTTTTGATCATGCGAAACTCATTATTGTCGACTGCCATAGTCTAGGGTTGGCGACGTTTATATTCAACAAATTTACCAGTTGGCTTGAATAGAGCCGCCATTTCCAGCTTTTTTGAGCTATTTGTCGTTTTTTACCTAATAGGTTGTCGGTTTTCTTCTATCTCAGCGGGCTTGCCAATTGCTCCAATGAGCGTTACCGACCGCTATTTTCGAGAGTCCTGAGCATGAAAAAATATTCCGCTTTCAGCCTGCTAAAAAATGCCCTGAGTTACCATGAAAATTGGCAGAAAGTATGGCGCAATCCGACCCCAAAATCAGATTACGATGTGATTGTGGTAGGCGGTGGTGGTCACGGCTTAGCCACGGCTTATTATCTCGCCAAGGTTCATGGTCTGACTAATATTGCGGTGATCGAAAAAGGCTATCTCGGTGGCGGTAACACTGCGCGAAACACCACGATTATTCGGTCTAATTACCTTTGGGATGAGGCTGCGCAACTCTACGAATTATCATTAAAACTCTGGGAAGGGCTCAGTCAGGAACTCAACTACAACGTCATGTTTAGTCAGCGCGGTGTGCTCAATCTTGGTCACACATTGCAGGACATGCGTGATATTGAGCGCCGGGTCAATGCCAATCGCTTGAACGGTATCGACGGTGAAGTCGTCAGCCCGCAGCGAGTCAAAGAAATCGCACCGTTAATTAATATTTCCGCCGATAGTCGCTACCCGATCTTGGGCGCATCCTTTCAGCCCCGCGGTGGTACCGCGCGTCACGATGCGGTGGCCTGGGGCTACGCCCGCGGCGCCGACGCGTTAGGCGTAGACCTGATCCAACAGACCGAAGTGACGGGTATTCGTCGCCAAGATGGCGCGGTGGTTGGCGTTGAAACAACCAAAGGTTTTATCGGCGCGCGCAAGGTCGCCTGTGTTACCGCCGGTAACTCCAGCGTGGTGGCGGCCATGGCCGGCCTGCGTCTGCCTGTGGAATCGCGACCGCTGCAAGCGCTGGTTTCCGAGCCGGTTAAACCCTGTCTGGATACGGTGGTCATGTCGAATGCGGTGCACGGTTATATCAGTCAGTCTGATAAAGGTGATCTGGTTATTGGCGCTGGCGTTGACAGTTACAACGGCTACGGACAGCGCGGTTCGTTCCACATTGTCGAACACACCGTGCAGGCAATCTGCGAGCTGTTCCCGGCCTTTAGTCGTGTGCGAATGAATCGCCAGTGGGGCGGCATTGTCGATACCTGCCCAGATGCCTGCCCGATTATCAGTAAGACATCAGTCGATGGCCTCTACTTTAATTGCGGCTGGGGTACCGGCGGGTTTAAAGCCACGCCCGGCTCCGGTTATGTGTTTGCCGACACCGTGGCCAATGATCGCCCGCATCCGTTGGCAGCGGCGTTTACGCTGGACCGATTTAACTCTGGCGCGCTAATTGATGAGCATGGTGCTGCTGGCGTAGCGCACTAATTGTTGAACAGTACAGGCTGCCCGCTAAATTTATGGGGCCGTTCTAAAAACACCTAACAACACCTGAAAATAGCTAACGAGAACTGAGATGTTATTAATTCACTGTCCCCATTGTCGCGAAGCGCGCGAAGAAGAAGAGTACAGCTACCGAGGCGAGGCGCATATCGTCCGACCTCTGGCGCCTGAGTCGCTATCTGATGAGGAGTGGGGCGACTATCTGTTTTTTCGTAGCAACCCAAAGGGCATTCACCATGAAATGTGGTATCACGCCGTCGGCTGCCGCCGTTACTTTAATGTCACTCGTGACACGTTGACCTATGAAATTCTAGAGAGTTATTTAATCGGTCAGCAACCGGCAGTAACAGGAGCAACATCATGAGCCGCTCGATAATGCAAAAAAACCGCCTTGGCTCAGGTGCCTGTACCGATGCGTCCAAGCGGATTGATTTTTCTTTTAATGGCAAAGCCTATCAGGGTGTGGCTGGCGACACACTGGCTTCGGCCCTGCTCGCCAATGGTGTCGATGTAGTCGGACGCAGCTTTAAATACGCGCGACCGCGCGGCATTGTCGGTCACGGTGCCGAAGAACCTAACGCCATTATTCAGCTCGGCTCCGGCGCCGCTACGGTGCCCAATCTTAAGGCCACTCAAGTCGAATTATACGCGGGTCTGGAAGCGTTCAGTGTCAATGGCTGGCCCAGTGTCGATTTTGATTTGATGGGCGTTATCGGTGCTTTTGGCCGTTTGATGCCGCCTGGGTTTTATTACAAAACCTTTATGTATCCGAAAAAACTCTGGATGACCTACGAGCACTTTATTCGCAAGGCGGCTGGTTTGGGTGCCACGCCGGTCGAGCGCGATCCGGATACTTACGACAAGCTCAATCAGCACTGCGATGTGCTGGTGGTCGGCGCGGGTCCAGCGGGTCTGGTTGCGGCGCGAGAAGCGGCGCGCGCTGGTGCCCGAGTGATTATCGCCGATGAACAGTCGCAGTTTGGCGGCAGTCTGCTGGCCTCGACACAGACTCTGGATGGGATTGCTGCGACGGACTGGGTCGCCCAGTTGGTCGCCGAGTTGCAGGGTTTTGATAATGTTCAGTTGCTGCCACGCAGTACCGTGTTTGGTTATTACGACCATAATTTCCTCGCCATTCTCGAACGACGCACCGACCATCTTGGGCTGACTGCGGATCAAGGTGCTCGCCAGCGTCTGCATCGGGTTCGTGCCAAACAGGTAGTGTTGGCAACCGGAGCCTTTGAGCGCCCGCTGGTGTTTGCGCACAATGATATCCCCGGCGTGATGTCGGCTTGTTCGGTGTCGACTTATATTAATCGCTACGGCGTTTTACCCGGCAACAAACTGGTGCTGGTTACCACTAATGACAGCGCCTATCAGACGGCCCTTGATTGGCATCAGGCCGGTCGTCAGGTGGTTGCCGTAGTCGATACACGCACTGATCCACAGGGCGATAGTGTCAACGCAGTGAAAGCGCTGGGTATCGATGTGATCGATGGTCACGCGGTAATTGAAGCGCAGGGCAGTAAGCGCGTTAAAGGTGCGCTGGTAGCGCCGATCAATGCCGACGGTACAGCGGTGACTGGCAGCGCACGTGGTCTAAACTGTGACCTAATCGCCTCGTCTGGCGGCTGGAGTCCGGCGATTCACCTCAGCTCACACACTGGTGCAAAACCTCAGTGGGATGAGCAAATTGTCGGTTTTAGACCCGGCGAATCGAAACAGCAGGAACGCTCCGCCGGTGCCTGTCGCGGCACCTACAGTTTGGCAGCTTGCTTGGCAGAAGGTGGCAATGCCGGCGCTGAGGCAGCCAAACTGGCGGGCTGTGGCGATGGCACGATTCATTTCGCTGCGCCTGTGTGCCAAGAATATGCTCAGCAGCCACAGCAAGCATTATTTTTGCTGCCACACACCCAGAGCACCAGTCGCGCACCGAGTCAGTTTGTCGATTTTCAACTTGATGTCACCGCTGGCGGTGTTGAGCTGGCGGTGCGCGAAGGTTTTGAATCGGTCGAGCACGTCAAGCGCTATACCGCGCTCGGTTTTGGTACCGATCAGGGTAAGCTCGGCAATATCAATGGCATGGCCATTCTGGCCAATGCCTTGGGGCAGAGTATCGCTGAAACCGGCACGACCATTTTTCGACCGTCCTACACGCCGTCCACCTTTGGTGCCTTGGCCGGTCGTGATGTCAATCAGCTGTTTGATCCCGAACGCTACACGGCGATGCATCGCTGGCATGTGGAGCAGGGTGCTGAGTTTGAGAATGTCGGTCAGTGGAAACGCCCCTGGTACTTCCCCCAGTCGGGTGAAACTATGTTCGACGCGGTCAATCGCGAGGGGCTCGCTGTGCGCAATAGTGTCGGTATTCTCGACGCCAGCACGCTGGGTAAGATTGATATTCAAGGTCCCGACGCGGCGGAATTTATCACTCGGATATACACCAACTCTTACCTTAAGTTGGCGCCGGGGAAATGCCGCTATGGCGTGATGCTTAAAGAAGATGGCATGATTTTCGACGACGGCGTCTGTGCCTGTCTCGGTGACAATCACTATCTGATGTTTACCACCACCGGCGGTGCGGCTGGCGTGTTGGCGTGGCTGGAACTCTGGCAGCAAACTGAATGGCCAGAGCTGCAAGTTTACTTTACCTCGGTAACCGATCACTGGACCACGGCGACCGTCAGTGGTCCCAATGCACGGAAAGTGATTGCCAAAGTCTGTGCGGACATCGATCTCAGCAATCAGGCTTTCGGATTTATGGACTGGCGCGATGGGACAGTGGCCGGCGTTAAGGCGCGCGTATTTCGTATCAGCTTTACCGGCGAGCTCTCATACGAGGTCAATGTGCCGGCGCACCATGGTCGCCACGTCTGGGAGCAGTTGATGGAGGCGGGCGCAGAGTTTGATATTACGCCCTATGGCACTGAGACTATGCACGTACTGCGTGCCGAGAAGGGCTTTATTATTGTTGGTCAGGACACCGATGGCTCAATGACACCGAGCGATATGAATATGGACTGGGTGCTGGGTAAAAACAAAACCTTTAGTTATCTCGGTAAGCGCTCGCTAGAGCGCAGCGATACCACCAGAGATAACCGCAAGCAGTTGGTCGGTTTGAAGACGCTGGTGGCGACTGAGGTTATACCGGAGGGTGCGCAGATCGTCTTCGATTCCAAGCAGAAAATTCCGATGTCGATGCAGGGCCATGTTACCTCCAGTTATTACAGTGCCTGTCTCGGTCACTCCATTGCGCTGGCGGTGGTTAAAGGCGGCCTCAATCGCCTGGGTCAGATTGTCTATTGTCCGTTGGCCGACGGGCGCATAATTGCTGCGGAAATTGTCAGTTCAGTTTTCTATGATCCCAAGGGAGAGCGTCACCATGTCGAGTAATAGCCACGTGCAAACACCGCTGCACTATTTGCATGGTGCGTTTAATAAAACTGGCGTCGACCGCGCGCTATTTAATGATCAGGTTGATTGCGGTGTGGTGATCAAGGAAGCACCGCTCAGTGCTCATTTAAATCTTCGTGGCGATGCTGAAGATAGCGCTTTCTGCGCTGCAGTGGCTGCTGTGCTCGGTGTTGCGCTTCCCCGTGAGCCGGGGTTTTGCAACCATCATCAGAGTGCCAGCATCTATTGGTTGGGGCCCAGCGAATGGTGTGTGATTACGATTGACGGTGATGCTGCTGCCATCGAAGCCGCGCTGCGCGAAAAGCTTAGCGGTCATATTTCAATTGTCGACGTCAGTGGCGGGCAGACCCTGATCAATCTGCGCGGTGCCAATGTGGAAACGTTGCTGAAAAAATCGACAGTCTATGATTGTCAGGCCTTGGCCGCAGCCAAGCCCGGCCAGTGTCGTGCCGTACAAACTACCTTTGCCAAAGCCTCAGCAATCATTAGCAACCGCTGTGATGGTTCTTATGATCTCGTTATCCGGCGCAGTTTTGCTGACTATATTGGCCAGTGGCTGCTCGACGCAGGGGCCGAGTTTGGCTGTCGTATAGAGGGTTAAAAAGGGTGTCAAAGAGGCATCCCTGTCTCTTTTCACTGCTCTTGGTTGTGCGCTTATCCTGACACTGCTTGCGGTGCCGCGCTATTTGCTCGCTGTTCGCGTGACCAGCTCGAGCAAATCAGCCAGTTCTTTCGGGTGCGAGCGCTGTGCATTGTGATCACTGATAAGAGGGTGCACTGGCCAGTTTCGTGACAGCGCATTTTTCCATGAGGGATCGATGGTTGACTGCAATCGTGCTGCAGTTTCGTTATCGATAAAGGGTATATAGGTGGCCGCCAACGCCTGTGCTTTCGGATTATCGAAAGAGACCGACTCGGTGAACGTGGCCAGTGACTGGGGCACATCATGGGGCGGCAAGGAGTCTTGTTGCAACCATGAAAAGTACACCTGCCCATCTATTACTGGATGTTTGGCCATACTTGGCCACAAATCGAGGGCTGACATGCCGTGGTTGGGTACCGCAGCATCCAAAAAAATAGCCTGTTTGATTCTTTCGGGAATCTGATTCATCACCCCAGTGATAACCATTCCGCCGTAGCTATGACCGACTAAAATGACCTCATCCAATTGTTCAAAGAGGATTGTGTTCACCACATCAGTGATGTGAGTCGTTAAATTGATCTCCTTGCTGGCAAGGTGCACTCTGTCACCAAGGCCTGAGAGTGTCGTTCTGTAGACCTTATGGCCTCTGTTGGTCAGGATGACATCCATCGACGTCCAATCCCATGCGCCACCGCTAGCGCCATGGACTAGGACGTAAGTTTGCGATTGGTGTTTTTGTCTGCCCTGAGACGAGTCAGAATCGACACAGCCCGTCGTTATCGATGTGGTCAATGCGCTGAGGAGGAGAAGTTTAAACAGTGATTTCATAGTGTTGGTTTTAGCTGCGTGGTTCAATGTCGAACCGCAGGTGAAGATGGTGGGCCCAGTAGGGTGAAGCTGCAACTGCAAGCTGAACGGCAGCAATATTTTTCATTATTAAGAGTGCTGCCTGGATTAGTCCTACGGGTTTAACATCGAACCGCAGGTGAAGATGGTGGGCCCAGTAGG
>JAFMBY010000035.1 GCA_017858135.1 Porticoccaceae bacterium | reverse complement strand
TAAAATTTAGCCCCTAAAATTTAGTCTGTTGGACTAGTGTAAATTAATTCTGCGACAACCCTGCCTACCTGCTGCAAACTGTCGGCACTGCAGTGCTCGATAGTATCATCACTGGTGTGCCACGATGCAGGGAAGGGCCAGTGAATAAGGTTTACTACTTTGAGCCCAGCATTCAAAAACGGCACGTGATCATCGTCAACAAAACTACCATTGCGATCGACAAATACTGCTGCGCCCTGTTGTTCGGCAATCTGCCAGATCCTGTTTTGCAAATCTGCTGCGCCTTTGCGCGAGAAACCTTCGCGCGGAATAACCAGATCGCGGTCGCAGACCATATCCACCACAACACCAGCGGAGGGGCGGTAAAAGCGGTTCATGCGGACAAATTCGCTGGCGCCGATAGAGAAGGGCAGTTGATCTATATTGCCCATATCTTCGAGATCAAGGAAGATTAAATCGACCGTGACAGGGGCGCGCTTACTGCTTAGTAGTCGCGCAATTTCGAGTAATACAGCGACACCCGAAGCGCCATCGTTGGCGCCAATAACTGGTTGAGAGCGATTTGCTGCAACATCGTCACGGTCGGCTATCGGCCGCGTATCCCAGTGTGCCGCGAGCATAATCCGAGGCCCATTTTTTGATGTTGGGTCATTTTGCGCTTGGGCATAAAAACTGGCCCAGAGATTGTTGCCCGATAAACCAAAGCGCTGAAAGGGCTGCACCACCAGTTTGTCGGCCTCAGGCTGCAAATGCTGCTTAATATAATTCAGTGTCTGCTGCTTGGCAGCATGATCTGAAATACGCGGCCCAAAACTGATTTGTTGAGCAATATGTTGCAGGGCCAGTTGACCATCAAACTGGTCGTCTGGCTGGGGCGCTGCTAGAGCTGAACAAGCCATCCATGTCGATGCCATGCTGAGACATGTCACCCAGCGCAAGAGGGTTGACCGCAGGGTCAACTGCTTCTTTGCCTGGAGCATCAGCTTAGCCAGCGGCTTGGGTCGATTCATCGGTTAGTGGCAGTTTAATCTGATAAAAGCCATAGAGGATGGCGATCAGCGGACAGCAGAGATTAAAGAACGCATAGGGCGCGTAGTAAAAAGTGCTGACGCCAAGAGTTGCCGACATATAGGCGCCACAGGTGTTCCACGGAATCAGCACCGAGGTCAGGGTGCCGGAGTCTTCCAGTGTTCGTGACAGGTTGATCAAGCGTAATTTGCGGCGTTTATAGGAGTCGGCAAACATCTGTCCAGGAATAACGATCGACAGATACTGATCGGCGGCGAGAACATTAGTGCCGATGCAGGTTGCCACCGTGGTCGTGACCAGTCCGCCAGCAGATTTTACTCTGCTAAGTGCCGCTTCAACTAAGCGTTCGAGCAGGCCGGTGCGCGCCATGGCGCCGCCAAACGCCATGGCATTGATCACCAGTCCAACCGTCATCAACATATTTTGCATGCCCCCTTTAGACAGCAGCGCATCCATGGACTCATTGCCGCTCACCGAACTGAAGCCTAAAAACATAGCCGAGAACAGGCCTTTAAAAATCGCCGCGGCACTATTTAAACTCGGATCTGCCGCTAGGGTAATCACCGCGTCCCACTGGAATAAAACAGCAAAGACACATCCAGCGAGGGCACCACAAATTAGCGTCGAGAGGGCTGGCTGGCGTCGCACGGCCATAAATAACAGCAAAACCAGAGGGCCCAGCATCAGCGGGTTAACCATAAAGGCTTGCTGCATCGCTGCCTGTAGAATCTCGATATCATCCACTTTGACATTAATATTGCTGCCCATACCAAGGATAAAAAACAGGGTTAAGGCAATCACAAAGCTGGGGATAGTGGTCCACAGCATATGTTGAATATGATCAAACAGATCGCTGTTGGTGACGGCGGCGGCGAGATTGGTGGTATCTGATAGTGGCGACAATTTGTCACCAAAATAAGCGCCAGAGATAATTGCCCCAGCGCTGATTGGCAGCGACAGATCCAGTGCCGCGGCGATGCCCATAAAACCGATACCCAGTGTTCCGGCCACCGTCCATGAGCTGCCGATGCTAAATCCAACCAGCGCGCAGACTAGGCAGCAGGTCATGTAAAAGTAGTCGGGAGACATCAGTTCGACGCCGTAATAGATCATGCTCGGCACGGTGCCGGCGAGTATCCAGCTGCCGATCAGCGCGCCGACCATCAACAGAATCAGGATGGCGTGCAGTGACACCGTAATGGTGTCGATCATGCCCTGTTCAATTTCTTTCCAACTCAACCCATTTTTAATACCGATTAAAGCGGCCACTGCAGCGGCGAAAAACAGCGCTACCTGATTGGGGCCAAAGGAGTCGAGGCCAAAAACATAGACCGTGCCAGCGAGCATGGCGATTAACAGAACGACGGGAATAAGCGCATCGACAAGGCTGGGTTTTACCAACGGTCTATTCATAAAACTCTCATTTTGTTGTTGTTTTTATCGCCGCAGATAATAGCGTTAAGACAGCCGCTGCGAAAGAGCGACCCTTGCGGTCGCGGATTAAGTGCCAGCGGGTAAAGTAACAGCACTGTCGTTATCTATCTACCTTTCTCGACAGCACGATATGACTGAGGGTTTTTTCGACCCCGTCAAGCGTCCCAATTCTATCGATACTCTGGTCGAGCGCCTCAGTGGTCGCCGCGGTCACCTTTGCCAGCAGATCATATTGGCCGCTGATGGTGCAGAGCATATCCAATTGCGGATCTTTTTGCAGTTGTCTGGTGATGTCGGCAGTCTTGCGAGCAAGCACCGAAATCATAATGTAAGCGCTGACCTGCTGTTGCTCAAAATGCGGATTTAGCTTGATGGTGTAGCCCTGAATAACGCCTCTATGCTCGAGTCGTTCCATGCGCTGTTGCACCGTAGCGCGACTGACGCCGAGCTTGTTGGCAATGTCAGAGACCGAGCGACGGCTGTTTTCACGCAGCAGATTCAATAACTGTTGATCGCTTTTCATAGCAAAATGCCGTTTTGTAATACAAAGTGATGGGTAATATTAAACAAATAGATCAGTTTGGCAATACAAATTGGCATATTAGGGGCTTAATATTATCGCTCAACGGCCACAAACGGCCCGTTTCTCGGGAGCATTATGAATCAGCCAGCAGTCAATTCAGTACCAGCGTCTTTTAGCGATACATCACGTGCGCTGATCGACGAGGATATCCGTCAACAGGTTAGCTTCAGCAGCGCCGAGGCGGCAGGCTACTCTGAGCCTCTGCTGGTCATGTCCGAGCAGCGTCTGCGTAATAACGTGCGTCGTTTTATGCAGGCGATGCCTCGCGTACGACCTCACTATGCGGTTAAAGCAAACTCTAATCCGGCTATTCTGGAGATCTTTCGTCAGGAGGGTACCTGCTTTGAGATTGCCTCATCAGCCGAGTTGGATGCGCTGCTTGCATTGGGTGTACCGGCAGAGGAGGTGTTTTATTCCAATCCGATTAAATCGCCGACCGCAGTCAAATATGCCGCCGCCAAAGGAGTGCGGTGGTACTCGGTCGATAGCACCGAAGAATTGGAAAAAATTGCCGCTATTGCACCACAGGCAAAATTGTATATTCGCATTGAAGTGAGCAATGAGGGATCAAGCTGGCCGCTGGCCGGGAAGTTTGGTGCCAGTCGTGCTGGTATTGCAGCGATCATCGCAACCGCGTTGCAATACCAACTCAATCTCTGCGGCGTGACCTTTCATGTCGGCTCTCAGTGCACCAATATTAATAACTGGCTGGAAGGGATTCGGTCAGCCAAAACCATTTTTGAACAAATGATTGCCAAGGGCTTCACCCCAGAACTGTTAAATCTCGGCGGTGGTTACCCAGTGCAATTGACGCCTGCCGATCCGACGATTGAAGATATTGCGGCTGCTATTAATGATGAACTTGAGTCACTGCCGGAAAGTATTCAGGTGATGGCGGAACCCGGTCGTTACTTTGTTGGCTCTGCCGGCTGTTTGGTGTCACAGGTGGTTGGCGTGGCGACACGAGATCAATCGCGCTGGTTATATCTCGACACCGGTTTTTACGGCGGGCTGATGGAGTTAGAGCAAGGCTTCGCGTTGACGCTGGTCAGTCAGCGCACTGGCGCGGCCGAATTGTGGTCACTGGCTGGGCCCACCTGTGACTCAATTGATGTATTGGGTAAACATTATCTACCCGCCACGATGCAGGCTGAAGACCTGGTTTTTATCCCCAATATGGGCGCCTACAGTGCATCCTGCGCCTGCGACTTCAATGGCTTTCCGGTGCCGAAAATGCTTCTTGTTAGCTAGATTATCAATACGCGAATGGGTAGACTGCCACCGCTACACTACTCCGCTAGCGTATTTGAGAACTCCTCTAAACCCTTGTTGAGTCAATTTTTTGCTTAACTGATTTCACTTGCGAATTTAGTTAATTATTTTGGAGGAATTTATGAAGCGATTGCGGACAGCGGCGAAGTACTTGTTGGCATTGACCTTGGCTGCCGGCTTGGGCGCGTATCTGTGGTTCTGGGCGCTGCCAGTTGGCATCAATAATTATGTCAATAAAGTCTCCATACAATTAATTCTCGACTCGCCAGAGACGATGACTTATCTCGGTCTTATCGATAATACGCCGCTCGACTTTCACAGTGACAAGCTCGATTCCTATACTGCGGAATCAGAGCAGCAGGCGCTACAGTTTTTGCGTGAGGCCCGGGAAGGCTTAAATAATTATGGTCCAGAGGGGCTGCAGGGACAGGAACTGCTGAGCTGGAAAATCACGGCGTGGTTCTTTGATGATCTTTTGCGCTCTGCCGAACACAAATATTCTGGTTACTCTGTCAATCAAATCTCTGGGCCTATGGTCGATTTACCGCAATTTTTGACTGATCAGCATGTTGTCGTCGATGAAAAAAGTGCTTCTCGCTATATTGCTCGGCTGCAAGAATTTGCCCGCGTGATCGCCGAAGTAAAGCTTCTTGTGATTGATGATCGCGACCATGGCGTGGTGCCGCCAGATTTTATTGTGGAAAAAGCCTTGATCGGCATGCGCGCATTTTCTGGCACTGATGTCGACAGCAATCCGCTTGTCAGTTCGCTGCTATCACGCCTCGATGAGGTCGACGAGATCAGTCAAGAGCGCAAAGATCAGCTGGTCACTGATGCGCGAGTTATTGTCGAGCAACAGATTATTCCCGGCTATCAGGGCATGATCACTCTATTCGAGGAGCTGCTGCAGCAGACCGATCATCACGCCGGAATCTGGCGCTTGCCCGACGGCGACAAAATTTACATCAATGCCCTGCAGTCCAATACCACAACGACCTTTAGTGCCGATGAAGTTCATCAAACCGGTCTCGACGAAGTCGCGCGCATCGAATCGGAGATGGAAGCAATTCTGGTTGCTGGCGGTTTTACTGAGGGATCCTTTGTCGACCGCATTCAACATTTAATGACAATGCCTGAGCACAATTTCCCCAACACCGATGAGGGACGGCGCGCGCAAATTGATTACCTGAATGAGATCAACGACCAGCTTATGGCGCGGATAGGCGATTATTTTATTACCATTCCACCGCAGCCTCTGGAAATATTGCGCGTTCCTGAATATGCTCAGGACTCTGCTCCGGGAGGCTACTATATGTCTCCGGCGCTGGACGGTTCCCTGCCGGGACGCTTCTACATTAACCAGAAAAAAACCACCGACAATCCACGCTGGACCCTGCCAACCCTGATGTACCACGAAGGGGCGCCAGGGCACCACTTCCAGATATCGGCGTCTCAGCTGATTGAGGATGTGCCGTTTTTACGTACGGTGAGTCCATTTACTGCCTATTCCGAGGGTTGGGCGCTTTACTCTGAGCGCATGGTAGTTAGCGATATGGACATCTATGCGGACGATCCGCTGGCTGACTTAGGACGATTGCAGGCAGAAATATTTCGCGCGGTGCGTCTGGTCGTCGATACCGGCATGCATGCCAAGCAGTGGAGTCGTGAGCAGGCGATCAGCTATATGCTTGAAAAAACCGGCATGACAGAGGATGAAGTCACTCGCGAAATTGAACGCTATGTGGTCTGGCCGGGACAGGCCACCGCTTACAAGATTGGTCAGCTAGCGCTGTTAAGATTGCGTGAACTGGCAGAGACCGAGCTCGGTGAGCGCTTTGATGTGCGTGAATTTCACGAGATGATTCTTCTCAATGGTGCGATGCCATTGGAGATATTGGAAGAATCAGTCAAGGTGTGGATTGCTGCGCAAGAGTAACTTATCAACGCTTAACATCTTTGCTCAAAGCGGCCCAATTTTTGATGGGCCGTTTTTGCATCACCTAGATTTAAACACCAAAGTGCTCGGCAGTTAGATCCAGTGCTGTTGTTGCGCGCTCAATGAGCAGGTCGATCTCTTCATGGCTGCAGATCAGTGGTGGCGAAATAATCATTGAGTCACCGACAGCACGCATAACCAATCCATTGCTGATCGACAGGTCGCGACAGATACCACCGGATACCTGATCTGGTGCCAGCCGCTCGCGAGTCTCTTTATTGCGCACCAGTTCCATTGAGCCAAACATGCCCAACCCTCTGGTATGGCCAACGATTGGGTGTTCGCCAAGCGCTGCCCAGCGCTTTTGCAGATAGGGCGCAGCATCGTTGCGCACCGTTTCGAAAATGTTTTCACTGTCCATAATATCCAGCGTTGCCATCGCGGCGGCACAGGCAATTGGATGCCCCGAATAGGTAAAGCCATGGCCAAACTCGCCGCCCTTTGCGGTGATCACGCTGGCGACTTTATCGCTGATCAAGACCCCGCCAAGGGGTTGAAAGCCGTTGGTTACCGCCTTGGCAAAGGTGATCAAATCAGGTTCAGTACCCAGTGTCTGGCAGCCGAAGAGCTGGCCAGTGCGACCAAAA
Source organism: Porticoccaceae bacterium (assembly GCA_017858135.1). GTDB lineage: Bacteria > Pseudomonadota > Gammaproteobacteria > Pseudomonadales > Porticoccaceae > HTCC2207. The sequence goes on along the minus strand of JAFMBY010000035.1, from coordinate 15,075 downwards.
CCACAGATTACCTCATCGCTGATAAAGAGAATATCCCGCGCTTTTAAAATCCGGCTGACCTCTGGCCAATAGCTGTCGGGGGGCACAATAACGCCACCCGCTCCCTGAATCGGTTCGGCGATAAAGGCGGCGATATTGTCTTCACCGATCTGATCAATTTTTTGCTCCAGTGCGCGAGCTGCCTGCAGGCCAAATTCGTCGGCACTGAGATCTCCGCCGTTAACAAACCAGTTGGGATCGACAATATGTTCAACGTAGGGCAGGGTTTCAAATTGCTTGTGCACAAACTCAAAACCACCGAGGCTAGCGGCGGCAATGGTGCTGCCGTGATAGGCATTTTTGCGCGACAGAATAATGCGTTTATTCGGCTTGTCCTGTAAATCCCAGTAGCGGCGCACCAGACGCAGATTAGTATCGTTGGCCTCCGACCCGGAATTGGTGAAAAAGACGTGAGTAAAGGGCTCTGGCGCCATATCAACTAGGCGTTCGGCGAGCTCAACAGCGGGGGCATTACTGCACTGAAAAAAATTATTGTAGTAGGGAAGCTGCTGGAATTGGCGATTAACCGCCTCGGCTATGGCCGGCTGGCTGTAACCAAGACTGCAGCACCAGAGTCCTGACATGCCGTCGAGGATCTGATTGTCATCAGTGTCATAAATATAGATATGTTCCGCACGGTTGATAATACGGCCAGGCTTTTTGGCGTAGTCATTAAAATCAGTGAACGGGTGCAGGTGTCGCTTTACATCGAGTTGCTGCCATTCTTGTGTGCTTCTGTTTTTACTCATGATGGTTGCGGCTGCCGTCGTTATGATATGAATCCCAACACGCTGTTTAAGCACGTTGAACCGTTGAGTATCTGACCATAGAAAGTCCATTGGGTCATGTACCCAAATGGGTGGTGGAGAGCCACATCAAGGGGGGTTAACTATGGCCAGCGCCGACCACTTGGTGGGGACTCGAGTAATGACTGGAAAACAAAAAATAAAAGTGACTAAAAAATCTGGTGGGAGAAGAATACTCGATATACACTTACTTTCTTCGTTGAAACGCGGGTTAGCGGGAGATGAAGGGGCATTAAAAACAACAAAGCGACCATAAATCGCCATTTATCTGTACTGGGAGAGCCGTAATGTCAAACCAATTTATCAAAAAAACCTTGCTCTCAGCGGCAGTAGCCGCTGCGACCTTGAGTGCCGGACAGCTATCTGCTGCGCAGATAGAAGAGGTTATTGTTACCACTCAAAAGCGTGAGCAATCACTGCAGGATGTACCCGTATCGGTCTCTGCCTTTACCGGTAACTTTATGGACAAGGCGCAGATAAACGATGCCAAAGAGTTAGCATTACTAACGCCCGGTGTTTCAGGCGACACCGATGACTCATTCCTTGATTCAATCAATGTTCGCGGTATCAGTACTAACGATTTTGGTGTCGGTGCCGAACCCTCTATTGGCGTCTATCAAAATGGCATTTACCTCGGCCGTACCGGTGGCGCCCTGTCGAGCTTCTTTGATATCGAAATGGTTGAAGTGGTAAAAGGTCCCCAGGGGACGCTGTTTGGTCGCAACGCTTCAGCCGGTGCTTTCTCTATTACGTCAGCTAAGCCCGATGCCGATGGCGGTGGGTCGCTGGACATCGGTGTTGGTGAAGATGGCTATGGTGAACTGACTGCGGTGATTAATATGCCACTTAGTGACCAGTTGACCGGGCGCCTGGCAGTCTATCATCAGGAACAGGACGGCTGGGTGACCAACGCCAATGATGGCAAGCAGGCCGGCGCGACTGACAACACTGCAATGCGTCTCTCGCTGGCCTATGAAACTGACAATATTAATGCCGACTTTGTGGTTGAGTATGAAGATCGTCAGGGATCCCCAACCCTTTATCAGGCATTTGATCCAGACGAAGTGGGTATTTCCTACTATGATTTTGGCACCGATAAGCGCGGCTTCACCTCGGATATTGATTCGGATAAATTGACCGATGAAGGCGAAGTGTGGGGTGTTAGCCTCAATGTCGAAGTCGATCTTGGCAATGACTACACGCTCTCTTCGATTACCGGTGTGCGTGGCCACGATTATTATTACTTCGAAGATTTCGACGGTGGCAATCTGGCCATTTTTAACTACAACCAGATTCAGGAACAAACCTACTACAGTCAGGAATTCCGTCTCAACAAAGAGACCGATGCCGTGAGCTGGTTTGTTGGTGCCTCGTGGTACAAAGAAGATCTGCAGACAAGGTTCAACCAGACCTTTGATGAAGACACGCTGTGTGCGACATTGGGTGTCTACTACTATTCCGATGACCCCGCCAGCTTTGAATCCGACGTAACCAGTTGCGCCTCTTACTACGATTACATTGGCTATGCTGACTACGGTCCCGGCATTGGCATGCGTAATGATTCGGTAGATATCGATGCCGAGTACGATGGCTGGGGTATCTATGGTGATGCGACTTGGCATGCTACGGAAGAGCTCGACTTTTCACTTGGCGCTCGCTACACCGAAGACAATCGTGATTTTGGCCAAAAGTTTGGCGGTGAAGAACGCAATTACTACTGGTACTCATTTCCGTTCTACTCTTCAGACTTTGTCCGCGGCAGCGATTCCTGGAGCAACACCTCCATGCGACTGGCGGCTAACTATCAACTGAGTGAAGACGTTTCGGCCTATGCCAGCTACTCAACGGGTTACAAAGCGGGCGGTTTTAACACCTTCTTCCTGGTGTTCCCAGATTCTGTTGCGGATGATGATTTGGATGGCGCCGACGCGCTGGATCTTGGCGCCGTGCCTGAGAGCTTTGAAAAAGAAGAAGTGACCAGCATGGAGCTGGGACTCAAAGGACGTTTCTGGGAGGATCAACTACAGGTCAATGCCAGTCTCTATAAGTACTCTTTCGATGGCATGCAGTCCGGCTACTATGTTGGCGCGCGTTACAGTGTCGACAATGTCGGTGATGCTGAGGGCAGTGGCGCAGAGCTGGATATCCGTGTTCTGCCCACGGACAATCTAGATATTTATTTGGGTCTCGCGTGGGCCGACACCGAGCTCACTGATCCGTCTGAAGACTTCTGTGATCCAGCAGATTGTCGAGGTGCGCAAATTCCAGGCACCGTTGAGTTCAGTGGTGCATTAGTCGCAACGTACACCGTGCCAATGGAAGCAGGCGATCTGGCGGTCTCTCTTGAGACCTTCCATCAGGGATCGAGCCCAGGTTTTGGTGTCTTCTCTAATGATCCCTTGAAGCTAGGCGGTTTTACCACCAGTAATTTGCGCATAGGCTATGACAGTGCAGACCAGTGGTCAGTCACGCTGTGGGTCAATAATCTCACCGATGAGTTTTACTATAAAGGCGTAGCGGGTGGCGAAGCCAATATTGCTCCCCACTACTTCGGCTTTGCTGAACCGCGGCGCATGGGTGTCGATATCGGCTGGAAATTCTAAGCCGCGATCACTGGTAAAGGTGACGAAAAAGAGCCGACAGGGATAAATACACTGCCGGCTCTTTTTTTTACCCACAAAAATGATTTTGTATAACCGTTTATTAAAGAGCAACTATGGATCCGCAACAGCAGTTTTTTCAGGCCCTGTCGGCACTGCGTGCTGGCGATCTAGACAGTTGTGAAAGCATCTGCAAAACCCTGTTGTCGATCAATCCGCGCGAGGTCAACACGCTGCGTTTAAATGCTCAGGTGCTTGAACGTCGCGGTGACTTGTCCTCAGCCGTGACTGAATTTAAAAACTTATTGAACATCACGCCTGATTTTGCTCATGCATGGGCCGATCTTGGTCGGGTGCAGCATAGACTTGGCGAGCTGGAAAAAGCCGAACAGTCACTGCGCCGCGCGTTGCATTTGGACGCTAAATTAAAAGCACCAGCCAAATTGCTGCAAGGTGTCCTTGCCGAGCTTGGCAAGACCGAGCAGTCGGCAGAGGTTGACGCTATTAACCGCCGCCATGCCGAATTTAAGAGCAAAGTACAGCAAGCCTTTCAGCTAAACAAAGACGGCGATGCAAGCACTGCAGAAAAACTATGCCGCGAAGTGCTCGCCGTCGACACCGATAATGTCGGTGCCAAAGAGCTACTGATTGATCGGGCTCTGGAAACAGATCGCGCCCGCTGGGCCGAAGAAATGGCTCGTTCGCTAATCCGAAAAATGCCCGAGCGCTCCAAGTGGTGGCTGAAGCTGGCTGCGTCACTGTCGCGCCAGGACCAAATGCTCGAAGCTGAAGAGGCTGCGCGGCAGGTGTTAAAAATGGATCGCGACCCGAGTGAAGGGCGCATGATGCTTGGTGCGATTTACAGCAAAGACAACCGCTTTGCCGACGCCTTGGAGCAATACGACTTGGTGCTGGAACAGCACCCGGATTATGTTGCCGCACTGTCGCAAAAAGCCACAGCGTTAAAAACCTTGGGTCACCAGCAGCAGGCAATTGAAGCCTACCAGCGCTGCCTGCAACTTGAGCCGACGTTTGCCGAGGCCGCCTGGTCGCTGTCGAATCTTAAAACCTATCGTTTTAGTGATAGCGAAGTTGCGGCCATGCAAGCCATATTGGCGGGTCACAGCGACGCCGAAAAAACCTTGAATAACAAAGCCATAGTGCAATTCAGCTATGCTCTCGGCAAAGCTTATGAACAACGCCAAGACTGGGATCAAGCGTTTGCCTGTTATGCCAGTGGCAATGCCATTCAGAAGCAACTGGTGAAATGGGATGCGGACAAATTTACCCAGCTGGTGGACACTATTATTGCTACCTTTAGCGCACAATTTGTCGCCGCGCAGACCGCTATCGGCTGTCCAGATCCGGCGCCGATTTTCGTTCTTGGTCTGCCGCGCTCAGGTTCTACCTTGCAGGAGCAGATATTGGCCTCGCACTCGCAGGTTGAGGGTACCCGAGAGCTCCCCTATATCCCTGCGCTAGCCAATCATTTGCATCGCCCGCCCAACGCCATGGTCTCGAAAGCCTATCCGGCAGGTGTCACTGAGCTCACTGCCGAGCAGTGGCAGCTATTGGGCGAGCAATTTATGCAGCAAGCACAGCGTCACCGCCAGACCGACGCGCCATTTTTTATCGATAAATTGCCGAATAATTTTCTCTATGTGGGTTTGATTTTAATGGCTATGCCGAAGGCCAAGATTATCAATACCCAGCGCAATCCAATTGATAACTGTTTCGGCTGTTTTAAACAGCTCTGGGCTGAGGGCCAAAACTTTACTTACGACCTCGTCGACCTTGGCCGTTACTACCGCGACTACCAGCGCCTGATCAATCATTGGCAAGAGGTCTTTCCGGGCCAGATATACTCGGTCAACTACGAGGCCGTGGTCGCTGACCTCGAGAGCAATGTTGAGGCACTGTTAAACCACTGTGGTCTGCCCATGGAGCAGCAATGCCTGCGGTTCCATGAAACTGAACGGGCGGTTAACACGGCTAGCTCGGAACAGGTCAGGCAGCCAATTTACGCATCGGCTGTCGCCTATTGGAAACATTTTGATCCCCATTTGAAGCCGCTAAAAGAAGCTCTGGGTGATCTTGCCGAGACTTGAGTGATTGTAAGCTTGTCGATAAACCTGACTATTAAGGGTATTGCCAGTCAGTGTATTAAGTGTAAAGCTCCATCACCAACTGAAAAGTGTTCGCGGAATAAAACTGAGCCCAATATGAAATCCACCGAATTGCTAGAGCAATTTCTTCAGGTCAATCCAGAGATCGAAATTTTTGAAGTGATTCTTCATGATCTCAATGGAATACATCGAGGTAAATGGCTGCCGCGCGAGCAGATATATAAGTTATTTGAAGGCGGCTACAAAATGCCACAGAGCACCTGTTCACTGGATAGCTGGGGGCGTGATCTCGAGCAACTGGTTACCGAAACCGGTGATACCGATGGCATCTGCACACCGCATCCGGAAACCTTAGCGGTAGTTCCCTGGGCCGACAGACCCACGGCACAAATTATTGTGTCGATGCTCAGTCCCGATGGTGAATCAGATTATCCAGCCGATCCCCGCGTAGTATTGCAGCGAGTCCTCGACGGCTACGCGAAACTGGGTTTAACCCCGGTGGTTGCCAGCGAGATGGAGTTTCACTTATTTGAAATTGACCGCGATCAGTTTGGTCGACCCAAACACACTCAGCGTGCACTCGACGGCTCACCGGCACTGGGTGGGGAAACCTATGGTATTGACGCCATGCGTCATATGGCACCGATTATGGATGCCATCAACAGTGCCGCAAGCGAGCAAAATTTGCCGGTCGATACCTTGATCAGTGAGTTTGGTGCCTCGCAGTGCGAGATTAATCTACACCATCAAGATTGTGCGCTGCGCGCCTGTGATCAGGCCAGTATGCTGCGACGGGCGATCCGCAGTGTTGCCCACCAACACAGCAAAATTGCCACCTTTATGGCCAAGCCTTTTGCTGAAGATGTCGGCAACGGTATGCATATCCACTTTAGCCTGATCGACAGCAGTGGCAACAATGTCTTTGATAACGGTACGCCAGAGGGTAGCGAGTTATTGCAGCATGCGGTCGCTGGCTGCCTGCAAACTCTCTCCGATTGCGTGGCGATTTTTGCTCCAAATATCAACTCTTACCGGCGTCTGGTGCCGGGTTGTTACGCCCCGACGGCGCCGACCTGGGGCTACGAAAATCGCACCACCGCACTGCGTATTCCGGCTGGCGAAGGCCATGCTATGCGTATTGAACATCGCGTTGCCGGCGCCGACGCCAATGTTTATCTGACCGTCGCGGCAATGCTTGCCGGTGCGCTCTACGGCATTGAACATAAACTGCTGCCGCCAGCGGTGACAACCGGCGATGCTTCAGAGCTCGAACTACCCGCCGAGCAGCAGCTACCCTGTTACTGGAGTGATGCCCTGCAGATCTTTGAACAATCAGAGTTTATGAGGGATTATCTGGGTGAGGAATTTAAGACCGTCTACGCGCAGAGTAAGTACAAGGAGAAAAGTGAGTTTGACAGCCGCGTCACGCTTCTCGAGTACGATGCCTACCTCTGAGGTTCAAAAAAGGTTTAAAAAGAGCTTACTGTTTACGTTTTAACAGCAGGCTATCAATCGCGTTTTCCGAGAGTTTGGTGCGCGCATAGGCCATGCTCGACGCATCAGTAAAGGGGCCGACCAGTACCCGATGCCATTTTTCACCACTGCCGAGACCCACGGTCTCGACGCTGGCATTTAAATTTAACAGCAGCAGTTTTATCCGCAGTCCTTCGGCATCACTGGCAATCTTAAATGAACCCGCCTGCAGCAGGTAGGAGAAGTTTTCCTCTGGCTGTTCATTGTCGCGACCTGAGGTTTCATTGTTGGGGACAATAATTTCAGTGTTCTTCAGCAGCGTATAAAAATCGAACTTGAGCTCGGAAGCCTCAGACTTAACGGTTTCCGTTACGTCTTGAACCGTGGCTGTCGCCGACGGTGCTTTGTCCATCATGCCGGGAACTAAGTTCATCAGCAAGGCGCCAAAAACTGTGCCCAAAATAAACGACGGCACGGCAGAGTTGCGTTTGGCAGGCGGCTGTTTTCCTCGGCTGTTGGTTTTTTTTGCGTAATCTTTCGACATTGGTAAAGCTCCTGACTGAAGGCGCGATTGTAGGGGATGAAGGTGACGTTAAGCAAACCGCATCGGCATCAAAAAGTCGTCCTCGACTCACTCTGTTGAAGGCGGATCACAACTCCTGTGGATCGACATCGACACCCCAGCGCACACGGCGCGACTCAGGCAATTTCTCCAATTCCAGAACCAGCTTCGAGAGTAGATAATTTAAATCACTGCGGCGTTCGCCGGTGATTTGCAGCAGGTAACGGTAGCGCGCATTGCGCCGCTCCATCAATGCCGGCAGCGGGCCGAGGTAGTTGATCTGGGTAGACGCTGGCATAATCGCCTCGGCACATTGGCGTGCCAGTCTTAAAAAATTCTCGGCATTATTGGCGTGGGCAGCATCGGCGCGGATCAGTGTCAGCTGACTAAACGGCGGCAGTTGTGACTGTTGGCGTTGCTCGCGAAGCACTTTGGCGTATTGGTTAAAGCCTTGGTGAATCAGTATCTCCAGCAGCGGGTGATCCGGTTGGTGGGTTTGCAAAATGACTTTTCCGGCGACATCGCCGCGACCACTGCGCCCAGCAACCTGAATCAAGAGCTGACCCAAGCGCTCGTGGGCGCGGAAATCGGCACTAAACAGCCCACTGTCGGCGTCGAGCACTGCCACCAGAGTTATGTTGGCGAAATGGTGTCCCTTTGCCAGCATCTGGGTGCCGACAAGAATGCAGGGTGCGCCGCTGTCGACGGTATCAAACATCTCTTGCAGGGCATTTTTTTTCCGCGTGGTATCGCGATCGACGCGAATAATCCTGGTGTCTGGGAAGCATTCCTTTAGCCAGGCCTCGCTGCGCTCGGTGCCGTCGCCGGCGGCAACCATTCGATCGCCGCGGCAACTGGGGCACCAGTGCAGCAAGCCGCGCTTATAGTTGCAGTAATGACAGAGCAGGCCCTGTCGGCGACGATGCACGGTAAGTCGCGAGTCACAGTTGGGGCACTCGGCTGCAAAGCCGCAGTAGTGACAGAGCAGTGAAGGGGCAAAGCCACGGCGGTTTAAAAACACCAGTACCTGTTGCTGGTTATCAATCGCCTCGCGGATAGCCGTCAGCGTGGTATTGGCGACGCCACTCTCCACTTGCTCTGATCGAAGATCGACCATCGTCCAGTTAGGCGGTTTCGCGTCACCTGCTCGATTAGCCAGCACTAGATGCTGGTAGCGACCATTCTCGCAGTTGTTGAGGGACTCTAGAGACGGCGTCGCCGAACCAAGAATAATCGGAATATTTTCCTGTTTGGCGCGAATCACTGCCAGATCTCGAGCCGAATAGCGAAAGCCTTCCTGCTGTTTATATGACTGGTCGTGCTCCTCATCGAGAATAATGATTCCGGGATTTTTCATCGGCGTAAAGACTGCCGAACGAGTGCCGAGCACAATGGGCGCGTCGCCGGATGCTGCCTGTGCCCAAGCTTCAAGACGATCTTGATCGGTGAGTCCCGAGTGCAACATCGCCACGGGCGAATTAAAGCGATCGCGAAAGCGTTTTTCAGTCTGCGGCGTCAAGCTGATTTCCGGGATTAGCACCAGCGCCTGACGCCCATAACGGATTATCTTTTCGATGCACTGCAAATAAATTTCAGTTTTGCCGCTGCCAGTGACGCCGTCGAGTAGCCAGGTATTAAAGCCATGACAGTCAATGGCATCCATGGCCTGCTGTTGCGATGGGTTCAGCGTCAGCGGCTGTTCGCGCAGCAAATTATCCAGATCGACTTTTTCGGGCCCGATAAGGACCAATTCGGCAATGCCTTTTTCTTGAACTCGCTGCAGCGTTCCGCGGGTATAAAACTTGAGTATTTGACTCTGTCGAGTGAGGGGCTTTTTAAGCAGTTCATCGAGCAGTGCTCGCTGTTTGTAAAGCGAGGCTTTTTTCAGCATCTCATGGCCATGTTCGATCGCTAGGGGCGTCGCACGCCAGAGCTTTTTTTGTTTCGGTAACGGCAGTGATCGGCCCACGCGCAGCAGTGCTGGTAAGGTGCGAAAAAGCACATCGCCGATAGGATGGTGGTAGTAGTTAGCGGCCCAGATAAACAGCTTAAAAAGCGGCTCCGGCAACAGCGGTTGGATGTCGATAACAGCCTCGATCGGCTTCAGCTTGGCGAGGGCAAAGTCACTGCTTGCTGCCTGTTCGATGACTAGTCCAATAATCTTGCGCTTGCCAAAGTACACGCTGACTCGACAGCCACGCTGGGGCGGTGAATCGGCTAACTCCTCCGGGACGAGATAATCAAAGGTACGGCGCAGCGGCGAAAGGACAGCCACGCGGACAATTAATGGCGCCGCAGCGGCCGGGAGCTTTTTATCTGCCGTGGCTTGAACATCCTCAGAGGGATGAGAATCCTTAGCTGGCTGAGCATGCGTCGAGGGCGTTGAATCGGCCATAATAAAGTTGAGAATTCCTTTTGTAACCGTGTTTATTTCTGCTAGAATCCGCGCTCTTTAGAAATGGCTTACCGTGCCGTGCAAGAGTTGGACTGTTCCGCCGAGTAATTATTAGTTCATTTTTACTTGGAAGACCATTCTACCAGCTCAATGATAGGGTGGCGGCAAGCGACTTGGAGTATATGATGAAAACAGAGATTCACCCAACCTATAACGAATTAAAAGCGACCTGTAGTTGCGGTAACGTAATTACTGTCGGATCAACCCGTGCGGAAAGTATTTACCTTGACGTATGCTCAGCTTGCCACCCGTTTTACACCGGCAAGCAGAAAGTGGCTGATACAGGTGGACGAATTGATCGCTTTAACAAGCGCTTTGGTTCTGCCAAGAAGTAAGTCGATACAGACAGGCTTTACAAAATATAAAAATGCGTCGCTGGTTTTGCCTGTGGCGCATTTTTTTTGTCCCTTTTTTGACTGGTGCCTTCGCCGTGGCACTAAAATTTAGGCTGATTTTTTGTCGCCGCGAAAGTCACGGAGTACAATGCACGCTCCGCGAATAATGTGGCTGTTGTCAGTCGCGATTGCTGAAACGAAAAGGAGACACCAGTGCGTGCACTGTGGACATTGGTTAAATTTTTACTGCTGCTGGCAATTGCTGGCGTTGGCGCCCTGTTTGCCCTGGAAAATAGTCAGCAGGTGAATATAGACTTTGTTCTTTTTCAAAGCACAGCCCTGAGTCTCGGTCTGTGGTTGATGATCTTTCTCGCCATCGGGACCCTACTGGGCTTGCTGGCGAGCTCACTACTCATTGCCTACTATCGGCGCAAATTAGCGCGCCTCACTAAACAGGATTAATCCGCTTATGAGTTCTTCTGCTCCTGTTATTGTCGCTCTCGACTATGATAACCAAAATGCAGCCTTAGCTCTGGCGGAGCAGCTCGATCCCGAGCAGTGTCGCCTTAAAGTCGGTAAAGAGCTGTTTACTGCGGCGGGTCCGGCACTGGTTGAGAGTCTGGTCGGGCGCAACTTTGATGTGTTTCTCGATCTGAAATTTCATGATATTCCCAACACTGCCGCCAAGGCCGTCAGTGCCGCCGCCGATCTCGGCGTGTGGATGACCAATGTTCACGCCTCGGGCGGCAGCCGCATGATGAGTGCTGCGCGCGAGGCGCTGCAGCGGCAGGGCAGCAATATGCTGTTAATCGGCGTGACCGTGCTCACCAGTATGGATGAAGCTGATTTGCGCGAGATCGGTATTCAGCGCAGCCCCAGCGAGCAAGTGATGCACTTGGCACAGCTGACTCAGAGCTGCGGTCTGCACGGTGTGGTTTGCTCGGCGCAGGAGGCCAGTGCGTTAAAGTCCAATCTGGGTGCTGAGTTTCAGTTGGTGACCCCGGGAATTCGTCTCGCCGATAGCGCTGCCGATGATCAGCGCCGCATTGTCACCCCGCAGCGGGCGATGGAGTTAGGCAGTGACTATTTAGTGATCGGTCGCCCGATTACTAAATCGAGCAACCCTCTAGAGACACTTCTCGAGATTAATCGCTCTCTGTCCTGAATATCAACACGAGTCAGTCCCTGAACTGCTCGCCAACATATTCTTTAGCGTTGGCTAACTAGTCGTTGAATTCATCCGACCAGACTGGATTGTCGGTGCTATTTGGCGCATAGACTCTCACGTAGTCTACCTCCATCGCACCCTCTGTAAAGTTGCTGGCGATATCTCCTTCAATGGCAAAGTTCAACAGCAGATACTGATCTGTATCGAACGGCCAGGTTGACGCATTTTTGTCATTCGGGGCATAGGTGTAATGCTCAACGCCATCGACGCTAAAGACCATCTGATCGGCGGTCCAGTCGAGAGAGTAGACATGAAACTCGGATGAGACGGTGCCAATATACTGACTACCCACATTCATTGTTCCACCGTAGCTGGATGGCGAATGAATCGCGCTCGACACCGTGTTCTGGTTATCGCCCCAGTGTTCCATAATGTCCACTTCGCCAGAGGCTGGCCAAGCGGTCGTGCCGTAGCCCAAGGTCTGCCAATAGGCTCCCGGCTCGTTGATGTTTTTACCCAGCATCCAGATGGCTGGCCAGGTTCCGGCGCCCTGAGGTAATTTTGCACGAACCTCTACGCGTCCATAGGTAAAGGCGTATTTTGAATTCAATCGCGCCGAGGTGTACTGTTTGGTGCGTCCCTGATCACTAAAAGACTCTTTCTTGGCAACAATTTTTAAGCTTCCATCGCTGACATAGGCGTTATCAATGCGATCGGTGTAATGCTGTATTTCTCCGTTATACCAGGTGTTACCATCGGGCAGACGTGTCTGATGAAACCACTTTTCGGAATCGATTGCGCGTCCAGTGCCAGCGTTTGATTCGCCGCCACCATCAGTGCCTGCAACAACCGTGACAGTTCGCGTTGCGCTGGCGCTATTGCCGGCGCTATCTGTGGCTGTATAGGTAATGGTGTATGTGCCCAAGGCATCGCCCACTGTGCCTGAGGCCTGCGGCGTCACAAAACCGTCAACCGAGTCGACAGCACTGGCACCTTCATCGCGGTAAACGCTGCCCTGTTGGTGATCGATGCTGCTGGAGCCGGTGACCGTAATCACCGGCGGAGTTTGATCGATCGTCTGAGTTGCGGACACAGACTCATTTGAACCGCCACCGCCACCTCCGCAACTGGATAGAGCGCTGACAATAATGATAAAGAGCGGTAACAATTGGGTTTTAAATCCACCTTGGGCGGTGTCAGGTCGGCTGCGCATCTGAAGTCTCTTTATTATTTTATTGATTAATGTGCGGATATTTCGATCCGTAGTATGCTTTAAGCTTTGGTCGTGCTCCAGCGCAATCAGACCGCTTGACTGATTCACGGGATAAAAGGGAATAATGCTAAGACATGATCTGACGCTGCCACAGTTTTCACTGGTTTGCTACAATGCCCCGCCGGTCCACTGCGGCCAGCAAACGATTCGGCAATAATCGGTTTATTGAAGGTACCCTATGTCAGACCAATATGTCTCTTGCGCACTGTATAAATTTGTCACGCTGCCGCATTACGCTGCTCTGCGCGGGCCGCTGCTTAAAACCATGACCGACAATCAGGTGTTTGGCACATTATTATTGGCCAGTGAGGGCATCAATGGCACGGTATCGGGCACCCGCGAAGGTGTTGACTGTCTTCTCAGTTGGTTGGCGCAGCAGCCGGGCCTGGACAATATCGATAGCAAAGAGTCTTACCACAGCGAAATTCCTTTTTATCGCACCAAGGTAAAGCTGAAGAAAGAAATTGTCACCATGGGAGTGGAGGGTATCGACCCAAAAAAATCGGTGGGAACCTACGTTAAACCGGCTGACTGGAATGCACTGATCAGCGATCCCGATGTGCTGTTAGTGGACACGCGCAATGACTATGAAGTCGAAATTGGTACCTTTGCCAATGCCGTTAATCCCAACACCAAAACATTCCGCGAGTTTCCCGCCTGGGCGGAGCAAAACCTCGACCCCAGCAAGACGAAAAAAATTGCCATGTTTTGTACCGGCGGAATTCGCTGCGAAAAATCGACCGCCTATATGAAAGAGCAGGGCTTCGACGAGGTCTATCATCTGCAGGGCGGCATTCTGAAATATCTAGAAGAAGTGCCTAAAGATCAAACCCTGTGGCAGGGTGAATGTTTTGTATTTGATAATCGCGTTGCCGTTGATCACGACCTCAAACGCGGTTCCTATGATCAGTGCCATGCCTGCCGCATGCCGATCACCGAAGACGAAAAGCGCCACCAGCACTATCAGGAAGGCCTCTCTTGCCATCACTGTTTTGGCACCCTCGACGAAGAACAGCAGCAGCGCTTTGGTGAGCGACAAAAGCAGATCTCACTGGCCAAGGCGCGCGGTGAAGAGCATATCGGTAACGCGGCGCAGGAAGCCACCGAGCGCCGACGAGCAGAAAAAAAAGCAGTCAAGAAAGCGCTCAGAGAGAGCCAGTTATAGCCTCGCTACAGTGCTTAATGCGGTTCGCTAAGCCAGCGCAGCTTAAAATCGGCCTCTGCCGACTGACCAAGCTTATCCACTAGCCAAGGCAATAGTTCAGCCATTTGCTGTTCCAGCTTCCAGGGTGGATTGATCACCATCATTCCCGATCCGGTCATTCCGTAGCGATTATTGGCGGGCAGCACATTAAGCTCTATTTGCAGTGTTTCCGGTAAGCCAGCACTGGCTAACTTGCGCTCCAAAAAACGCACATCATCGCTGTGTGCAACCGGGTACCAAATAGCAAAAGTGCCGGTCGCCCAGCGTTTTAGGCCGTCGATTAACGCCTTGACTACATCCGCATATTCATGCGCGAGCTCATAGGGCGGATCGATTAATACCATGCCGCGACGCTCAACAGGGGGCAGTGCAGCCTTTAAGTGCGCGAAACCGTCAACCCTGTGAATTTGCGAGCGTCGATCTCCGACAAACAACTGTTGCAGCAAGGGAAAGTCGGCAGGGTGCAGCTCACTGAGCACGAGTCGATCTTGAGGTCGACAGAGTTGTTTCGCCAGCAGTGGACTGCCAGGATAGTGGCGCAGCTCGGTGTCGTTGTTGAGTGCCTTCACCGTCGCTAAATAGTCTTGCATCTCAGCGTGAACATCCGCTTGCCAGAGCCGCTTAATGCCCTCCAGATACTCACCGGTTTTGTCCATCTCCTTGGAGTGCAGATCGTAGCAGCCGGCACCGGCATGCGTATCGATATAGACAAAGGCTTTATCTTTGACTTTAAGCGCCTGCAGAATCAGCGCCTGCACAGCGTGTTTTAATACATCAGCATGGTTGCCGGCATGGAAACTGTGACGATAGGAGAGCATAGGCGACTCAATATTCTGGCTTCGCGAACATGCCAGTCGATGAATTTTTGCAACTTTGTTTCACTGCGCAGTGTAAATCACTCAAGCTAAAAACACAGCTGACAATAGCGAGAGGCGGCTGGCATTTGCATCGCCGATTTTTCTGATTGTTTTGTTTAACGGAGCTAATTTCACTGGACTATTTTTGCCTGTATATTTTTGCTGCTCACTGCGGCA
>JAFMBY010000130.1 GCA_017858135.1 Porticoccaceae bacterium | reverse complement strand
TACTCAGGCAGGCCTTCAAGCTGCCATTCCCAGCGAAAAATTTCTTGCCGATAGACAGCGCTTAGCCGCTGCCCATCAGGGTCCGGTAGTGGCTGACGGCGAGGCTGCAAAAGTGCCGGTCAATGTTCAGTCAGGTCAGATACAAAATCTTCAGGCTACTGCTCTGCGGCAACCGCGCGAGGGTCTGCCGAACGGTCGCTCACCCGATATCGGTATTGTTAAGAAAAACCTACATATAAAGGCTGAAACGCCACTATCTAATGGTAAACTGGCCGCTGCAGATGTGCAGACAATAGGCGCTCAGGTTAGTCAGCCAGAGGCCGGCAAGATGACCGTTGGGCGAAAGGTGGCAGAGGCGTTTGTGAAAATGCACGCTAATCGCCAACATCTGCCGCCCACCAAGTTGGATGCGATCAGCTTAGTGGACAGTAAAGGTACGACAGTCAGTGCGGTGATACCTGCTACGGCAGCGCCTATTGCCGCAGCTGCTGTATTTGTTGAGGGCAATGTGTCAAATGCTGCAGCCAACACCAGCCCGTCTGCTGAGTTGGCGTCTGAGCCGTCAGAAGAGGACTCAGCGCGTGACGTGATGCGCCGGCAGGATGACTATACGCAGATGTCTCGGCAGCTGGCAGAGGCCTTGGGCAAGCGCTTGACGGCGCAGATTCAGCAGGGCTCCTGGCGAGTTGAAATGGACCTGCACCCACGCAGCCTGGGCCGAGTAGAAGTTCAGTTGGAAATGAAAAATGGAGAGTTAGAGGCGCATTTTGTTGCCGCCAATGCGACGACTCGCGACCTGATCAATGAGGGAATGCCAAGATTGCGTGAAGCATTTCAAGAATATGGCACGGAAACTGCTTATGTTGATGTAGGCTTGGCAAATCAGGGTGGTTCTGACGGAAAGTCGACAGCCTCTGAAAATGGTGCTGGCGCAGTATCGGCCGAGCAGTCCGCAGACACCGAGGGTGAAAGCGGCTCTACAAGCTTTAATAATTTAGATGATGGCTTGGATATATTAGTGTAATCACCGCCCACAAAAGATGGCGGATAAGAGGATTGAACGATGAGTGATGAGCAGTTAGACGACGAAGAAAAAGCAAAAAGCCCGGTATTGAAAATTATTTTGATAGTCGTGGGTGTGCTGCTTTTGATTGGCTTAACAGTTGGTGGAACACTTTTCGCCAGTGGATTCTTTGATGCGAAGCCAGACGTGAACGCCGAGGAAGCGATTGCCGCACTAGAAGCGGAAGCTGCTGCGCAAGCGGAAGCGGCCGCCGCTGCCGCCGCCGGACCGAACAAGGTCAAGCAGGATTCTCCGGAACTGACTCGCTTTGAGCAGTCATACTTTCAGCTCGCCAAGCCACTAGTCGCCAATGTGTCAAACTCCAGAAAGGTGATGCAGGCTACTGTTTCGATCATGACGCATTACGATAGCAGGGTCATTGACAATGTCGAGAAGCATGACTTTCCGCTTCGCGCTGCCATACTCGCTGCGATGCGCAAGGTAACAGAAGCTGAAGTTGCCGATAAAGATTTCCAGAGTAATCTTGCCGAAGAATTGAAAATTGAAATGAATGCTGTTCTTGAATCCCTGGAAGACTTCGGTGGAATCGAGGCGGTGTATTTTACTGAATTTGTGGTGCAGTAATTTCCAGGTCGCAATTGACCATTGATAGACCTGTTGAGAGTGTGTGAGGGCCGCAATGACTGAAACTGAAAATCTATTAACGCCTGAAGAACTGGAGGCTCTTACCACTGGTCTCCAGGATGGCTCGATTGAATCCGACACGGGTCTCAATAGCGATCTCAGAGCTGTACGACACGACCTGACCAATGAAGACTCTTCACTCGGTGTCAATGTTGGCGCAGTGGATATGGTCAATGAGCGGTTTGTCAGACAGTTTCGGCTGGGCTTGCTTGAAGTGTTGCGAACAACGCCGAAAGTCAATATGGCCAACGTAGAGATCATGAAGTTCAGTGAGTATTTAAGTGATCTAACGCCGCCGCTGTCGGTTAACACCATTAGGTTGAATCCACTGCGTGGCTACTCCATGGTGGTCATAGAGCCAGAGGTGGTATTTTCTGCGCTGGATAACTTTTTTGGCGGTTTTGGTCGCGGTTTTGACGAGCTTCCTCCTGGGCGACTGTTTACGCCGACCGAATCGAGCATTATTAAAATTATGCTCAATGTGTTATTTGGTTCATTGCAGGAAGCCTGGGCGCCAATTCTACAATTGAAATGCGAACATATCGGCAGTGAAATTAATCCGCAATTTGCGCAGATAGCCGATGAAAACGATCTCGTTGTTGTCAGTCGTTTTGTCGCCGAGGTGGGGAAGGACGTAAAAGGGAATATCGATCTGGTATACCCGTACAACTCGCTCAAGCCGATTCGGGATTTGTTGCGCAGCCGGGTGCAGACCGGTGATGGTGACGATGCCTCAGATAAAGAGTGGAGCGTAGAGCTGCAATCTGCAGCCGTTGATGCCGAGCTTGAACTAACCGTAGAGCTTGCAGAGATAGAAACGACATTGATGAAGTTTGAAGCCTTGCAGGAAGGCGACATTTTATATTTAAACAAAAATGAACATGCTCGAATGTTCGTTGATGGTACGCCCATATTTGACGTAGACGTGGGTGCCAGTGGTTCGCAGATAGCGACGCGCATAGTGAAACCATTAGAACCACTAAAATAGATTTCCTTATAAGAGGCAGAGAATAACAATGGCCGAGACAAAAACAGACGTTTTACTTGATGACATAGAAGCGACAGAAGCATCGCTGTCGCCACAAGAAGCGCTAAAAAATAAAATTAATGCTGATGTGTTGCAAAATATACCGGTCACTATTTCAGTAGAAGTGGGCCGCACCTCCCTGAAGATTCGCGATTTGATGCGTCTTACTCAGGGCAGTGTCGTAGAGCTCGACCGCCTTGCCGGTGAGCCTCTCGATTTGCTCGTCAACAACACACTGGTCGCTCAGGGTGAAGTGGTCTTGGTTAATGACCGTTATGGCGTGCGTTTGACCAGCGTGATCCCCACCGCTGATCGCGTCAAGAATCTCTAGAGCATCCTCTCATGCTTGAAACTGGGTGGAGTGAGTGGCTGTCAATGATGACGTCTTTAGTCGTCGTCATAGCGCTGCTGGCGATCACTCTTTTTAGCTTGAAAAAATTGGGCCTGAGCAACAGCAAAAGCACGGCCAATAGTCTGCATATTATCCAGATGCACAATCTCGGTCCTCGGCAGAGGCTTATTCTCGTCAGTATCAACGGTGAGCAGCTGTTATTGGGTGCTACTCCTCAGGCAATCAATTGCCTCGGTAATTGGTCTGATGATCAAGTCCAAACAGCGTCATCATTGGGTGGCGCGCAGACTGAAGCCGAGCAGCCGACAGAGGGTCAAGCAGGCGAAGTGCCACCAGCAGATGGGCCGGGTAAATTTCAGCAGCTGCTCAAGCAAATTCATGATCGAAAGAAGACCTAATATGCTGGCCAAAAAATATCGTCTGAGCAAATTCTTGATTACGGCTATTGCCCTATTGGCACTACCAGCTGCTGCCCAGACCGGGCTGCCTATCGTCAATATGGTGGATGATGGTGCTGGTGGAACCAAGTACAGCCTGACACTTCAGCTACTGGCATTGATGTCTGTTTTGACATTGCTGCCCTCGATGCTGCTGATGATGACCTCCTTTGTGCGCATTATTATTGTCTTTTCGTTGTTGCGCCAGGCACTGGGAACCGCTCAAACGCCACCGAATCAGGTACTGCTGGGTCTGGCCCTATTTCTGACGCTGTTTATTATGTCGCCAGTCCTCACCGCGGTGTATGACGATGCGATTACCCCATACTTTGAAGAGACAATAAGCTTTGATACCGCACTGGTTGCTGCCGAGGCACCGATTAGAACCTTTATGCTCAACCAGACTCGCGAAACCGATATCGCTATGTTCTTAGAGATCGCTGGCAATACAGATGTTACTGAGCCCGCCGATGTGCCGTTTTTGACGCTGGTGCCGGCCTTTATGACCTCGGAATTGAAAAGCGCGTTTTCCATCGGCTTCTTAATTTATATCCCGTTTGTGGTGATTGATCTGGTTGTGGCCAGTGTACTGATGTCGATGGGCATGATGATGCTCTCGCCAATGATGATTTCAATGCCATTTAAACTGATGTTGTTTGTGTTGGTTGACGGCTGGACATTAATTATGGGGTCGCTTACCTCGAGTTTTGCAATCGGCTAGGAGAGAGATAATGGATCCTGCACAGGTAATAGATTTAGGCCGTGAAGCGCTGTGGACGGCAGTGATGGTTGCTGCACCGCT
>JAFMBY010000129.1 GCA_017858135.1 Porticoccaceae bacterium | reverse complement strand
CAGTCAAACGTTTTGATCGAAGAATTTCATAGAAATCGGTAGCTAGATTAACCAAACAACGGCAGGTATTGGAAGACGTGGCAGTGGACAAAAATCTTTTAGTCAGCACCTTTGAAGTGCGCAAAGCGAGTTGGTCGGAAACTCGAATTCACACTGATTCGATAGCAACCGCATTAGCGCCGGATGAAGTCTTATTGAAGATAGATCGACAGGCTCTGACGGCGAACAATATTTCCTATGCGGCCTCCGGGGATAGTCTCAAGTACTGGGAGTTTTTCCCCGCCGAAGACGGCTGGGGCAGAATTCCGGCGATGGGTTGGAGTGAAGTGATTGCCTCGGCTCATCCGCAGGTTCAAGTCGGCGAACGAGTGTGGGGATTTACACCCTATGCAACCCACCACAAAATTATCGCTGGCAAGGTTAACCGATTTTCCTTTAGCGACGTGTCGGCACATCGAGATGGGCATGCGCCGGTCTACTGTCAGTTTGATCGCGCCGCGACTAATCCTATTTATGAATCCGAGCGCGAGGATCAGGACAGCTTGCTGCGCGGTCTGTTTATGACCTCTTGGTTGGTGGAAGACTTTATTGATGTCAATGACCTATTTGACGCACAGGCATGCTTGATCACCAGTGCCTCAAGCAAGACCAGCATTGCGTTGGGCCACTCGGTCAAACGGCGTGGCAAACTAACGAGTATTGCAATTACCTCGCAGGGTAATGTCGCCTTTTGTCAGAGTTTAGGCTGCTATGACAGGGTGGTTAGTTATGATCAACTGGCCAGTCTGGATGCCACTCAGGCGGTGGTGCTGGTCGATATGGCGGGCAATTCAAAAGTAATTAGCGCGTTACATGAGCATTTTGCTGACAATATGAAGCACTCCTGTCGTATCGGCGGCACTCATCACAGTGAAATGGGCTCGTTAAAAGGACTGCCCGGTGCTAAACCGCAATTCTTTTTTGCTCCAAGCCATATTAGAGCGCGCAGTGGCGTACTCGGCGCGCCGGTATTGATGCAACTGCTCGCGGTTGACTATGCTGACTTTCGTCTATTCTGCGACAGTTGGATGAACGTCGTGCAACGCTATGGTGCCGAGGCCACAGCTGAGGTCTACCAAACGGTGCTGGCGGGCAGGGCTGATCCGGCTAGCGGGCAAATTGTGTCACTCTCTGCTCGCGGCGAATAAGTTAACGGCGAGCAAACTAATAACCAAAGCCTCCGCAGAATAGAGTGGCTATTCAAAGCGGCCAATAAGAACAGAAATCAATAATAACAAAAGGCGCAGATAACCATGGCAACGTCAGATCGAATTACCTTGATTGGCGCAACGCCATCACCCTATACCCAAAAAATGGTCGCACTGCTGCGCTATCGGCAGATTCCCTACAGCATTAAATGGGGCATGCCAGAAGAGATTCTGCCGCCGATGGGTATTACACCGCCGAAGCCGGTGCTACTGCCAACATTTATTTTTAATGATAAAAACGGTGATGCCAAAGCGGTGTGTGACTCGACGCCTATTATCCGTCGATTAGAGGATGATTTTCCGGCGCGCTCTGTGCTTCCCAGTGATCCTGCACTGGCCTTTATTGATTATTTGCTCGAAGATTTTGCCGATGAATGGTGCACCAAATATATGTTCCATTACCGTTGGTATCCGGAGGCTGATGCCGACAACGCGGGTACGCTGTTGCCTTTGGGTTACAACGTCAGCCTGTCCGACGAGCAGCATAGGCAATTCAAAGAGTATTTTTCTCAGCGACAAATTGGCCGTCTCTATGTGGTTGGCTCTAATGACATCACCGCACCGATTATTGATGCTAGCTATCGACGCTTTTTGGCGGCGATGGAGGCTCATCTGGCTGAGCAACCCTTTATGCTGGGCAACCGGCCGGGCGCCGGTGACTTTGCCCTGTATGGCCAGTTAACTCAGCTGGTGGGCTTTGATCCGACATCGCGAGCGATTGCTCACCAAGTGTCTGCGCGTACCGTGGCTTGGGTTGATCAGATGGCTGACCTGAGTGGCTTTGACGTACAGGAGACGCAGTGGAATACTCTCGAGCAGCAAGCCAAATCCCTGCGCGGGTTGCTCAACGAGGTCGGCCGCATGTATGCCCCGGCGCTGCTGGCCAATGCTCAGGCGTTTCAGGCTGCTGAAAAAAGCTGGCAGGCCGAGATCGATGGCGCGATCTGGAGCCAACAGACATTTCCCTATCAGGTGAAGTGCCTGAAGTGGATTAATCAGGGCTATTTAAGCCTGAGCAGCGAAGATCGGGCGCGTGTTGATCGGGTACTTGAGGGCACGGGCTGTGAGGCACTGGTTTCTGGGGAGTTGCTCGCCGAGGCATAAATAATTCAGTTTGGCTGATGTCGACTCATTTTATCTGTAGTCTGTCTGGTGTGTGACTTAGCGTCAGCAGAATAATGACATATACTATGCGCTTTACTCTGAGCGCCTTACTCTGATTATCGGTCGTCTTGACGTCGGGTGGGCAGACTAGGTGTTAATCGGACATTAGCAGTGAGAATATTATGACCACAGTATCGACAAACGCAGCCCCTGATGGGCGCCGCCAGCGCAGTGAGCGCAGTAAGCAGGCAATTATTGAAGCCATACTGGAAATGATCGGCGAGGGTATTTTGATCCCCACCGCGCAGCAGATTTCTGATCGCGCCGGTGTCGGTATTCGCAGCGTGTTCCGTCATTTTGAGGATATGGAGAGCATTTTCATCATGGCCGATGAAACTCGCCGCGCACGCTATGAAGACGACTTTTTGGGTGGTGACCGGCAGGGTGGTATCGAGGAGCGAATCCTACATATGGTTGAACACCGCGCCAAGGGGTATGAGCTGCATGGCAATGTAATGCTCTCGACACAGGCGCAACGCTGGCGTTATACCACCTTGCGCAAAAACTATGGGCGCTATCAGCGCGGGCTGCGAAAAAATCTTGAGGATTGGTTGCCGGAGTTGGCCGCGCTTGATAGCAGTACTCGCGAAGCGGTGGACGGCATCGCCTCGTTTGAGTTTTGGAATCGTCTTCGCGATTATCAGGGTCTTAGTAAGAAAGCGGCTATAGACGTTGTAGTGAAATTATTAAATGGTTTGGTGAAGGCGGCGTAGCAACGATTACAACAATAATTAGATAGTAGGCTGGCAGTAAACTCGCTGCCAGCAGAGGGGAAATAGCTTGGAATTGAAAGACAAGATTATCGTTGTCACTGGCGCAGCCAGTGGAATTGGCAGGGCGATGGCGATTCGCTTTAAAGCCGAGGGTGCCAAGCAGGTCGTCGCAGTGGATATTAATATTGACGGCGCAGAGGCCACCGCAGAGCTGATCGGCGGCGTTGCCATGAGTGCTGATGTCTCCAAGGAAGAGGATATCCAGCGTGTCATCGAAGCAACTGAAGACACTATTGGCCCCATTGACCTGTTCTGTTCCAATGCCGGTGTCGGCATGGCCGAAAGTATCAACTCTGCAAATAAAGAGTGGCAGATGAGCTGGGATATCAATGTGATGTCACATGTTTATGCCTCGCGTCATTTGCTACCGCGAATGATTTCACGAGGTGGTGGTTATTTTCTCAATACCTCTTCTGCAGCTGGGTTGTTAAATCAGATTGGTGGGGCTGCTTACGGCGTTACCAAACATGCCGCGGTGGGCTTTGGCGAGTGGTTGGCGATTCATCACCAGCATCAGGGCATCAAAGTGTCGATGCTCTGCCCGCAGGCTGTTCGCACGCCGATGACAGACAATGATAACGATGCTACGGCGGCGGCCGCGAGTAATGGCATGATTGAGCCAGAAGAGCTTTGTGACACCGTTGTCGAGGGGCTGCGCAGTGAGACCTTTATGATTTTGCCGCACCCTATTGTGCTCGACTATATGCGCAACAAGACCAGTAACTATGATCGCTGGATCGGTGGCATGAACAAGCTAATGAAAAAAATCGCCGGCTTGGCTTAATGACAGCGCCAGCACCAAACCATAACAGGTTGCATTTTTATGTTTGAAATCAAAGAATTTTTCCGCGTCACTAAAGAGTTTCTCAAGCTTATGCCGGTCTTGGCGGTCAAGCCGACGAGCAATGAAGATACGGTTTCAATGGCCACTGTGCTAGAGGGTACCGTGGCTAAATATACTGACCGCAGCATGATTATATTTGAGGGCAGAGAGCTAACCTGGGGCGAGTTTAATGCCCTCACCAATCAGTTTGCTCACGCCTTAATGGCCCGTGGTGTCAAGCGCGGCGATTGCGTTTCGGTGATGATGGAAAATCGTATCGAAATGTTGGCCTGCACCTTTGCTCTGCAAAAGATCGGTGCTATTTCGAGT
>JAFMBY010000128.1 GCA_017858135.1 Porticoccaceae bacterium | reverse complement strand
CACCCGGATGCGGGCAAGACCACGATCACCGAAAAGCTGTTGCTGCTCGGCAATCTGATTCAGGTGGCGGGCACAGTCAAGGGTCGCAAGAGCGACCGCCATGCCACGTCCGACTGGATGGCGATGGAAAAAGAGCGTGGCATTTCGGTGACCTCGTCGGTGATGCAATTTCCCTATCACGATTGCATGGTCAATCTGCTCGACACCCCCGGTCACGAAGATTTTTCTGAGGACACCTACCGGACACTGACAGCAGTCGATTCATCGCTCATGGTGATTGACGGCGCCAAGGGTGTGGAAGATCGCACCATTAAGTTGATGGATGTCTGCCGCCTGCGAGACACGCCGATCTTCGCCTTTGTTAACAAGATGGACCGCGAGATTCGCGATCCTATTGAGCTGCTAGATGAGATCGAAAGTGTCTTGAAGATTAGAGCAGCGCCGATTAATTGGCCAATTGGTATGGGTCGTGGCTTTCGCGGTGTCTACAACCTCTACACCGATACTATTCATGTTTATATTCAGGGCAAGGGTCACACTCTGATGGATGATATTCAGATTAAAGGCCTGGACTCTGTAGAAGCCCGTGAGGCATTGGGCGATTATGCGGACGATGTACTGGAGGAACTTGAGCTGGTTAAGGGCGCAACCAATCTATTTGAAATGGATGAGTTTCTCGCCGGTCGCATGACGCCAGTATTTTTCGGTACTGCTCTGGGTAACTTTGGTGTCCGTGAAATGCTCGATGATTTTGTGCGCTGGGCGCCGACACCTCAACCGCGCAGCACCGACAAGCGCGAGGTCACCGCTGAAGAAAAAGCCTTTAGTGGTTTTGTGTTTAAAATTCAGGCCAACATGGATCCCAAGCACCGCGATCGCATCGCTTTTTTGCGTATCTGTTCGGGCAAGTACAACAAAGGCATGAAGATGAAACATGTGCGCACCGGGAAATCGGTGCGTATTGCCGATGCCTTTAGTTTTAAAGCGGGCGAGCGCATTTCTCTTGAGGAGGCGCAGGCGGGCGATATTATTGGATTGCACAATCATGGTTCGATCCAGATTGGCGATGCCTTCACTGAGGGTGAAGATTTAAAGTTTAGCGGCATCCCTCACTTTGCACCTGAATTGTTTAAGCGCATTCGGCTGAAAGATCCGCTGAGAACCAAGCAACTGCAGAATGGCATTCGCCAACTCTCGGAAGAGGGCAGCACACAGGTGTTCTTCCCCTTCCGCAATAACGATATTATTGTCGGCGCGGTGGGTCAGTTGCAGTTTGATGTGGTGGCCTATCGGCTGCGTGAAGAGTACGGGGTGGAAGCAATTTATGAGCCGGTCAACGTCCACTCGGCGCGCTGGACTGAGTGCAGCGACAACAAGGCACTGGAGTCATTTAAAAATAAAACCCAGGACAATTTAGCGCTCGACGGCGGTGGTCATTTAACCTACCTGGCACCCACCAGAGTCAATTTATCATTGACCGAAGAGCGCTATCCGGATATCGCCTTTCGAGCAACTCGAGAACACTAATCAGCAATACCTGCAAAAATAATAAGATTAAAGAGGCATAGCTATGAGCAGTAAACCAGTAATCGTTAGTCAGGACATGACGCCCGTGCATCTGCGTGCTAATCGCTCGGCCTTTGCCATGTGGTTTGGCCGGACGATATTGCGCGTTCTTGGCTGGCGAGTGGAGGGCGAGATTCCCAACCTTGAGCGCATACTCATTATCGGCGCACCGCACACCTCCAACTGGGATTTTGTCTATGCCATGGCGGCGATCCTCGCGCTTAATATAAAGCTTCGCTGGCTCGGCAAACACACTATTTTTAAGCCCGGTGTGACCTGGTTTATGGAGTGGCTAGGTGGCATTCCGGTTAATCGTAGCAAACCGGAATCCATAGTGGATAATGTCGCGCGTTTAGTGGAAAAGGATAAGGGTATTGTTATTGGGCTGGCGCCCGAGGGAACACGCAAAAAAGTCGAGACATGGAAAACTGGATTTTTGCGTATTGCTGAAGCGATTGACTGTAAGATTTTTATTATCGGTCTGGATTTTCCGGGCAAGCGCATTGTGCTTGATCAGCTGTTTGAACCGACCGGTGATTACGATGCGGATATTGCAACGCTGCAGGCATTTTATCGTCGCTACGAGGCTAAATATCCAGATCAATTTTAGGTGGCTGTGAAGGGGTGAAATTTTTTAAATGGATTTATCAGTTGTTACGCAGAGCATCTTAGTCGCGGTAGCCTTCTTTGCCGGGCTTATTTCATCAATTGCCGGCTCCGGTGGCATCCTGACGCTGCCGGCCCTCTTATGGGCGGGGCTGCCGCCGCTTAACGCCCTCGCCACGAATAAATTGCAGAGCTCGATCGGCACACTGTCATCGGCATGGAATTTTTTTCGCCACGGCCATATCGCCATCAGGCCTCTGCTTCCTGTGCTGCTGATGGGCTTTGTCGGTTCAGTCATTGGCACCTTTGCCGTACAGCAGCTCGAGAGTGAGATTCTATTAAAACTGATCCCGTTTTTGTTGATCGCCATCGCGATCTACTTTTTAACCCTGCCGAAAATAGCCGCAGCAAACCCGCAGCCGAAACTCAGTCAGGGCTGGTTTGCCTGCACGGCTGGACTGGGTATGGGTTTTTACGGTGGCTTCTTTGGTCCAGCCATGGGCTCGATATTTCCGTTTTTACTGGTCTGGTTAGTGGCGCGCAATCTGGTTACCGCCACCGCCGAAACTAAACTGATGATCTTGGTGGTCAATGGTACCTCAGCGATTATTTTTATCGCCGGTGGTCATGTGATTTGGGGGCTGGCAATCGCCATGGCTATCGCGCAGATGGTTGGCGCGCGCATGGGATCCAATCTGGTTATGCAGCGTGGCAGCGGATTAGTGCAGCCGATCATCACCATTGTTACGCTACTGATGGCCATCAAATTATTGTTCTTTGCCTAACTCTTGCATAAGCTGACGCCATGGAATTTCTGATTACCTTGGCACTGTCTTTTGCCCTGATATTGATCGCCCTGCTGGTATTTCGTTATGTCGGCTTGCCGATCTATCGAATTGAAGCGGTCAATGTCAAAGTCTTGCTCGAGTCGGTCCTCAACCAGCAGGCGACCGAGGCCGATTGGGATGTATTTATTGGCATGCCAATCCGTCATAATCTACAGCTGGATGACATTCGTGTTCAATGTGCTATGTTAGCCGAGCACGATATGCACGTGCGTGACGGGCGAGTACATTTTTCGTCTGACGGGCGCGCCGAGTTAGCGGCCATTCTAAAGCGTATCAATAGCGAATTACTGCCACACACGGAGCATTACCATGATTGAAAAAACCTCTCCCATTGCACGGTTTTTAGTCGTTGGCGCCGCCTTTGTGGTGGTGGTAACTGGCCTGAAAATGGCAGGTGAACTGTTAGTGCCTTTTCTATTGGCGATGTTTATTGCCATGATCGTCTCGCCGCTGCTCGGTTGGCTGAAAAAACGCGGTATTCCGGGTGGCATTGCCATCTTGATAATTGTGATTTTAATTCTCCTGGTGGGTTTAGTACTCACCGCCGTAGTGGGTTCCTCGGTGGACAACTTCCGGCAGGACATCCCGGTGTACTCCGACAAACTCTCAGCGATGAGTTATCAGGTACAGTCTTGGCTGAGTCAGCGTGGCATCGAGATTGATCCGCAGCAGTGGCAAGACAGTTTTGACCCCAGTGTGGTGATGTCCTTTGCTGGCAGCACATTGGCCTCCTTCGGCAGTGTTATGACCAATGCCGTGATGATTCTGCTTACGGTGATTTTTATCTTGACGGAAAATATCGGCTTTGGTGAAAAGCTGCGTCTGGCACGAGGTAAAGACGTCTCCGAAGAGTGGCTAAATCGGTTTTCAGAAAGCGTGCACAATTACCTCGCCATTAAAACCGCGATCAGCTTAATCACCGGCATACTGATCTTTATCTGGCTCACTATTCTGGGTGTGGACTACGCCGTGCTCTGGGGACTAATTGCCTTTCTGCTCAACTTTGTTCCCACCGTGGGCTCGTTTATCGCCGCGGTGCCAGCAGTGCTGCTGGCCACTGTTCAGTTGGGAGTATTTCCCGCTGGCCTGACCCTTGCCGGGTTCGTTGTGGTCAACTTGGTGATGGGCAATGCGGTTGAACCGCGCTGGATGGGTAAAGGCTTGAATCTCTCGCCACTGGTGGTGTTTGTCTCCTTGGTTCTCTGGGGTTGGGTGCTGGGTCCAGTGGGCATGTTGCTCTCGATCCCGCTGACAATAATGATAAAAATTGCGCTTGAAAGTCAGGACGAGACGCGCTGGATTGGTGTCTTGTTAGGTTCCGGCACAGCGCTGGAGATCGACGCTCCACAAGATGAGCCGTTATCTGAGCAGCCATTAATCGAACAGCAATAA
>JAFMBY010000034.1 GCA_017858135.1 Porticoccaceae bacterium | reverse complement strand
AGCAACACGCTAAGCGTGGTCGCTACCGGCGTCCTGCCTATCGCGACACTTGGGCTCCTGCCCGTCGTCTACCAATTCGACCGCCATGGATGGCGGAAATGTAATGTTTGCAGGAGCAAAACATTACCACCACTTGGGCATGTAACATTTTAACTCTCTACACTTAACTGCTTTAGTGCCAACATCAGCAACACGCTAAGCGTGGTCGCTACCGGCGTCCTGCCTATCGCGACACTTGGGCATTTCTCAACCGTTTTACTACTGAGGTATTTCAGAGGATTCCTCTGAGCGACTTTCCATTGCTGGAATATCTGTCTCGACTGCAGACTCGAACGGAATAACTTCTAGTTCAGGCAATAGATCCATATCCACAACTGTTTTGTTCTTAGCAATGACAGCCAAGCTGACGCTGGTCACAAAGAAGATAGTCGATAAAATCGCGGTCATGCGGCTGAAAAAATTCCAGCTGCCGCCACTGCCAAACACTGTCTGCGAGGCGCCAGAGCCAAAAGAGGCGCCGGCTTCTGCGCCTTTACCTTGCTGAAGTAAAATCAGGCCAATCAGAAATACGGCGATCAGAAAGTGAAATATTAAAATAAAATTTTCCATGATTACGCTTCTATCAATTTTGCAATATTCAAAAATTCATCTGCCTCTAAAGAGGCCCCTCCAACCAGTCCACCATTGATATCTGGTTGTGCAAATAACTCTGCTGCGTTGCTCGCCTTGACGCTGCCACCATAGAGCAGGGTAGTCGACCGTCCTGCCTCACCCAGCTGCGCACGAATAGCATGGTGCACCTGCTGTGCCTGCTGCGGGCTAGCTGTCTCACCGGTACCGATAGCCCAAACCGGCTCATAGGCAATCACTGCGCGACAGACATTAGACAAACCTACAAGCTCAATCACCGCGTCAATCTGCGCGCTGACTACCGCAACGGTCTCGCCCTGTTGACGCTGCTTTAGCGACTCTCCAACACAGAGAATCGGCGTCAAGCCGGAATCCTGTGCTACTTTAAATTTTTTGGCAACCATTTGGTCGCTCTCACCCATTACCGCGCGGCGCTCTGAATGGCCAACCAAAACATACTTACAGCCTTGATCTAACAACATCTCAGCAGACACTTCGCCAGTGTAAGCTCCATCGGAATACTGGGAGATATTCTGCGCGCCGATGCTAATCGCCCCTTCACCAATAACGCTTCGCACCGCAGAAATATGCACAAAGGGCGGAAAGATAATCATCTCCGCGGCATTGTTTTGGGCCCAATCCTGATTAAGCTGAGACGCTAAGCTCACAGCTGATCCAGTCGTGCCATGCATTTTCCAATTGCCCGCAACCAGTGCTTTACACATCCTGATAACTCCCTTCAGAGCAGTGCCGCAAAAGGGCGCAAATCCTACCCGAGTGCAGGCTAAGATACAATAAGCAAATCAGCTTTTCGCTGTCTCTACACGCTGTTTTACGGTTTCCGCAATTGCAACCGCGAGTTGCTCAACCAATGCACGATCTTCACCCTCGACCATTACTCGAATTAATGGCTCGGTTCCTGACGGTCGCAATAAGACGCGACCACGACCGGCAAGTTTTGCTTCCGCATCAGCAATGGCACGATTGATTACGTCATCGCTGCTGATATCAATCTTCTTCGCCAGACGCACATTGATCATTAATTGCGGTAGTTTACTCATGCCAGACTTTAATTCCCGCAGCGATTTACCACTGTCCATTATGGCTCTGAGTACCTGAAGTGCCGAGACGATGCCATCGCCCGTGGTGTTGAGGTCGCTACACAAAACATGTCCAGAACTCTCACCACCGAGGTGCCAGTTGTTCTCCTTCATCGCTTCGACCACATAGCGGTCCCCTACTTTGGTGCGGGTAAAAGGAATTTGTAGCTCTGCCAAGGCCAACTCTAGACCTAGATTACTCATTTGCGTTCCTGCAACACCGTTACAGCCGCCCTGATAACTCTGTCGGTGCTGAGCAATAATAAATAGTAATTCGTCGCCATCAACCAGGTCACCCTGACCGTCGATAAACAACACGCGGTCGCCGTCGCCGTCAAAGGCAATACCCAGATCGGCCTGTTCGTCCAGCACCGCAGCAGCGAGTGCGGCAGTATGAGTGGAACCACACTGATCATTGATATTAAAACCATTGGGCTGATTGCCCATGGTGGTGGTCAATGCACCGAGCTCTTTAAAGACTTTTGGCGCCACGTCATAGGTTGCGCCATTAGCGCAATCCAACACCACCTTCATGCCAGATAGAGAGAAGCCGGAAGGCAGGCTGCCTTTACAGAATTCAACATAGCGACCCGCTGCATCGCTGATACGCCGCGCTTTACCAAGGTGGTTAGAGCCGTTGGTAATTAGTGTCTGGTCAAGTAATGCTTCAATCTCTAGCTCCACGTCGTCGGGCAATTTGTAGCCATCGGCGGCGAAAAATTTGATGCCATTATCTTCTACCGGATTGTGCGACGCGCTGATAACGATGCCAGCTGCAGCGCGAAACGTTCGCGTTAAGTAGGCAATGGCGGGAGTCGGCATTGGCCCGAGCATATCGACATCAACTCCAGCGGCGATCAATCCGGCCTCGAGCGCGGACTCAAACATATAACCAGAGACCCTCGTATCCTTGCCGATCAGCACGCGCTTTTTACCCACCGCATTGCGGGTCAGGACTGTGCCAGCTGCCCAGCCCAGTTTGAGAAAAAAATCGGCTGTGATAGGCGCTTCACCTACACGCCCGCGAATACCGTCGGTACCAAAATACTTTCTTGTCATAGATTTTTTATCTCTTACTTAAATTCCATTGTTCTGTGCCAGATGGTCAGCGCTTGAACCGTCTCCAGCACATCGTGAACACGCAGTATTATGCCACTCTGACCATCCATCTGAGCTCGTCGCTGAACAGCTGACTGAGCCATTAACAGCGCCATGGTAACACTTCCGATCAGCCGTTCATCAACATTCGAACCGAGCAGTTGGCCAATCATGCTCTTGCGCGACACACCCAACAACAGGCTATGACCCGTGTCGACAAATCGATCTAGCGCATGAAAAAGGGCGAGATTGTGCTGCAGGGTTTTACCAAAACCAAATCCAGGATCCAGCAGTATCTGTTCACTGGCGATACCTGCCGCCTGACAGGCTTGCTTGCGCTGCTGCAAAAACGTCAGCACCTCAGTGACCACATCGGTGTAAACAGGGTTGCGCTGCATGGTATCCGGCTGATTCTGCATATGCATCAAACAGACCGGCAAGCCACTTGCCGCAGCCGCCTCGAGAGCGCCCTCTCGCTGCAATGCACGCACATCATTAATGAGATTAGCCCCGTTGCTCGCTGCGTCTTTAATCACCTGTGCGGTACTGGTATCGACAGAAATCAGCGCATCAAACCTCGCCTTAATCGCCTGTAGAACCGGAATAACCCGATCCAGTTCCTGCTCAACAGAAACTGGCGATGCGCCGGGGCGAGTCGACTCTCCACCAATATCGATAATATCGGCCCCACTCGCCAACATCGACTCCACGGTATACAGGGTTTTATCCAGGTCGATTTTTTCGCCCAAGTAGAGTTGGCCACCGTCAGAAAACGAGTCGGGGGTAATATTGAGGATACCCATCACGGCGGGACGCGAGAGATCGAGCAGCTTGCCGCCACAGGTTAGAGTCATTGCATGCATATAAAGTAAAAAGCCCCGCAACCAATCTGACAGCGGGGCTAATCCTACTTAGTCGAGTTAGAGTTCTTCTACCGGTCCACCAATTGGGCCTTCTGCAGCCGACTTGTCTGACTCAGCAGACTGATTGCCTGCGCCGTTATCAGAATCATGGTCGTCCCACTGGTGCGGCGGACGCACTTTGCGTCTATGCATCAGATCATCGACCTGATCGGCGTCAATGGTTTCATATTCCATCAGCGCCTCTTTCATAGCCTCGAGAATATCGCGGTTATCGTCCAGTAATTTCTTCGCCTGACTGTAGGCATCATCCAGAATCATGCGCACCTCTTGGTCGATCTCGCGAGAGGTATCTTCAGAATAATGCGCGTTTCCACTTCCCGGCTGTTGAGATTCATCTTCGCCATAGAGCACCGGACCCATCTTTTCGGTCAAGCCCCACTTGGTGACCATATTGCGCGCCATCTGCGTCGCTCGTTCAATATCATTGGAGGCACCAGTGGTCACCGCATCCAAACCACCCACTAGTTCCTCAGCAATACGTCCGCCAAACAGACTGCAGAGCTGACTGAATAACTGGCGGCGACTCATACTGTATCGATCTTCTTCTGGCAGATACTGAGTCACACCCAATGCGCGACCACGCGGAATAATCGTTACCTTGTGCACCGGATCGTGCTCTGGCACTAGACGGCCAATAATCGCATGACCCGCTTCATGGTAGGCAGTATTGGCTTTTTCTTTGTCAGACATAACCATGGAGCGACGCTCCGCACCCATCATAATTTTGTCACGGGCTTTTTCGAACTCTTCCATACCCACCACACGCCGGCTGCCGCGAGCGGCAAACAAGGCGGCTTCATTGACCAGATTGGCCAAGTCGGCACCAGAGAAACCGGGGGTGCCACGAGCAATCACACTCAGCTCGACACTCTCATCAATCGGCACCTTGCGACCATGAACTTTAAGAATCTGTTCGCGACCGCGAATATCCGGCAGGCTGACATAGACCTGTCGATCAAATCGGCCTGGTCTTAACAGCGCTTTATCCAACACATCTGGTCGGTTGGTAGCAGCAATCACAATCACGCCTTCATTGCCTTCAAAACCATCCATCTCGACCAACAATTGGTTTAAAGTCTGCTCGCGCTCATCGTTGCCACCACCATAGCCACCGCCGCGATGACGGCCTACAGCATCGATTTCATCGATAAAGATAATACAGGGCGCTTGCTTCTTAGCCTGTTCAAACATGTCGCGTACTCGCGATGCACCAACACCGACAAACATCTCAACAAAGTCAGAGCCTGAAATAGAGAAGAAAGGCACCTTAGCTTCGCCGGCAATCGCCTTGGCCAGCAGAGTTTTACCTGTGCCGGGCGGGCCGACCATCAATACGCCTTTGGGAATGCGCCCGCCCAAGCGCTGGAATTTAGTCGGGTCACTGAGGAACTCGACCAGTTCGCTGACATCTTCTTTGGCTTCATCGACACCGGCCACATCGGCAAAGGTGGTATTAATCTGATCGCTATTAAGCAGCTTGGCTTTACTCTTACCAAAGCTCATCGGGCCGCCCTTGCCACCGCCACCGCCCTGCATTTGACGCATAAAGAAGACAAAGATGGCGAGAATCAGCAAAATCGGAAACGCTGCAACCAGCAGCTGCGACAGCAGGCTGGGTGTTTCGGGCTCCTTGCCGACCACTTTGACATTGTGGTTAAGCAGATCGTCCATCAAACCAGGATCCTGAACGTTGGGTCGCACAGTCTTGAAGCTTGAGCCATCGAGACGCACACCTTCAATAATCAAACCGTCAATGGCGACGCTGGATACGCGCTCATTTTGCACTTCGATAACGAAGTCCGAGTAGACAATTTCATTATCTACCTGCTGTGGTGTGAAGCTGTTAAAAACAGACATAAGAATGGCGGCCAGAACCAGCCAAACAACCACATTTTTCACCAAATCGTTCAAGTTAATATCCTCTTAATCAGGCCTTTAAGCCCTTGGCAACCATGTAAACTTCCCGAGATTTAGCTCTCGAGGCGTCGGGTTTACGCATACTTACTGCATTAAACAATGTTCTGGCATGTCGCACAAACTCATCGAACCCCTCGCCCTGAAATAGTTTGGCAATAAAAACGCCTTCGGGTTTCATTACCTGACAGGCCAAATCGACAGCCAGCTCAACTAAATAAATACTGGTTGGCTGATCAACCGCTTTGCTGCCTGTTAAGTTGGGGGCCATATCAGAAATTACAAGGTCAACGGGGCGATTGTCGACCAGCGCTAAGAGCTCCTGCAATATTGGCTCGTCGGTAAAGTCGCCGAGAATAAAGTCAACGCCGGCGATACCATCCATCGGCAGCAGATCGATCGCATGCACTCGCCCCTCATGGCCAACCAGCTCCATCGCCACCTGCGACCAGCCACCAGGCGCTGACCCTAAATCTACGACCGTCATGCCAGGACGGATCAAACGGTCCTTGCCGATAATCTCGAGTAATTTATAACTTGCGCGCGAGCGATAGCCATCCTTTTGTGACTGCATCACATAGGGATCATTAACATGTTGTTTTATCCAACTACGATTTTTCGATTTCGCCATGGTGTGGTTTTCGCTAGAATGGACGACCTTATAAGTGAGTCAGCCATTATGACAAGTTCCAATGCGGATAAAAAACATTTACGCCGATTAGGCCATAATCTTAAACCTGTGGTGACAGTGGCCAGCAATGGTCTCAGTGAAAACGTCAACAATGAGATCGCGCGAGCGCTAACAGACCACGAATTAATTAAGATTAAATTGGTAGCGGATGATCGCGATGCAAAAAAAGCGCTGACCGAGACTATTCTCACGACACACGATGCAACACTGGTGCAATCTGTCGGCCATATGGTGCTTGTTTACCGCAAGTCAAAGACCCCAGATCCACGCTTATCTAACTTATTACGCTGAGTTGTTGCGCTTTTGTGCCATAATTTAGGGCGCCAGCCAAGGCCAGCGCGACCCCCATTAGAGATAGAGAATCAGGCGTGACAACTAACCGCACAGTGAACTTTGTTATCAGTTACATCGGCAAACCGATCTTGGTTGGCCTGTGCGTCGCTGCGTTGCTACTCGTGATTTTCCCCGATTTTCGCCAGCAACACAGCGACACTGAAACGTCATCAATGGATCTCGATCGTCGCGCGCAAGGCAACGAGTGGACTGGACCAGTCTCCTATTCCCAAGCGGTAAAACGTGCAGCGCCCTCCGTGGTCAATATCTATACGCGCAAAACAACTAAGCCATCCAACCACCCACTGCTTGACGATCCCTATTTTAGGCGCCTATTTAATAACCAACAGCAGCGCATCCAGTCTTCACTCGGCTCCGGTGTCATCATGCAGGAAGATGGCTTTATGCTCACCAATAACCATGTTATTGACGGTGCGGACCAGATTCTAGTGTTGCTCTATGACGGCCGCGAAGCTCCTGCAATTGTCGTCGGCAAAGATCCGGAAACCGATCTGGCGGTATTAAAAATAGACGCTGAGAATCTCCAACCGATCTCTGTAGGCGAACCGGCGCAGGCTAAAATTGGTGATGTGGTCCTGGCGATTGGCAACCCTTACGGGGTCGGTCAGACCGTGACTCAAGGGATTGTCAGTGCCACCGGCCGCAATGGTCTGGGGCTAAATACCTTTGAAAACTTTATTCAAACCGATGCCGATATCAATCCGGGGAACTCGGGTGGAGCACTGGTAGATAGTTATGGCAACTTGCTCGGCATCAACACGGCAATACTCAACCAGGCTGGCTCGGCTGGCATTGGCTTCGCGATTCCAGCAGATACGGCGGAGAAAGTATTAAATGACATCATCAGCTATGGCTATGTGGTTCGCGGCTGGCTGGGTATGGATGCCTTTCCACTCACGCCACCTATTGCCGAGCGCTTAAATTTACCGCTCTCCCACGGCCTGCTAGTTCGGGCAATTTACAATGGCAGCCCGGCCTATCTGGTCGGCATACAGCCCAGTGATGTCGTGGTGACGATTAATGGTGAAGCGGTCACTGACCGCCAAACCAGCATCAGTCAGATCGCCGACGTGACACCGGGCGCGCCGATTGAGCTAGAGATCTGGCGCCAGGGAAAAACCTTTACCGTCACCGCAGTCGCCGGCATTCGCCCCACCAGCCCGCTGTAGTTGCGGCTAACCAACCAGCTCAGTGAGCGCTGCAATTAACTGCTGATTCTGCTCCGGTGTACCCACCGTGATACGCAAAAACTCGTCGATCCGCGGCTTATTAAAGTGGCGAATAATAATATTCTGCTCGCGCAATGAGCGGGTGAGATCGGCACCCAGATAGGCGCCGTGACGGGCAAAAACAAAATTCGCCGCAGAGGGAAGCACTTCAAATCCCAGCGTCTCAAGCTGATCAACTAATAGTTCACGGCTACTGATAACCTGTTTGCGCGTCGCCTCGAAGTAGTCGCGATCGTTAAAAGACGCGACCGCAGCAGCTAGCTGCACATGACCCAGAGGATAGGAATTAAAACTATTCTTAATTCGCTCCAAGCCTTCAACCAAGTGCGCAGAACCCAGCGCATAGCCAATTCTCAAACCAGCCAGTGCGCGCGACTTAGACATAGTCTGCACAACCAATAGGTTGTCATACTGATCAATCAAGCTGACGGCGCTGGCGTTGGCGTCAGCAAAGTCGATATAGGCTTCATCAACCACCACCACAGAGTCACTGTTCTCTTGCAGCAGCGATTCGATGGCGTCCAGCGCAAGTAGGCGCCCGGTCGGCGCATTGGGGTTAGGGAAAATAATCCCACCATTGGCGCGCCGATAATCGTCGAGATTAAGAGTGAAATCCTCCGCCAATGGTATTTTGTTAAATTCTATCGCATAGAGGCCGCAATAGACTGGATAGAAACTGTAACTGATATCGGGAAACAGAATCGGTTGGGCCTGACGAAACAGTCCGTTAAAGACATGCGCTAAGACTTCATCAGAGCCATTGCCAACAAACACCTGAGCTGGTGTCAGCTGGAAGTAATCGGCAATCGTCTGTTTTAACAGGTCTGCATTGGGTGGCGGATAGAGCCGCAAGTCATCATTCACCGCACAACGCATCGCCTCCATCACCGCAGGCGAAGGAGGATAGGGATTTTCGTTGGTATTCAGCTTGGTGAGATTGGTATTTGCCGGCTGCTCTCCCGGTGTATAGGGATCGAGCGTGCCGACAAAATCACTCCAGTACTTGCTCATATTAGTCTCTCGTCTGAGCCTCTTTATATTAGTCGCGTATTCGATATTCGGCAGAGCGCGCGTGGGCCGTCAACGACTCACCGCGACCCAGTACCGAAGCCACTTTGCCCAATTCAGAGGCTCCCTGTTCGGAACAGAAAATCAGCGAACTGCGCTTTTGGAAGTCATAGACACCCAGTGGCGAGGAAAATCGCGCCGTCGCAGAGGTCGGCAACACATGATTGGGACCGGCACAGTAATCGCCGAGCGCTTCCGCGGTATGACGACCCATAAAAATAGCTCCGGCATGACGAATTTTCGGCAACCAGGCCTCTGGATCAGCAACGGATAACTCAAGGTGCTCTGGGGCAATACGATTAATTAATTCAACCGCCTCACTGGCATCGCGCACTTCAATCAGCGCTCCGCGACGCGCCAGAGACTGACCAATAATCTCACTGCGCGCCATCTCTGGTAACAGTTTCGTCATGCTGTTGTGCACCGCAGCAATATAGTCTGCATCCCAGGAAATAAAGATCGCCTGCGCATCTTCATCGTGCTCAGCTTGCGAAAACAGATCCATAGCGATCCAATCGGGATCAGTGTCGCCATCGCAGACCACCAGAATTTCACTTGGTCCAGCGACCATATCCAAACCCACCAGACCGAACACCATGCGCTTGGCAGTGGCGACATAGATATTGCCCGGACCGACGATTTTGTCCACTTTGGGGACCGTCTCAGTGCCATAGGCGAGCGCCGCGATCGCCTGCGCGCCACCAATGGAAAAAACTTGATCCACACCAGCGATAGCCGCGGCCGCTAATACCATCGGGCTGAGTTCACCGTCTGGCGCCGGCACCATCATAATGACTTCACCTACTCCGGCAACTCGCGCCGGAATACAGTTCATTAACACCGATGAGGGATAGCTGGCTTTGCCACCAGGCACATAGATGCCCACTCGATCTAGGGGCGTAATCTGTTGCCCGAGAACGGTGCCATCTGCTTCTTGATACTGCCAGGAGGACTGCTGTTGGTGGTTGTGATAGTCACGAATGCGATCTGCAGCCACCTCGAGGGCACGCCGAGTCTCAATATCAATAGTCTCAAGCGCCTGCTGCAGTTTTTCCTGTCCAATTATCAACTGCTCGATATTGTCGACCTGACGGCGATCAAAGCGATTGGTCAAGGCGATCAATGCATCATCACCTTGAGTCTTTACCTGGCGTAAAATCGCTGTTACCGCAGCTTCAACATCGCTATCTGAGACCATGTCCCAGGCGATCAGATCATCCAGCGTTTGAGTAAAATCAGCGTCGCGGGTGCAGAGCGTTCTGATCGCACAGTTGACGGTGCTGTTGTCGGCACCACCATTGTCCGTATTAGGGGCTGTCATACACTGCTCCCCACCGCCTCTTTTAGCGCATCGACAATCGCCTGAACCTCGGTAAATTTGGTTTTCATCGCCGCTTTATTAACAATCAACCGTGAACTGATCTCAGCGATCTCGTCTCGCGCTTCAAGTCCATTGGCTCTCAGTGTGTTACCGGTGTCGACGATATCGACAATCTCCTGAGCCAGGTCCAGTATCGGCGCCAGTTCCATCGCACCATAGAGTTTGATCAGGTCAGCTTGCCTGCCCTGCTGGGCATAATATTGTCGCGCCACATTAATGTATTTGGTCGCCACCCGCAGTCGACTCTGTTGCTGGGTTGCACCTACCGGCACAGCAGTCATTAACTTGCAGCGAGCGATACCCAGATCAAGCGGCTCATAGTAACCGTCGCCCTGGTGTTCAAGCAGCATATCTTTGCCCGCCACCCCCAGATCCGCAGCACCAAACTGCACGTAGGTCGCCACATCGGAGCCGCGCAAAATAATTAAGCGGACATTGTCACGATTGGTCGGGAACACCAGCTTGCGGCTCGAAAAGACGTCCTCTGCGGGAACAATTCCAGCGCTTGCCAACAGTGGCAATGTCTCTTTCAGTATACGTCCCTTGGTCAGGGCGATGGTTATCTGCGTCATGATCCTATCTGCTTTTTACTGTCCGTTATGCTTACGTCATTTCAGCCTGGCACGCGCTTAATTTTTGCGCCGAGCAACTGCATTTTTTCTTCAATACATTCGTAACCGCGGTCAATATG
The DNA here is from genome assembly GCA_017858135.1 of Porticoccaceae bacterium. GTDB lineage: Bacteria > Pseudomonadota > Gammaproteobacteria > Pseudomonadales > Porticoccaceae > HTCC2207. Next base: position 12,249 of record JAFMBY010000034.1, on the reverse strand, counting down.
GTAGATGCGTTCCACTACCGTCTCGCCGTCAGCAACCATAGCAGCTATGACCAGTGCAGCGGAAGCGCGCAGATCAGATGCCATCACTGGCGCAGCCTTAAGCCGTTCAACGCCGGTAACCACGGCGGTATTACCTTCGACGGTAATCGTCGCACCCATGCGATTGAGCTCCTGAATTTGCATTAGGCGGTTCTCAAAAATGGTTTCAGTGACCACCCCAGTTCCCTCAGCGACCACATTAATGGCCGTTACCTGAGCCTGCATATCGGTGGGAAAACCTGGATAGGGAGCAGTTTTAATATTCACTGCCTTGGGTCGCTTACCCTGCATATCCAGTTCAATCCAATCTTCACCCTGGGTAATGATCGCACCAGCCTCTTGCAGTTTTAGCAACACCGCCTCAAGTGATGAAGGATCTGTCTGTGTTACTTTAACCTTGCCTCGCGTGGCTACCGCTGCCGCTAGGTAGGTGCCGGTTTCAATACGATCCGGCATGACGTTAAAGTGGCCACCAGTAATTTTCTCAACACCATTAATTACCAGTCGATTAGAGCCCGCGCCTTCAATATCTGCACCCCAGGCATTGAGGCAATCAGCCAGATCGACTATCTCGGGCTCTCGGGCGGCATTCTCAATCACTGTTTGACCCTCAGCCAGCACCGCCGCCATCATTAAATTTTCCGTGGCACCCACTGAGACCATATCCATAAAAATATGGCATCCCTGCAGACGGCCGTTGCTGCGAGCTTTGATATAGCCGTCCTCAATTTCAATGGTCGCACCCATGGCTTCAAGCCCACGCAGATGCAGATCCACAGGCCGACTGCCAATCGCGCAACCGCCTGGGAATGACACATTGGCCTCGCCGTACCTAGTCAGCAGCGGCCCCAGCACTAAAATCGATGCACGCATGGTTCGGACCAATTCATAGGGTGCAGTCAGGCTGTGAAGCGTCGAGTTATCCACTTCCAGTTGTAGCTTTTCGTCGATACTGACAGTGACACCTAGGGTGCCAAGTAACTCAATAGTCGTCGTGATATCTTGCAGGTGCGGCAGATTGGAGACCGTTGCCAGCCCCTCAGAGAGCAGCGTAGCCGACAATATGGGCAGCGCGGCATTTTTCGAACCGGAGATCCACACTTCACCGCTGAGCGGCCCGCCCCCTTGAATTATTAATTTGTCCATCAAACAACCTTGTTTAGAGAAACGACATTAAGTCGCTTTAGGCGTTGGCCTGCCATTCACTAGGGGTGAAAATTTTCATATTGACCGCATGCATAGCGCCAGAGGAAATCTCGGCGTTCAAAGCAGCGTAAATAAGCTGCTGACGCTGCACTGGGCGCTTACCTTCAAACACATCACCAATGGCGGTGATATTGAAATGACTGCCCTCGCTGGCAACCTGAAACTGACAATCAGGCAATGCTGTTTCAAGTATTACTTTTACATCTTCAGGATTCATAAGGTACTCTTTTGTCGTCGCGGCACAGGTGTCCGCGCATTAAAGTTACAGACTGTCAGATGACCAACCGCTGATGACTTGATCGATATTGCCACCCGAGCGCTGCGCCGATTGCACAAACTGATTGCGGAAGGTTTTACCCAGATTGATGCCATTGATCACCACATTGACCACCATCCACTCGCCGGTCTTTTTTCGCGCCATGCTATATTCCAGCGGGTAGACCGTGTCGGCGCTACGAATTTCCTGCCTTACGGTTAATTTACGCTGCCCAGCATCAACTTTTCCAGCTTTGACCAGCACGATCTTTTGATTTTCATAACCAATCAGGCCGCGTCCATAGGTTTCCACTAATCCCGACCGAAACGTCTCAGCAAATCGTACGCGTTGCTCAGCAGAGGCCATTTTGCCGTAACTGCCCATCACATTGCGGGCGATAAAGTTAAAATCAATGTGGTCAGAGAGCAGCTCATCTAAGCTGTCGAAGTAGGCTCTCTCATTCTCTGGATATCCGTTCTGGTAGTTTGCAATAATCGCCAACAACTCAACCGTCACCTGTTCAATCTGCTGATACGGATCGTCAGCACTGTCCTCAGCACTACTCAACGGCACAGTCACCACGGACGCACCTATGGCAAGCGCGACAGCCAAAAACCACTTTATACCAGTCATAAAAACCCTACTCATCCAACCACTCCATTTGCGAATACAATGTCAACCTCTCTTCTACGCATGTACAGATAAAAACGATGCACTAATCTGCGGGAAGTTTGCTGACAATATTGGCCGAGCACTATACCATCCTCGATCTTGTGAAGAAACAGAACCCGCCGCCGGCAAAGTGGTAATTTGGAGAATTTATGAGCGCAATGCTGCTACCGATTTTAGGCCTGTTTATTGGTGTTCTTGGACTGCTCTGGGGAGCCGATCGATTTGTTGCCGGGAGTGCCGGCGCAGCCAGAAACTTTGGTATTTCACCGCTAATTATTGGTCTTACTGTCGTCTCAATCGGCACCTCCGCGCCGGAGATCCTGGTCTCGGTCAATGCTGCGCTCAACCATGCCGCCGAGCTCGCCGTTGGCAACGCTCTAGGTTCCAATATGGCGAATATTGGATTGGTTCTTGGGGTCACAGTTTTAATCGCACCCACCCCGGTTCAAAAGCACCTATTGACTCAAGAAGGCGTCGTACTGCTCTTTATCACCGCGGTTGCCGGACTCTGTCTCTATGACGGCTATTTGGGTCGCAGCGAAAGTCTGATCTTGCTTTCACTGATTTTCCCGCTGATATTTATTACCGTTAAATATAAGAAAACCCATATCAGCCCAGAGGAACTGGCCACTGGCGAGGAGATTCCTGACATCACCATGGGTGCTGCTAGCCTGTGGTTTATTGTTGGGCTGGCGGTTCTCCTGGCGAGTGCTGAGGTGACCGTGTGGAGCGCAAAAACCATCGCCCAAGCGATGGGCATCAGCGAACTGATTATTGGACTCACCGTCGTCGCCATCGGTACCAGCCTGCCAGAACTGGCCGCCTCGGTTGTCAGCGCCCTGCGCGGTCACCACGATATTGCCATCGGCAACGTCTTCGGTTCAAACCTGTTTAATCTGATGCTGGTGATGACAACTGCAGGTATTATCTCACCGATGACGTTGACCTCAGAGGTGTTTAGTCGCGACTTTATCAGCTTGGCGGCGATGACGGTATTACTCGTCGCGATGGTTGCCTTGGCATTGTACAAAGCCTCACGCAATGGCTCCGCGGCAGTGCTTTCACGGCATCTTGGTGCGGTATTACTCAGCGGTTATGTTGTCTATTATGTGCTGCTGTGGCCAGCCATTGTCGGCGCCTGACAAGACTGCAGTTCTCCGCCCGCACATTTGCCTCTATAATGCCGTGCAACATAAAACTAGCGATGAATCTATGACCGCGACAGACTTTATTACCTCGGCAAAACGCACCCTTCAGATGGAGGCCGATGCGGTGGGTCAACTGCAGCACCGCCTCGATGACAATTTTGTCATAGCCTGCAAGACCATGCTTGCCTGCGAGGGGCGAGTGATCGTTACTGGCATGGGCAAATCCGGTCATATTGGCAATAAAATTGCTGCCACCCTGGCCAGTACGGGCACGCCATCCTTTTTTGTTCACCCGGGAGAAGCCAGTCACGGCGACCTCGGCATGATCACCAAAAATGATGTCGTAATTGCTATCTCAAATTCTGGCAGCACCGCAGAAGTGATTACCATTCTGCCGCTGATCAAACGCCTCGGCATTCCATTGATCAGCATGACCGGCGATGCCGACTCAGTGTTGTCAAGCGCCGCACTCGCCAACCTCGATGTCAGCGTAGCCAGCGAAGCCTGCCCTCTTAATCTAGCTCCCACAACCAGCACCACAGTTACGCTGGCTATGGGTGATGCCTTGGCAATTGCCCTGCTTGAGTCACGCGGCTTTAGCGCCGAAGACTTTGCCTTTTCCCATCCCGGCGGCGCCCTCGGTCGCAAGCTGTTGTTGCGGGCAGCCGATATTATGCACAAAGACGCCGAGGTGCCGCGGGTGCTGGCGAGTCAACCGCTCCATCAAGCGCTATTGGTCATGACCGAAAAGGGTTTTGGTATGACCACGGTAGTAACCGATGACAATAAATTGCTCGGCGTTTTCACCGACGGCGATTTGCGCCGTATTGTCGACGCCAAGGTCGATATCAATAGCGCAACCATGGCTGAGGTAATGTCCGCCAATCCAAAAACCATCAATAGCGAGATTCTCGCCGCCCAAGCGCTTAAAATTATGGAAGACGACTCGATTACTGCGCTGATTGTTGAGGATGAAAATCAATCACCTATCGGCGTCCTGCACATGCATGATATTTTGCGCGCCGGCGTCGTCTAGAGAATCACCAAATGGACCAGTTAATGAGTCAGATAGACAGTGCAGTAATCGCAGCCGCCAAACAAATTAAACTACTGTTGCTCGATGTCGACGGTGTGCTGACCGATGGCCGCCTCTATTACGGCAACAGTGGCGAAGAATTAAAGGCCTTTGATATCCAGGATGGGCTCGGCATCAAGTTGCTACAGCGCGGTGGTGTTGAGGTGGGCATTATCACCGGACGGGTATCGCAACTGCTGCAGCGCCGTGCCGATGAACTGGGCATGCAACCGATTGTGCAGGGGCGGGAAGATAAACTCACCGCACTCAATGAACTACTGGAAACGATGCCCGTAGAACTACATGAAATCGCCTTTATTGGCGACGACCTGCCAGATCTAGCTGTTATCAACCGTGTCGGCCTCGGCATCACCGTCGCCAATGGCAATGCCGCCGTAGCCAATAAAGCGAAATGGCAGACCCGTCGCGGTGGCGGTAATGGTGCGGTTCGTGAAGCCGCCGAAATGATACTCGCCGCACAGGGTAAGTTAGACCAATTAGTGGCGGCCTATCAATGATTCGACAAGCCCTGCTGACTTTGATGCTGGCACTGATGATCGGCGGCTTTTTACTGATCTGGGACTCGCCTCCAGAATCCTTTATTCGCCAGCCACTTAATCAGCTTGAACAAAACCCTCAAGCAGACAGTTATATGACGGCAGTCACCAGCCGACGTTTTTCAGATCAGGGCAACGAGCAATTTAGCCTTAGCTCACCGCGGATCGAGTTTTTCGAAGGCGAGTCAACCCTGACGCTTGAGCAGCCACAATTTTTGTCGCAAGGCGTTATTCGTCAACCGCTGCAGCTGAGCGCAAAGATTGGCCGGCTAGACAGTGCCAATGGCAAACTCGATCTCTATGGTAATGTGCGGGCCGATATAACTAGCGATGAGGGTGTCGCGCAACTGACAACAGAGCGTTTGACTTACCTAATCGACAACAGTATCGCCACCACTGATGAGCCATTTAGTCTCCTGACAGCTCAAAGTATCGTTTCGGGTACCGGGCTCAAACTCGACCTAGTCAATGAGACCTTCACAATTCAATCCAAGGTAAGGGTAACGCATGATCCTATCTAGGCAACTCGGGCTCTCTCTGTTGACGATGCTCTGCACTGCACTGGCAATGCCCGCACTTGCTCTTCCCGATGACCGTCAGAAGCCGGTCTCGATCGAGTCCGACTACGCGGAACGCAACGAGGCAACCGGACGCACCATTTATCGCGGTAACGTCATTATTAGCCAGGGCAGCGTGCTGATCGAAGCTGACCAAATCACCCTGCACGTTGAAAACAACAAAGTCAGCCGCATTGAATGTGAAGGAAAACCGGCCAGCTACCAGCAAAAGCCACAGCTTGACGGTCCGATGATGATTGCGCGCGCTGATCATATTGACTACCTGCCCGCCGCCAACAGCATTGCCCTGAAACATAATGCCGTGCTGTCCCGCAATGGCACTATTATCAAAGGCGACTCAATTAACTACGATATCGACAAGCAAACGTGGAAAGCCAAAGGTGATGATCTCGGCCAACAAAAACGTATCCAACTGGTAATCCCCCCCTCTGCACTGCAGACCGATACCACTTCCGCGGAGACCACACCCTGATGTCTATTTTGCAAGCGCACAATCTCGCCAAGGCCTACGGCAAGCGACCGGTGGTTAAAGATGTTTCAATGTCGGTTAAACAGGGCGAGATTGTTGGCCTATTGGGGCCCAATGGCGCCGGTAAAACCACCTGCTTTTATATGATTATCGGCCTCATAGCGCAGGACAGCGGCTCGGTCACTATTGATGGCGATGATATTACCGCGCTGCCCATGCACGGCCGCGCGCGCCGCGGACTTGGCTATCTGCCTCAAGAGCCATCGGTGTTTCGCAAGCTCAGTGTCGAAGATAATATTTTAGCTATTCTCGAAACCCAAAAGGGGCTCAGCCGCCAGCAGCGCATTCAGCGCGCTGAAGAATTGATGCGTGAGTTTCATATCTCGCATCTAGCAAAAAACCATGGCATGAGCCTGTCAGGCGGCGAACGTCGTCGCGTTGAAATTGCCCGCGCTCTGGCGGCCAATCCACAGTTTATTTTGCTCGATGAACCCTTTGCCGGCGTCGATCCGATATCGGTTACCGACATCAAAATGATTATTCGCCATCTGCGCGATAGCGGCATTGGCGTCTTAATAACCGACCATAATGTCCGCGAAACTCTGGATATTTGTGAGCATGCTTACATTATTGGCGAGGGCCATGTGATCGCAGATGGCTCAACGAGCGACATTCTCAATGATGCCAAAGTAAGAAAAACCTACCTCGGCGAAAATTTCACGCTTTAGCTCCGCTATTACCTCATAGTTTGACGTCATATTGCCGAAATCAGCTTGGCGAGCAAATAGTCCATTGCCAGCAGGATAGAATTGGCACTAAACTTGCTACCTTCTAGCGAATAATAATTTTTCACTATGCGGCAAGGCCTCCAGCTAAAGATCAGCCAACAACTGACTATGACACCTCAGTTGCAGCAGGCTATTCGTCTTTTGCAGTTATCGACCCTGGACTTGCGCCAGGAGATGATTGAGCAGCTCTATAACAACCCTCTGTTAGAAATAGATGATGACGGGGGTGAGCCGGTCGCCGATCAGCAAGCTAACCAGCCGACCAGTGAGACGGTTCAGGTCAAGGAAGCTGAAAAAAATAGCGAGCAAGCACCCGAGTACGAGTGGAATGACGAAATACCCCAAGATCTGCCGGTAGACGCCAACTGGGATGATGTTTACAGCCCACCAACGACCGCTGCCAGCAGTGGTGGCGAAGTCAATCTCGAGCAGGTCTATCAGGTCACTGAATCCTTTCACGGCCATCTCGAGTGGCAACTTAACCTGACTCCCTTTTCTGATCGCGACAGAGAGATTGCCTCGACCTTTATTGACGCAATAGACAGCTCTGGCTTTATTTCTGCTGAGCTGGCGGACATCACTGCACATATTAGCTATGACGACGTCGAAGACGAACTGCATGAAGACGAGTTGGTCGCGGTGTTACATAGACTGCAACAGTTTGATCCACCCGGCGTATTTGCGCGCAGTATCAGCGAATGTCTGATGATACAACTCAACCAGTTAGCACCCGAGACAGGGTATCTGCAATCCGCCAAGCATCTGGTCAACGGGTTTTTGCAAGATATCGCCTCAATTGACAATACCCGCCTGGCCAAAAAAGCGGGGCTCAATGCAGAGGAAATTGAAGGCGCACTCCTGCTGGTGCGCAGTTTAAATCCACGTCCAGGTGAAGCGTTTAGCAGCAATGATGTCGAATATATTGTCCCAGACGCCTATGTGGAAAAGATCAAAGGTCGCTGGAAGGTCAATCTCAACGACGCCAATATGCCACGCTTGCGCATCAATGACTCCTACTCAGCACTGATAAAACGCTCAGACAGCAGCAATGACAATCAATTTTTAAAAGACAATCTCGCTGAAGCAAGATGGTTCTTGCGCAGTATAGAGAGCCGTAATGAAACATTGATGCGCGTCGCCATGACCATTGTCGAACTGCAGAAAGGGTTTCTCGACCACGGGCCAGTGGCAATGAAGCCGATGGTACTCTCCGATATTGCGACTAAATTAGAGCTCCACGAATCGACTATCTCACGAGTGACCACAAGCAAATATTTAGCCACCCCACAGGGCATCTTTGAACTTAAATATTTCTTTTCCAGCCATGTTGGCACAGCGGGCGGGGGGGAGTGTTCATCAACAGCGGTTTGCGCTATCCTAAAAGAGTTGATCGGCGCAGAACATCCGGAAAAGCCCCTGAGCGATAGTAAACTAACTACTCTGCTCCAAGAACAAGGAATTCAAGTGGCGCGCAGAACCGTCGCGAAATACCGGGAAAGTTTGGGCATCCCATCCTCCAGTCAGCGCAAACGATTTTAACCATGTGAAGCAATAGGAGTTATTAATGCACTTAACAATCAGTGGACACCACCTGGAAATTACCGCACCCATCAGAGAATACGTCACCACAAAATTTGCCAAGCTTGAAAGACACTACGAACAGATTACCAGTACATCAGTTATCCTCACAGTCGACAAACTATCGCAAAATGCCGAAGCAACCGTTCATGTCAGTGGCGCAGAATTGTTTGCCAATTCGCAGCATGAAGACCTGTATGCCGCAATCGATGCATTGACCGACAAGCTCGACCGGCAACTGATTAAATATAAAGAGAAACAGCGAGGCCGTTAAGACCGTCCATGAAAATCACCGACATTCTTACCCAACAGATGACTCAGTGCGGCATAGCAGGAGGCAGTAAAAAGCGCGTATTGGAGAATTTATCTGAATTTATCACCGAACAACTCGGTGGTGATGGTGACCAGGCCGAAAATTTATTTCACAGCCTGGTCGCTCGCGAGCGGCTCGGCAGCACCGGCATAGGCGAAGGCGTCGCCATTCCACACTGTCGTGTCGCTGGCTTTAACCGCATTCACGGCTGCCTGATCAAGCTCGAAGATCCAGTCGACTTCGACTCATTGGACGACCAACCTGTCGATTTGATTTTTGCTTTGATCGTTCCTCAAGAGCAGAACGAAGAACATCTCGCCACGCTGGCAAGGGTTGCCTCCATTATGCAGGACGACAGCTCTCGCGCACGTCTGCGCCAATGCAGCAGTAGTGAAGAACTCTTCAACACCGCTCTAAAACTAGAGCGTGCTGCCTAACCATGCGCTTAGTCGTTATCAGCGGTCACTCTGGGTCCGGAAAAACCTCTGCGCTGAATATTCTTGAGGACGTCGGATTTACCTGCATCGATAACCTGCCAGCCAGCTTGCTAGAGAATTTAATCAGTCAGTTAAATAGCAACAATAATCACGAAGATCTGAATATTGCCGTCGGTATCGATGCACGTAATCTGGTTGGCGATCTCAACAAGATCCCCGAAATTCTCAAAATTATTGGCCGAGATGGCGTCGATGTCAGCGTCATCTTCCTCTATGCGCACCGTTCAGACCTACTCCGCCGCTACAGCGAAACCCGCCGCCGCCACCCGTTAAGCACTGACACGATCGGCCTCAAGGAGGCGATTGAGCTGGAAAAGAACATCCTCAGTCCAATATCGGATATCGCCGATCGCTCAGTCGACACCTCGCGACTGACGCTGCATCAACTTCGCGACCTGATTAAGAACACGATTGTGCCTAACACGCCGCAGCATATGTCGATATTGTTCGAATCATTCGGCTTTAAAAACGGCGTCCCGACAGACTCTGACTTTGTCTTTGACGTGCGCTGCCTGCCCAATCCCTATTGGAAGCAGCAGTTAAAAAATAAAACTGGTAACGATCAGGGCGTCATAGAATTTTTAGAAAGTCAGGTTGAGGTCGCCTCAATGCTGGCTGATATTATTGGTTTTTTAACCCGCTGGATTCCCAAATTTCAGCAGAACAATCGCAGTTATTTAACGGTGTCCATCGGCTGCACTGGCGGCCAGCATAGATCAGTCTACTTGGCCAATCGATTGCACGAGCACTTCGCTGCAGATCATCCCCTTATTCAGGTGTCGCACAAGGAGCTATCTTCGTGATCAGCGCAGCACGCCCGCAATGATTCGCTGCCAACTCGACATCATTAATAAACTCGGCCTCCACGCCAGAGCAGCAACCAAATTAGCCAGCACTGCTGGACGCTTTGGCTGTAGCATCAAGACCGGCAAACAGGAGCCCTTGGTTGATGCAAAAAGTGTCATGTCATTGATGCTGCTGGCCGCGAGCAAAGGGACCTGCCTGATCTTTGAGTTTGACGGCTACGATGAGCAGGAAGCGCACAGTGCCATTAGCGACCTGCTAGCCGGTTACTTTGGCGAGGGCGAGTAAGCGCCGGCTAAAAATTCGATCAATGTTTGCACTCTGTTGTGAGTTAAAACTACCGGTCTCTCGGTTAGCTGGTTAGAATACGCGCGCTGAATTGATTCAGCCCAGCGAAGGGAGCGAGGCATGAACAACAATGATAACAGCCTGTTGAGCAGGCTCGGAACCGCCATCGATTCCGGCACCCTCAATCAGGTGCGGCATATTCTCAATAATCTCTCGCCTCCGGATATCGCTCATCAATTGGAAACGGCACCGCCGCGTCTGCGCCATATCCTCTGGGAGTTGGTTGATGCAGAGATAAGCGGTGAAGTGCTACAAGAACTCTCCGACGACATTCAGCTGGAATTCCTCAACCTGATGGATGGTGCCGAAGTTGCCTCGATCACAGAAGGGCTCGACGTCGATGATATCGTCGATATTCTTCAGCAACTACCCGACCGAGTTATACCCGAAGTGCTGCAAGCTATGTCGGTGCAGGACAGGCAGCGGGTAGAGTCAGTACTCACTTACAATGAAGATACCGCCGGTGGTCTTATGGACACCGAGGTCATCACGGTGCGTCCAGATATTAGCGTCGATGTGGTACTGCGCTATCTGCGCCGCTTTGAAGAACTACCCGACATCACTGACAACCTGTTTGTGGTTAGCCGCAACGATACCTTTTTAGGTACCCTGCCACTGAGTAAAATGCTCACCTCCAGCCCCAGCACCACGGTGAGAGAAGTCATGAACACCGAAGTAGAGGCGATTCATGTCAATCTTACTGACTCCGATGTTGCACAGCTGTTTCAGCGTCAGGATCTCGTCTCGGCACCAGTTATCGATGACAAGCACCGCCTGGTTGGCCGCATCACTATTGATGACGTGGTTGATGTTATTGTTGAGGACGCCGACCACAGCCTGTTAGCCATGGCCGGCTTGAGCGATACCGAAGATACTTTTTCGTCAATCGGACGCACCGCGCCGCGCCGCGCGCTGTGGTTGGGCCTCAACCTGCTCACCGCTATTCTCGCGTCAAGCGCAATCAGCCTGTTTGAAGCCACCCTTGAAAAGGTCGTGGCGCTGGCTATTCTGATGCCAATTGTTGCCAGCATGGGTGGCGTTGCCGGCAGTCAAACTCTGACTGTTGTTATTCGCGGCATGGCCCTGGGCCAAATTGAACGCGACAATCTCAAATGGTTGTTGAGCAAAGAGTTTGTTGTTGGGGCGATTAATGGCATGCTCTGGGCGCTGGTCATGGGCGCCATTGTGTCGCTGTGGTTTGGCGACTGGACCATCTCAATTGTGATCGCCATGGCCATGGCTATTAACCTAATGGCCGCAGCAGTTGCAGGAACCCTGCTGCCAGTTATGTTGCGCTCTCTAAAAATTGACCCGGCGCTAGCCGGCTCGGTTATTCTCACGACAGTGACCGATATCGTCGGTTTTGTCTCCTTTCTCGGACTTGCCACGGTGTTTTACAACTAATGACTGATATTGAGAACGATGAAGACGACCTAATTAGCAAATCTCAACTTAAGCGTGACAGCCAGGCGCTGCAGGATATGGGTAGCCAACTGGTTGAAATGCCTGAAGGCCAGCTGAAAAAATTCGACCTGCCGGAAAACTTAAAAGACGCAATCTACGAGGCCCGTCGTCTAAAAAATCGTGAAGGTAAGCGCCGCCAACTGCAGTTTATTGGCAAACTCATGCGCACTGCTGATACCAGCTTTATTCAAGAGACATTGGACCGAATGGATCACCAGTCGCAGACTTACCGACAGCATTTTATGCGACTGGAAGAATGGCGCGACAAAATAATTAGCCAAGGTAACAGCGCTATCGAAGCGTTAATTGAGCAATATCCAGCCGCTGATCGTCAACAGCTGCGCAACCTTCAGCGCCAGGCTGCGCGAGAAATAGAACACAAAAAACCGCCTACTGCGAGCAAAAAACTGTTCGCCTACCTACGCCAAATCAGCGAATAAAGAGCCCTTAGCGGATA
>JAFMBY010000033.1 GCA_017858135.1 Porticoccaceae bacterium | reverse complement strand
CAGCCGCGCCACTGCCCAAGACTCTGCAGCAAAAGCTTAGAGAGCAGTCAGCAGGGCCGAGTATTTCCCTGGAGACCCTGATTCTCGACCTTCATAGCGGACGCTTCTTCGGCCAGTTTGGCGTGCTCTTTATCGACCTTATTGGCCTTCTGGTGTGCATTCTATCCATCACTGGATTGATCGCGTGGATGAAACGCCGCTAGCTAAGCCACGTAAAGACTGTAATCCAGCGTTGCCAGCTTAAATAAACCGCGCTACTATTTAGCTCTGGCATGAGTTTTTACCTCATTCCAATGTAATTTCAAAAAAATACAGTATTAATCAGGGGCAGCATAGCTGCCTTTTTTTATTATTTTTAAATATGCAAAGGATGCGAGAGCGACGATGACCAACCAGGCACTGATGAATACCTATGGCACTAGAGCAGCGACCCTTGTTAAAGGCGCTGGCGCTCGACTGTGGGACGCAGAGGGCAATGAATATTTGGATGCACTCTCAGGCATCGCTGTCTGTGGTCTCGGGCACTCCCACCCTGCCGTGGCAAAAGCGGTGGCCGAACAAGCCACAACCCTGACCCACTGCTCCAACTTTTTTACCATTCCCAACCAGGAAAGATTGGCCGACAAGTTATGTGCTGCCTCTGGTATGGATAAGGTCTTTTTTGGCAATTCCGGCGCTGAAGCCAATGAAGCTGCGATAAAAATGGCTCGCCTGCATGGCCACAAAAAAGGCATCAAACTGCCCACAGTGCTCGTCATGGACAACGCCTTTCATGGTCGCACACTGGCAACGTTGAGTGCCTCCGGTGGCCGCAGAGTGCAGGCTGGCTTTGAGCCCCTGGTGCGAGGCTTTGCCCGCGCGATGTTTAATGACATGGAATCACTGACCACTGTTGCCGATAACAATCCCAGCATCTGCGCCCTCTTCGTCGAGCCGATTCAGGGTGAAGGCGGCATTCGCATGGCCAGCTCAGAATACCTGCAACAGCTTCGCGAGTTTTGTGACCAGCGCGGCTGGCTGCTAATGCTCGATGAAGTGCAGACAGGTAATGGCCGCACCGGCAAATATTTTTACTACCAACACAGCGGCATTATTCCCGATGTGGTGACCACCTCCAAAGGTCTCGGTAATGGCGTGCCCATCGGTGCTTGCTTGGCCCATGGCGAAGCTGCAGAGCTAATGCAGCCCGGCAACCATGGCTCAACCTTTGGTGGCAACCCGCTCGCCTGTGCCGCGGCACTAGCGACTATTAATACGCTGCAAGATGAAAACCTCAGCGAGAGAGCCGCAGTATTGGGCGACAGAATTATGGCCGGTTTCAAAACAGCACTGGCCGATGTAGAGCATGTCGTTGAGATTCGCGGCAAAGGCTGCATGATTGGTATTGAACTCAACAAACCCTGCAAATCATTATTTCCCGCGGCTATGGCAGCAGGTTTAATTATTAATGTCACCGCCGATTCGGTGATCAGATTATTACCGCCGTTTATTATGACCGACGACGAAGCCGATCAGCTGGTCGCGATACTCGCACCGCTGATCAAACATTTTAGTGCCGATTAAAGCGAGAGATATTATGGCGATCAGACACTTCCTCACCCTCAACGATCTCAGCGCTGATGAGTTAAATCAAGTCATCGATCTGGCAATTGAGATGAAGGCCGCGCACTACAGTGGCACTCAGCAGCCTATTTTTGCCGGCAAAGTTCTCGCTATGATCTTTGAGAAATCATCGACTCGCACCAGGGTTTCTTTCGAGTCGGGAATGGCCCAATTAGGCGGCGATGCCCTTTTCCTATCGCCCAATGACACTCAGTTGGGCCGTGGCGAACCGATCGAAGATTCAGCGCGAGTAATCTCACGTATGGTTGATATTGTGATGATCCGCACCTTTGGTCACGACAAAATCGAGACCTTTGCCCAGTATTCAAAAGTACCGGTCATTAATGCGCTATCTGACGACTTTCACCCCTGTCAGCTACTGGCTGACATTCAAACCTTTGTTGAGCACCGTGGCGCCATCACTGGCAAGACAGTGGCATGGATCGGTGACGGCAATAATATGTGTCAGTCGTGGATCAATGCCGCGATACTGCTCGACTTCAAACTCAATATCGCTTGCCCAGCGGGTTACGAGCCGAATGCCGAACTGGTCGCCAAGGCCGGCAACCATGTCAGCGTAACCGATGACCCAGTTGCCGCGGTGAGCGGTGCCCATCTGGTCACCACAGATGTCTTTGCCTCAATGGGACAGGAGAGCGAGCAGCAGGTGCGGCTGGCGCATTTTGCCAACTATCAGGTCAACCACGATCTGATTGGCCATGCAGCTGATGATGTGTTGTTTATGCACTGCCTGCCAGCGCACCGGGAAGAGGAAGTCTCTGCGGCGCTGCTGGAAGATGAAACGATTTCGGTAGTCTGGGATGAAGCAGAGAATCGATTGCATGCGCAGAAAGCGCTGATGGTATTTTTACTGCAGGCCAGTAAGGCAGCCTAAAGCACCACTCCACAAGTCTTCTGTCCGAGAATAGAAACCGTCGCAAGAGAGACCAGGTTCTCTATTGTCGGACAGACTCCTAGATAAACTCAACATTGTCGATTTCATACTCGACGTCGCCGCTCGGCGCCTTAACCACAACAACTTCGCCAATTTCTTTGCCCATCAGCGCCCGCGCAATAGGAGACTGGTAGGATATTTTATGTACCTTAACGTCGGCTTCATCGTCTCCGACAATTTTATAGGTCACTGTTTTGTCGAGGTCGAGATTGATAATGGTAACGGTTGACCCAAAGATCACCCGATCACCATGGGGCACCTTATGAATATCGATAACCTGAATATTAGAGAGTTTTCCTTCAATATCCTGAATCCGTCCCTCGGTAAAACTTTGCTGTTCACGCGCCGCATGGTACTCGGCATTTTCTTTTAGGTCGCCGTGCTCTCGGGCCGTTGCAATCGCTTCAATAATGCCTGGACGAACCACTTTAATAAGATGCTCAAGCTCTTTACGTAGAGCAATTTCACCTTCAACTGTCATAGGGGCCTTTTGCATTACACTATCTCCTGATGCAGCGTTTGAATACGTCGCACAGTGGTTTTACCATCAAAGTTAAGGGCCTGGCAAACCGCATTGCCACCGGCCATTGTCGTCGTGTAATAGACTCGATGCTGTTCAGCGCTGGAGCGAATCGCCGAGGAATCGGAAATCGCCTTACGCCCCTCAGTGGTGTTGATAATCAGATCGATTTTATCGCTCTTAATCATATCGACAATATGCGGGCGACCCTCTTGAACCTTGTTGACTTCAGTCACATCTAAACCAGCTTGCTGAATAACCTTTGCGGTCCCTTTGGTGGCGACTAATTTAAATCCAAGATCGACCAGTTGCTTGGCCATTGCCGGAACCTGATCTTTATCGCGTTCGCGGACGCTGACAAAGGCAGTGCCTTTGGACGGAATTTCGTCGCTGGCGCCGAGTTCAGCTTTACCATAGGCCTCGGCAAAGGTTGCACCCACGCCCATCACTTCACCCGTCGACTTCATCTCTGGCCCAAGAATCGGATCAATGCCGGGGAACTTATTAAACGGGAATACGGCTTCTTTAACGCTGAAGTAAGGCGGAATAATTTCTTTGGTAAAACCCTGTGATTCTAGCGTTTGACCGACCATGCAACGAGCGGCAATTTTGGCCAGCGATGTGCCGATACATTTGGAGACAAAAGGTACTGTTCGCGAAGCTCGCGGATTGACTTCAATCACATAGATCAAGCCATCCTGAAGCGCCAGCTGCACATTCATTAAACCGCGCACGCCCAGTTCCAAGGCCATTTTCTTGCACACTTCGCGCATTTCATTCTGAATATCGTCATCGAGACTATAAGGCGGCAATGAGCAAGCGGAGTCACCAGAGTGAATGCCGGCCTGTTCGATATGCTGCATGATAGCACCGATCACCACCTGTTCGCCGTCACTGACAGCATCGACATCCATTTCAATGGCATTGGGCAAGAAGAAGTCGAGCAGGACAGGTGAATCGTCGGATACCTGTACAGCGGTCTTCATATAGTGCCGCAGCTCGTCTTCTTTGTAGACAATCTCCATCGCCCGTCCACCGAGCACATAGGAGGGACGCACAACCAGTGGGTAGCCAATCTCTTTGGCCAACTCGACAGCTTGATCGGCACTGCGCGCGGTCGCATTTTTTGGCTGCAACAGGCCGAGTTTTTCAATCATTTGCTGGAAGCGCTCACGATCTTCCGCGCGATCGATCGCATCCGGCGTGGTGCCAATAATCGGCACACCGGCAGCTTCAAGCGCGCGGGCAAGCTTAAGCGGCGTCTGACCGCCGAACTGCACAATCACGCCCTTGGGTTTTTCGATACGCACGATTTCGAGCACATCTTCAAGGGTTACCGGCTCGAAAAACAGTCGGTCAGAGGTATCGTAATCGGTTGAAACCGTCTCTGGATTGCAGTTGACCATGATGGTTTCATAGCCATCTTCACGCATTGCCAGTGCCGCGTGAACACAGCAGTAATCAAATTCAATACCTTGACCAATGCGGTTCGGACCGCCGCCAAGCACCAAAATCTTATCGCGCGCGCTGGGGCGTGCCTCGCACTCTTCTTCATAGGTCGAGTACATGTAGGCGGTATCAGTTGAAAACTCTGCGGCACAGGTGTCGACACGCTTGTAAACGGGGTGCAGGCCAAACCCGTAGCGCATTTCACGCACAGCGGTTTCGCTACAGCCTAAAACATCACCAATGCGGCGATCGGAGAAACCTTTGCGCTTGAGGCGGTAGAGGCTTTTCTCATCGAGATCGCCGAGGCTGCGTTGCGCCAGAGCCAGTTCATCTTTAACCAGATCTTCAATCTGCACCAAAAACCAGGGATCTACTTTGGTGCGTGAAAATACTTCATCCAAGCTCATGCCTTGTCTAAAGGCATCGGCCAGATACCAGATGCGGTCAGGGCCTGGAATAGCCAGTTCACTGTTCAGCACCGCTTCAGGATTTTCAGTTGTCTCGGTGATCTTCGGGTCAAAACCAGCAGACCCTACCTCAAGGCCACGCAGTGCTTTTTGCAATGACTCTTGGAAAGTGCGACCAATCGCCATTACCTCACCGACCGATTTCATCTGTGTGGTCAGTGCCTGATCAGCTTGCTCAAATTTTTCAAAGGCAAAACGCGGGATTTTTGTGACGACATAATCGATGCTCGGCTCAAATGAAGCCGGTGTCGCGCCGCCGGTAATTTCGTTCTGCAACTCGTCGAGGGTATAGCCGACCGCCAGTTTGGCAGCCACTTTTGCAATCGGGAACCCGGTCGCTTTGGAGGCCAAGGCTGAGGAGCGAGACACGCGCGGGTTCATTTCAATAACGATCAAGCGTCCATCTTCGGGATTAACCGCAAACTGGACATTGGATCCACCGGTTTCAACGCCGATCTCACGCAACACCTTGATCGAGGCATTACGCATAATTTGATATTCTTTGTCGGTCAGGGTTTGTGCCGGCGCCACGGTAATCGAATCACCAGTATGGATACCCATTGGGTCGAGATTTTCAATCGCACAGATAATAATGCAGTTATCTTTGCGGTCTCTGACCACTTCCATTTCAAATTCTTTCCAACCAATCAGCGACTCGTCAATCAGTAGTTCATTGGTGGGTGACAGGTCTAGTCCGCGGCGACAGATTTCTTCAAATTCTTCGCGGTTATAGGCGATACCACCGCCAGAGCCACCCATAGTAAACGACGGACGGATAATGCAGGGGAAGCCAAAACGGTCAGCGACCTGAACGGCCTCTTCCATACTGTGGGCAATACCAGAATTAGGGGTATCCAGACCGATCGCTTTCATTGCTTTATCGAAGCGCTCTCGGTCTTCAGCCTTATCGATGGCATCGGCATTGGCGCCAATCATTTCCACGCCATACTTTTCCAGCACACCGTGCTTAGCCAAATCCAACGCACAGTTCAGCGCTGTCTGACCGCCCATGGTCGGCAGCAGTGCATCCGGTCGTTCCTGAGCAATGATGTGCTCGACGGTGCGCCATTCCACCGGCTCAATGTAGGTGGCATCAGCCATCGCCGGATCGGTCATAATCGTCGCCGGGTTGGAGTTAACCAGAATCACCCGAAAACCCTCTTCGCGCAGCGCTTTGCAGGCCTGCGCGCCAGAGTAGTCAAACTCGCAGGCCTGACCAATAATAATCGGTCCGGCGCCAAGAATAAGGATGCTTTGTATATCAGTTCTTTTTGGCATGTCTTCTCCGAAAGCTAGGAGCGTCTAGCTTCCATTAACGCTATAAAGTGATCAAATAGTGAGGCTGCATCGTGAGGTCCGGGACTGGCTTCCGGGTGCCCCTGAAAGCTAAACGCCGGCTTATCGGTGCGGCGAATACCCTGCAGGCTGCCATCAAATAGCGAGCGGTGTGTTGCCACCAAATTGTCCGGGAGGTTTTCTTCATCTACCGCAAAACCGTGATTCTGGCTGGTGATCATCACCACATTATTAGCCAGGTCTTCAACCGGATGGTTGGCACCGTGATGGCCAAACTTCATCTTCACAGTTTTCGCACCTGAAGCCAGTGCCAGCAATTGATGACCTAAACAGATTCCAAATACTGGGATATCGGCGTCAAGAATTTCCCGAATCGCCTCGATAGCATAATCACAGGGTTCTGGATCGCCTGGGCCATTGGAGAGAAAGACGCCGTCGGGCTGCATCGCCAACACATCGCTGGCCGGCGTTTTAGCCGGCACCACAATCAGTTCGCAATCGCGATCAACCAGCATACGGAGAATATTGCGCTTCACACCGTAATCGTAGGCAACCACTTTGTATTGAGTGGTGGCTGGATCCTGCGGTTTATGACCAACACCCAACTCCCAGCTGTGCTCTGTCCACTGGTAGGTGGTGTCGGTGGTGACCTCTTTGGCCAGATCCATACCTTTCAAGCCAGCAAAACCCCGGGCGGCTGCCAGAGCCGTCTCGTCGTCAACATGACCGGCCATAATACAGCCGTTTTGAGCACCGCTTTCACGCAGAATGCGCGTCAGCTTGCGGGTATCGATGTCGGCGATAGCGAGGATATTTTTATCGTTAAGGTAGCTATCGAGAGATTGCTGGCTGCGAAAGTTAGATACCATCAGAGGCAGATCGCGGATCACTAGGCCAGACGCCCAGACTCTATCCGACTCGGCATCTTCATCGTTGACGCCGACGTTGCCAATATGGGGGTAGGTTAGGGTAATGATTTGCTGAGCGTATGAGGGATCAGTAAGGATTTCCTGATACCCGGTGAGGGCTGTATTAAAGACTACTTCACCAACAGAGCATCCATCCGAACCGATGGCAGTTCCTCTGAAAATTGTTCCGTCTGCTAGCGCAAGTACGGCTTCCCGGTGAGTCTGGGAATTCACGCAACCTCCTAATTAGTTAACATATAGCGTAGACCTGAAATCAGGCAACTCCGATAACGGCATCAGTCGATTTTGAATATTTGTAAAAAAGCGAGATGAAACTCTACGTCTCATCTCGCTAAATAAAATATTCTGCTGTGCTCTAACCTCTCGGAATGAGACCGCATCTTAGCTGCGGTGTTAGGAGTGTATTCTATTGAATGGGTCGGATTTTGTCCATCACTGATGCAACTATTTTATGCGGCTATCAGCCTACTATTTAAGCCCAAGTACATCTTGCATATCAAACAAGCCTGAGTCTCTGGCTGAGAGCCACAGCGCCGCTCGCACAGCACCGCGGGCAAACGACAGCCGGCTCGAGGCTTTGTGAGTAATCTCTACTCGCTCACCCTCCCCGGCAAACAATACAGTATGGTCGCCGACAATATCGCCACCTCTAACCGTGGCAAAACCAATGGTCTCAGGATCACGTGCGCCGGTCTGGCCTTCGCGACCATAAACTGCAACCTGGTCGAGATCGCGACCCAGGGCAGTGGCAACCGATTGACCCAGAGATAAGGCAGTGCCCGAGGGCGCGTCGACCTTGTGACGATGATGGGCCTCAATGATTTCAATATCAGCTTCATCGCCAAGTACTTGTGCCGCCAGCTCAGCCAGTTTGAAGCACAGATTGACCCCGGTGGAAAAATTGGACGCCATACAGATGGCACTGCTATGAGCCGCCGCAGACACTTGACTCAGCTGCTCTGCGGTCAAACCGGTGGTACCGATAACCATTTTCTTATTGTGCGCAGCGCAAAAGGCGGCATTGGCTGCCGTGGCACTGGGCACACTAAAGTCGATAAGCACATCAAACTGATCGACAACCTCTTCAATAGAGCCTGCCACCAAGACGCCGTTTTTGCCGATACCAGCCAATTCGCCAGCGTCGACGCCGAGCAGCGAGCTTTCTGAGTGTTCAAGTGCCGCAGTCAATTGCGCACCGTCGCTCAACAATATAGCGTCGATCAAGGCCTTGCCCATACGGCCGCCGGCACCGGTAATCGCTAGTCTGCTCATCATCTCTATCCTATCAAAGTGAGTTATTAGCCTGTTCCAGGCGGGCGTACTCTACCCATATTCTATATAAACTCTGCCTATTAGGCAGATGGATTTTAGCGGGTCAAATTATCAAAAAACTTTTTCACCCCATCAAACCAGCTGCTGCTGCGTGGCGAGTGCTTACTCTTGCCATCCAAACTCGCTTCAAACTGCTCTAACAGATCACGTTGCTCGGCACTCAGATTAACCGGCGTTTCTAGCACGACGCGGCAGAGCAGGTCTCCCACTCCACCACCGCGAACCGGCGCCACCCCTTTGCCACGCAAACGAAATAGCTTACCGCTCTGAGTTTCCGCAGGAATTTTCAGCTTAACCTTGCCTGATAGCGTCGGCACCTCAAGTTCACCACCGAGGGCGGCCTGACCAAAACTGATCGGCACTTCGCAGTGCAGGTTGCTGTCATCACGCACAAAAATCGGATGATCGCGGACTACCATCTGCACATATAAATCACCAGCTGGTCCACCCTGAGGGCCAGCCTCGCCTTTGCCGGCAAGACGAATTCGATCGCCGGTATCAACACCAGCCGGAATTTTAACCGACAGGGTTTTGCGCTCTTCTTTAACACCCTGACCGTGACAATCACCACAGGGATCGGAAATCATCTGCCCACGACCTCGACACTGCGGGCAGGCCTGTTGCACTGAAAAGAAGCCCTGAGACATACGGACCTGGCCGGCACCGTTACAGGTGGTACAGGTAACAGGGGAAGAGCCCTTGCGCGCACCTGAACCATCACAGGTATCACAGCTGCTAAGCGTTGGCACATCAATCTGGACTGTTTTTCCGCGTACCGCGTCCTCGAGATCTAATTGCAGGTCATAGCGCAAGTCGGAACCGCGCGCCGGACCGCCGCGACCACGGCCACCGCCGCCACCAAAAATATCACCAAAGACATCACCGAAAACATCACTAAAGCCACCGGCACCGCCGCCACCGCTGTTGCCATCGACACCAGCGTGGCCAAAGCGATCATAGGCGGCCTTTTTCTCTTGGTCGCCAAGAATCTCATAGGCTTCCTGAGCTTCCTTAAATTTATCTTCGGCATCCGCCCCATCGGGATTGCGGTCCGGATGAAATTTCATCGCTACACGACGAAATGCCTTCTTGATTTCAGCATCAGAGGCACCTTTGTCCACACCTAAAACATCATAGTAATCGCGTTTAGCCATAACTTATTTCTTTCTTCCAAACTGAGACCAATATAATTAGGCGCGGAACTTTGCCCGCGCCTAATAAAAGTAGAAAAACGATTAAAGAATTATTTCTTGTCTTCTTTCTCTTCTACTGTTTCCTCTTGTACTTCTTCGAACTCAGCATCCATTGCGTCATCGCCAGCAGCTTGCTCACCGCTCTCAGCTTGGCCCGCTTCTGCTTGTTCCGCATAGAGCTTTTGTGCCAGAGCGGCAGACGCGTCAGAAAGAACTTTGGTGGCAGCTTCAATGGCATCTTTATCTTCGCCCTGAACGGCTTCTTCGACCCCTTTTATAGCCGCTTCAATCGCTGTTTTCTCTTCTTCAGATGCTTTGTCGCCGGCTTCGTCAAGCGTCTTCTTCGCAGCGTGAGCTAAACCATCAGCGGTGTTACGCGCTTGAACCAGATCGGCAAACTTCTGATCTTCTGCAGCGTTGGCTTCAGCATCCTGAACCATTGCATCAATCTCTTCGTCAGACAAACCTGATGAGGCCTTAATAATAATCGACTGCTCTTTGCCCGTTGCCTTGTCTTTGGCACCAACATGCAGGATACCGTTGGCATCGATATCGAAGGTTACTTCAATCTGCGGCATACCGCGTGGCGACGGTGGGATATCAGCCAGATCAAAGCGACCCAGTGATTTGTTACCAGTAGCCTGTTTGCGCTCACCCTGAACCACGTGAATGGTTACGGCAGTTTGGTTGTCATCAGCGGTTGAGAAAATCTGTGATTTCTTAGTCGGGATCGTGGTGTTTTTCTCGATCACTGGCGTAGCAACACCACCCATGGTTTCAATACCCAGGCTCAGTGGTGTCACGTCGAGCAACAGCACATCGGTAACATCACCGGCCAGTACCGCACCCTGCAGGGCAGCACCAACGGCAACAGCTTCGTCGGGGTTGACGTCTTTGCGTGGCTCTTTACCGAAGAATTCAGTCACTTTTTCTTGAACCTTAGGCATACGTGTCTGGCCACCAACAAGAATAATCTCATCGATATCGCCAACCGACTTTCCGGCATCTTTTAGGGCGATTTTCAGCGGCGCCAGTGAACGCTCAACCAGATCTTCAACCAGAGATTCCAGCTTGGTGCGCGTCAGTTTAACTACCAGGTGCTTCGGACCCGTTGCATCAGCAGTGATGTAAGGCAGGTTAACTTCAGTTTGCTGGCTTGAAGAAAGTTCAATTTTGGCTTTTTCAGCAGCTTCTTTAAGGCGCTGCATAGCCAGCGGATCACCGTGAATATCGATGCTGCTTTCACGCTTAAACTCAGCTGATAAATACTCGATCAGGCGCATATCAAAGTCTTCACCACCGAGGAATGTGTCACCGTTGGTTGCCAGTACTTCAAACTGCTTTTCGCCATCGACATCGGCGATTTCAATAATCGAGATATCAAAGGTACCACCACCGAGATCATAAACCGCGACCACGCGATCACCAGCAGTTTTATCAATACCGTAAGCCAGTGCTGCTGCAGTTGGCTCATTGATAATGCGCTTAACGTCGAGACCGGCAATACGGCCGGCATCTTTAGTTGCCTGGCGCTGGGAATCGTTAAAGTAAGCGGGCACGGTAATAACCGCTTCAGTGACTTTCTCACCGAGATAGTCTTCCGCAGTCTTCTTCATCTTCTTGAGTATTTCAGCTGAGATCTGCGGTGCTGCTTTGCTGTCACCTTTGACTTCTACCCAGGCATCGCCATTGTCAGCTTTGACGATTTTGTAAGGCACCATTTTGATGTCTTTCTGCACTACGTCGTCTTCAAAGCGGCGTCCGATCAAACGTTTTACGGCATATACCGTATTGTGTGGGTTGGTGACCGCCTGGCGCTTTGCCGACTGTCCAACCAAAATTTCACCTTCGTCGGTGTAGGCGACAACCGATGGTGTGGTACGAGCGCCTTCTGCATTTTCTATTACTTTGGGTTTATCGCCTTCAAGTACGGCAACACAAGAGTTGGTCGTTCCGAGGTCGATTCCGATAATTTTGCCCATCAGTTAAATCTCCATTACTTGTCTTAAAAGCCTGTTTCCAGGGTTTGTCATTGTCAGTTTGTGTTCATGATTGTTTATGTGGGTGCGAGTTGCGCAAATTCAAGGGCTGCACAGTTTAATTTTGACTGCCAGCTGTCATTACGACCCCTGTGACACCACCACCATCGCCGGTCTAATCAGCCGCCCGTTGAGCGTATAACCCTTCTGAAATACGTCCATCACGGTGTTCGGTTCAAGATCAGGATTAGGCACCATTGACACCGCCTGATGAAGATTGGCATCAAATGGCTGGCCAGCGGGATCGACCGGCTCAATTTTGAAGCGCGTCAACACATCGACAAAGCTCTTGAGGGTCAACTCAATACCCTCTGCCACGGCTTTCTGGCTCTCATCGTCAACCGAAATAGCGCTCAGCGCTCGCTCAAGATTGTCGACTACGGGCAACAGGTCAGCGGAAAATTTGTCGAGGGCATATTTGTGCGCATTTTCAATATCGCGCTCGACACGGCGACGTACGTTCTGCATTTCAGCTTGAATTCTCAATACTTGATCATTGGCATCGGCAACCTGCTGCTGTAACTGTTCGGTTTCAGACAGCTGCTCTTCTTGCATTAGCTCTTGCTCAATTTCTTCATTGCTTACCGGCTGCGCCTGCTCGTCATTGTTTGCATCAGACTCGACGGCGTCGTTCTCGTTAGTTTCTGGTTCTTGCGACACACCAATTCCTCACATCGTTGGTTATATTGGCCATTAAATTTGGCTCTTCCTCAATATGGGGACAAACTATTCAGTTTCAAGCGATTGCGTAACGGCATTCTGTTCTGTATAAAACCGGTAACGTTGTCAGGTATCTAAAAAGTGCTGCTATCCATCCATATCATGAACTATACGTTGGTTGAGTCTCTCGAGATCGAGTTCGCCAGCGGCACCACCGCCATCACCGGTGAAACGGGCGCGGGTAAATCGCTGGTGCTGGACGCATTGGGAATGGCGCTCGGCGATCGCGCAGATACCGGCACTATTCGTCACGGTAAAGCGCGCGCAGAAATCACCGCGACCTTTGATATTGCCAAGATTGAGCCGGCGCTTGCTTGGCTGCATGAGCACGATTTTAATAGCGATGATAACCAGTGCATTTTACGCCGCCTTTATACCACTGAGGGACGCTCTAGGGGCTATATCAATGGCCAGCCCTGCACCATGCAACAACTGCAGGGGCTGGGCGAGATGCTCACCGACATCCACAGCCAACATGAGCATCAATCACTGCTGCGTCGCGACACTCATCGCCGCCTATTGGACGAATACTGCAATGGCATTGATTTAGCCACTGAGGTCGGCAATCATTTTAGAGCCTGGCATGCAGCAGATAAAAAACTCGCGTCGCTGCTGGAGCGTTCGGACGAACTCATTGCGCGCAAAGATTTATTGAACTTTCAGGTGAATGAGCTCAAGCAGGTCGACATTGAGCCCGAGTCTCTGGCAAAGCTCGAAATCGAGCAGCAGACTCTGGCCAATGCAGAACAAATCCTGCAGGACAGTCATAGCCTACTGGGCATTTGCGATCAGACTGAAGGGTTTAATCTGCGCGACGGCTTGAATCAGGCGCTGACAATTTTGGCCGGCCTCAAACATAAGCCGCAAGCATTAAGCAGCGCAGAAGAATTATTCCAGGGTGGCCTGATTCAAATAGAAGAGGCGACTCGCGAGATTGAAAATCATATTGACCGTTTTGAAGCCGACCCCCAGCGCCTGTCAATAATTGAAGAGCAGCTCGGAGTGATTTTCCAACTAGCCCGCAAGCATCGCGTTAATGCCGATCAACTCAGCGACACCCTAAGGATGCTGGACGAAGAGCTGCAGGGACTGAAGGACGGCGGAGAGAGCATTGAGACATTACAGCAGCAGCTTGCCGAGTTAGCGGCTGTTTATGAGGCCAAGGCAGCCAATCTTAGCGCCAAGCGCAAGAAAGGCGCCAAAGCTATGTCGGCAGAGATTAACCAGCAATTGCAGCATCTTTCTATGGAAGGCGCAGAACTGCTAGTGAAACTATCGCCAATGAGCGATGGCGAGTACCGCAGTGGCGGTCTTGAAGAGGTGGAGTTTTTACTGGCCACCAACCCGGGCCAGCCGCATAAGCCTTTGGCAAAAATCGCGTCTGGCGGTGAACTGTCGCGGGTCAGTCTGGCGATTCAGGTGGTTGCCGCTGCGCATTCGGATATTCCGACCCTGGTATTTGACGAAGTAGATGTGGGTATCGGCGGCAGCACAGCCGATATTGTCGGTCAGCTATTGAAGAAACTCGGTGAGCGCGGCCAGGTGATCAGCGTCACCCACCAACCACAGGTAGCGGCTCATGCCCATCACCATTACCGCGCCAGTAAGATCGTCGACAACGTCAGTGCCGAGTCGCTGATGACACCGCTCGACCAGCAGCAGCGCATTGAAGAGCTGGCTAGAATGCTGGGTGGCGCTAAGGTTACCGAACAAACTTTGTCTCATGCTTCGGAATTGCTTAGCCTGGCGTCTCGTTAGACCATTTCTTTTTATCCAACTCATTAGTGGGTCGGAGCTCATCAAAGCCACCGTGCCACAAACAGGAGATCCCTCGACTACGCTCGGGATGAAAGTGTGACGCTCGGGATCACAATGGCGGGGTAAGTGGCCCTACTACGATAATTCAAATAGATCCTGGGTAGACCCTTGAGATCAATCAGGGCCCGCTTATGGGTGTAGTCACTTTCAGAAAGAGAGAGCACCTGCCTGCGCGCCAGTGAGTTGTGCGAACACTGAAAATGATTGCACCCACGGGACCGATCGCAAGGGTCTGCCCAGGGTCTATGGACGCCCAGATTTCCTGCCACATCGCAGAGATCCCTCGGCTGCGCTCTGTTGGGATGACAGCAAGGAGCTCGTCATGAAGTACAGGGTTCAGGATGGCAGAGAAGAAATTTTAAACAAAAAAAATCCCCGACTGCCAAAGCAACCGAGGATTTTTTAAACGCTTTTGAAGATTAGGCTTCTGGAGCCGCCTCTTCAGTTGCTGCAGGAGCAGCAGGCGCTTCAGGTGTAGTACCTTCATCCGACTGAGCTTCTTTGATCGACAACTTAACGCGACCACGGTTGTCAATTTCAAGAACCTTAACGCGAACAGTCTGACCTTCGCTGAGGTAATCAGTTACCTTGGCAACACGCTCTTGAGCGATCTGAGAGATGTGTACCAGACCATCAGTACCCGGCATAAAGTTAACAAATGCGCCGAACTCAACGATACGTACAACCTTACCTTCGTAGATAGTGCCTGGCTCAGGATCAGCAACAATCGCAGCAATTGCGTCCATCGCGGCGTTGAGGCCTTGAGTATCTTCGGAGTAGATCTTAACCGAACCATCATCAGTAATATCGATAGTAGAGTTGTGCTCTTCACACAGCGCACGAATCGTCGCGCCGCCTTTACCAATTACATCACGGATCTTGTCTGAGTCGATTTGCATCACACCCATACGCGGTGCTGTTTCAGCCACTTCAGAACGACCAGCAGAAATTACCTTGTTCATCTCGCCGAGGATATGCAAACGTGCATGCATGGCCTGCTCAAGAGCAATTTCCATGATCTCTTCAGTGATACCTTCAATCTTGATATCCATCTGCAATGCAGTGATACCAGCAGCTGTACCCGCTACTTTAAAGTCCATATCGCCGAGGTGATCTTCGTCGCCGAGAATATCGGTGAGTACGGCAAAGCCAGCGTCTTCTTTAACCAGACCCATGGCAATACCAGCAACCGGTGCCTTAAGCGGCACACCAGCATCCATCAACGCCAGGCTTGAACCACAAACCGAGGCCATTGAGCTTGAACCGTTAGATTCAGTGATCTCTGATACCACGCGCATGGCATATGGGAATTCTTCTGGAGAAGGCAGTACCGCATTAATACCGCGACGGGCTAAACGACCGTGACCGACTTCGCGACGGCTGGTGAAGCCAATACGACCGGCTTCGCCCACTGAATAGGGAGGGAAGTTGTAGTGCAGCATAAACGGATCATCGCGACGGCCTTCAAGGGCATCGATCATCTGTGCATCACGTGTTGAACCCAGAGTCGCAGCAACAATTGCCTGAGTCTCGCCACGGGTAAACAGTGACGAACCGTGGACCTTTGGCAGAATGCCGACTTCAACATCAATGGCGCGAACAGTTGTCGTGTCACGACCATCAATGCGTGGCTCACCACGAATGATACGACCGCGCACAATGCTCTTCTCAAGCTTCTTGAACGAGTCTTTAATATCTTCTGCCGACGGGCCGTCTTCAGCAATAAGCTGTGCATTGGCACTGTCGCGCAGAGCGTTAATTTTTACCACTCGCTCTTGCTTATCAACGGTCTGATAGGCTGCGTCTAAATCAGCACCAATCAAATCATTAAGCGCTGCTTTCAGGTCAGCATTTTCAACTTCTGCTTCCCAGTCCCAGCGCGGCTTGCCAGCTTCGGCGGCGAGCTCTTCAATCACACTGATAACCGCCTGCATTTCCTGGTGAGCAAAAAGAACGCCGCCCAACATAATATCTTCTGACAGCTCGCTGGCTTCAGATTCAACCATCAGTACTGCGTCTTTGGTACCAGCAACAACCATGTCCAGTGAAGAGTCAGCCAGTTCACTGTAAGTTGGGTTGAGCAGGTAGCCGTGCTCGTCGGTATAACCAACGCGAGCGCCACCAATTGGGCCATTAAAAGGAATGCCGGAAATAGACAGTGCCGCAGAGGTGCCGATCATGGCAGCAATATCTGGATCGATGTTTTTCTCAGCGGACATAACAGTACAGACAACCTGTACTTCATTTTTAAACCCGTTGGGGAAAAGCGGACGGATCGGACGGTCAATCAAACGTGACGTCAGCGTCTCTTTTTCATTTGGACGGCCTTCACGCTTGAAGAAACCACCGGGGATTTTACCCGCGGCATAGGCTTTCTCGATGTAGTGAACACCCAGTGGGAAGAAGTCCATGCCTGCTTTGGCTTCTCGCGCACCAACAACTGTACAGAGTACAGATGTGTTATCGATTGAACATAATACTGCGCCGGTTGCCTGACGGGCGATACGACCAGTCTCCAGAGTGACGGTATGATTACCGTATTGAAACTTTTTAATTAAAGGAGTCATTTTATTACCTTGGTATTTTTACCATTTAGCGTCTTCGCGCTGAGCCTTTTTACGTTGCTCGGGTTACTGATAAGTACCCTCTGGATAGTTATCAGTAACTCGATCAACGAATCTTTGGTCAGAGCTCCAACGGTTTAGTTATGTGTTCGTCACGCTGCCTAACGAGAACTCAATAGCCCCAATAGACAAATGCGGTCCCTTTTGAGGACCGCACTGAGAACACTTATCGACGTAGACCAAGCTTCTTGATCAACTGGCTGTAACGCTCAATATTTTTGCCCTTCAAGTAGTCGAGCAATTTGCGGCGTTGGTTAACCATGCGGATCAGGCCGCGACGTGAATGGTGATCTTTCTTGTGATCGCCAAAGTGGCCCTGCAACTTGTTGATGTTTACGGTTAGCAGTGCAACCTGAACTTCAGGGGAACCTGTGTCATTTTCACAAGTTGCATGCTCAGATACGATTGCTGCTTTTTCTTCTGCACTCAGTGCCATGTTACTTTCTCCAATATGCGAATTAAAAAAATTCAGGATGCCCGCGCATATTTACAGACAACCTAACTTAGGTTCTTAGACCGTTATGTCTCAACGACCAGTCTTTTCGGGGCGATTCTGCCATCTTCGGTGACCGTGGCCACACCCAAAAATGCTCCGCCCTCGCGAAAGACGCGCACTATATCGCCTTCTTGCCCATTGCGAAAGGCCTGCGTCGACATTACTTCCTGACCCAACTGGAAGTATGCGGCGACATTTTCGCTCAATTCCACCGCCATGCGGTCGGCAACTGCGATATCCATCGGTTTTAACAGATGGTCCAACTGCTCTGGCTCGCCGCACTCGCGCATTTCCTCGAGCACCGCCAGCGATAGAGTCTCAGCTTCATGAAAAGGGCCGGCCAAGGTGCGATGCAATGCACTGACATGGGCGCCACAACCGAGCATCTGTCCAAGATCGTCTGCTAGCGAGCGGATATAGGTGCCTTTGCTGCAACGCACCTCGACATCCAGCTCGGCAATCACCCCGGGTCTGAAGTCTAAAATCTTGTAGTCATAGATAGTAATGCTGCGCGCTGCGCGCTCTACTTCTATACCCTGACGAGCCAACTTATACAGCGGCTGACCATTGTGCTTAAGCGCCGAGTACATTGAGGGAACCTGTTGAATGTCGCCTCTAAAGGTCTCAACGGCCTGCTCAATTTGCTCTCGAGTGATATTTGAAGCGTCAATACGCGACACTTCGCCGCCATCAACGTCGCCGCTCTCGGTGCGCAGGCCAAGACTAAAAGTACTGCGGTAGCCTTTTTCGGCATCGAGTAGAAATTGACTAAATTTTGTTGCCTCGCCGAGACAAATAGGCAGCACGCCAGTCGCTAATGGATCGAGACTGCCGGTATGGCCTGCCTTGTTGGCATCGAACAGCCGTCGGACACGCTGAAGCGCGTGATTGGATGATAATCCTAGAGGTTTATCGAGCAGGAAAACGCCGTTGACCGGACGACCGCGAGTGCGCTTGCGAGCCAAACTTAGGCTTCCTCGTTATCCGACTGCGGATCGTCGCTCTCTGAGGCAGCATCATCTGACGGCATCTCTTTGGAGATCGCCAGGTCAATCAGCGCCGAGAGGTGCTGGCCGCGTCGGCCCGTCTCATCATAGATAAAAGTCAATTTGGGGACAATGCGCAATTGAATGCTGGCTGCGAGTAATTTGCGCAGGTAGCCGGATGCCCCATTGAGGGCGGCGATGCCCTCGTCGATCTGATCTTGATCGCGATCACCGACAAAGTTTACAAACACTTTGCCATAAGCGAGATCACGACTGATCTGAACTTCGGTAAGATTGACCATGCCGACGCGCGGATCGCGAACTTCGCTGCGTATCAGTGCAGCCAACTCCTGCTGGACAGCATCTGATACGCGTTCTGCGCGAGTAAATTCTCTTGGCATGTCAGTCCGTAATTACAGTGAACGCTGCACCTGAGTGACGTCATAGACTTCAATCAGATCACCAGGTTTCACATCGTTATAGTCTTTCACGCCGATACCACATTCCATGCCGTTGCGAACATCCTGAGCGTCGTCTTTAAAGCGCCGTAGAGATTCCAGTTCGCCCTGATAGATAACGATATTATCGCGCAGAACACGGATTGGCTTGTTGCGGAAAACGGTGCCTTCGATCACCATGCAGCCGGCAATTGCGCCGAACTTGGGTGAGCGGAAGACGTCGCGAACTTCGGCGATACCAACAATCTCTTCGCGGGTTTCTGGCGCCAACATACCAGACAGAGCCTGCTTAACCTCGTCGAGAAGATGATAGATAACGCTGTAGTAGCGCACCTCAACTTCTTCTTTCTCGGCCAGTGCACGAGCGGCACCGCCAGCACGAACATTAAAGCCAAGGATAATCGCACCGGTTGTCAGTGCCAGGTTGATATCGGATTCAGTGATACCACCGACGCCAGAGGCAACAATATCGACGGCGACTTCGCTGGTCGCGAAATCATGCAGAGCAGAATTAATCGCTTCCAGAGAGCCACGCACATCAGTTTTAACAATCAGATTGAGCTTGCTCACCTGATCGGCACCCATGTCGGTAAACATATTTTCTAGCTTCGCTGCCTGCTGACGCGACATACGCTCTTGACGAGCCTTAGTCTGGCGGGTTTCGGCAATTTCTTTGGCTTTGCGCTCATCGGCAACGACAAAGAATTCATCGCCTGCCTTTGGTGCTTCGTCCAAACCCAGAATCTCAACTGGTATTGATGGACCCGCTTCAGCGGTCGGCTTTTTAGCTTCGTTGGTCATCGCGCGAATCTTACCCACGCTCTCGCCGGCCAACATAAAGTCACCTTTGCGCAATGTACCCTGCTGAACCAGTGCAGTAGCAACAACACCGCGGCCTTTATCGATACGCGCTTCCACAATCACACCACGAGCCGGAACATCAACTGGCGCGGTTAACTCAAGCAATTCCGCCTGAAGAAGAACAGCTTCCAAAAGCTCATCGATGCCGTCACCAGTGTGGGCGGAGACCTTAATAAACTGTGTATCACCACCCCACTCTTCAGGGATAACATCTTTGGCGGCTAATTCATTGGTCACGCGCTCAGGATCAGCACCCTCTTTATCCATTTTGTTAATCGCAATAACAATCGGCACGCCGGCAGCTCGCGCATGCTGAATGGCTTCTTCAGTCTGCGGCATCACGCCGTCATCGGCAGCCACGACCAAAATGACCACGTCGGTGCTGTGAGCACCACGGGCACGCATCGCGGTAAAGGCGGCGTGTCCAGGGGTATCGAGGAAAGTCACCATCCCTTTCGGCGTATCAACGTGGTAAGCACCAATATGCTGGGTAATACCGCCGGCTTCACCGGAGGCGACGCGAGATTTTCTTATATAGTCAAGTAACGAAGTCTTACCATGGTCAACATGACCCATTACCGTAACAATTGGCGCACGTGGCTCTTCTTTACCTTCGCTTTTGATCGCTGCAAACTGTTTTGCCAGCTCGTCTTCAACGGTTTCATTTTGCTCGACAACTGGCTGATGTCCCAATTCTTCAACCACTAAGAACGCGGTCTCTTGGTCAATCACTTCGTTAATCGACGCCATGACGCCCATTTTCATCAGCTGCCTAACCACTGGGCCTGACTTACTCAACATACGCTGAGCTAGCTCACCAACAGAAATTTCATCGGGAATCTGCACTTCCAACACTTTCTTTGCAGTTGGCTTCTGGAAGGTGTGCTTGTTATCAATTTTTAACGGTGCGGGCATGCCTGAACGCAAACGTGGCACTTTTCTCGCCCCATCGTCGACTTCAGCCAGCTCTATGCGCGCTTTTTTCTTGCCGCCTTTGCCAGCGGGTTTTTTAACTTTTTTGCCGACCTTATCATCGTCGTCGTCCACTGGCTTACCGTGGCGTCGAGCTTTGTCATGCACAGGCTCACCAGCAATAGGCGCTTTGACGACTGGAGCGGGCTTGCCGGTCTTTTTCGCTTCTTCGGCCTGAACTGCAGCAACAGCCTCCGCTGCTTTGCGAGCCTCTTCGTCTGCCTTAGCCTGAGCCTCTTGCTGACTCTGCGTCTGCGCATCTTCTTCGGCCTTGCGACGCGCTTCAGTTGCCGCTTGACGTTTTAACTCAACATCATCCACCGATGATGAGGGGGCAGCTGCGGCCTGACTGCGGCGCGCCTGCTCTTCAGTCTCGGCGTCAGCCTGCGCCTGAATCTCTTCGTCGCTGCGCTTAATGTAAGTACGCTTCTTGCGGACTTCAATATTAACGGTTTTGCGATTGCCTGATTTTAGCGTGCTGAGCGTCTTGCGCTGTAAGGTAATCTTTTTCGGCTCGCGAGCGCTCTCTCCGTGCAGACCCTTCAAATAGGCCAGCAGAGTTTGTTTTTCTTCATCGGATACCACAGCATCCTCAGACGTGTGCGACAGTCCTGCCTCTTTCATTTGCATAAGCAAACGATCGACAGATGCGCCTACGGTTTTTGCCAGTTCACTTACTGTAACTTGAGCCATCGGTTGTCCTCTATTACACCCCGATTAATTATTCACCTTGGTCTGCAAACCAAGGAGCCCGTGCAGTCATAATCAATGCTGCAGCGGTCTCTTCATCCATACTATCTATTTCCATCAGATCATCTACGGCCTGCTCAGCCAAGTCTTCCATGGTAACAATGCCTTTGCTGGCCAAGGTCACGGCGAGCGCATTATTCATACCGTCCATCGTCAGCAGGTCATCTGCTGGCGCGACATTGGCCAACTGCTCTTCGCTCGCCAGCGCCATGGTCAACAGAGCGTCTTTAGCGCGAGCACGCAGCTCTTCAGCAATGTCCTCATCAAAACCTTCGATGTCACTCATCTCTTCAAGAGGTACATAGGCGACCTCTTCAATACTGGTGAAACCTTCCTCAACCAGAACGATGGCAACGTCTTCATCAATGTCCAACGCGGTCATCAGACTTTCAACAAAATTCGATGACTCTTCATGCTGCTTTTCTTTCGCCTGCTCAAGCGTCATGACATTGATATTCCAGCCGGTCAGCTCGGCTGCCAAACGAACATTCTGGCCACCCTTACCAATTGCCTGGGCAAGATTATCTTCATTGACGGCGACATCCATGGAGTGGCTGTCTTCATCGACAACGATCGACTCCACTTCGGCTGGGGCCATAGCGTTGATAACCAACTGCGCAGGATTGTCGTCCCAGAGGATAATATCAATACGCTCATCGTCAAGATCATTCGAGACGGCTTGGACTCGGGCGCCACGCATACCAACACAGGCACCTACGGGGTCTATACGGGCATCTTTGCTTTTTACAGCAATTTTGGCGCGCTGGCCTGGGTCTCGAGCAGCGCCTTTGATTTCGATGATCCCTTCAGAAATTTCCGGAACTTCGATCTGGAACAACTGCACAAGCATTTCCGGGGCGGCTCTTGAAACCTGTAACTGCGGGCCTCGAGTCTCTTCACGGATACCAGTTAAAATCACTCTGGTGCGATCATTGATGCGAAAAATTTCACGGCCGACCAGCTCTTCGCGTGGCAACAGGCCCTCTGCGTTGTCACCGAAGTCGACAATAATATGATCGCGGGTCACTTTTTTCACCGTACCGTTCAACAGCTCACCAATACGGTGACGGAAACGATTAACGATAAGGTCGCGCTCTGCGTCGCGAACTTTCTGAACAATAACTTGCTTAGCAGTCTGTGCGGCAATGCGCCCAAAGGCAATATTTTCCACCGCTTCTTCAAAGGTGTCGCCAACCGCGAGTGTCGGATCTTTCTCGTGAGCCTCTTCGGTGGTGAACTGAGTACCCAGTTCGGCCATTTCGTCATCAGCCACGACATCCCACCAGCGGAAAGAATCGTAGTCGCCGGTTTTGCGATCAATTACCACGCGAATATTAGCGCCTTCGTCGTAGCGCTTTTTTGTCGCCATCGCCAATGCTTGCTCAATTGCTTGGAAGATAATTTCCTGATCCACACCCTTTTCATTGGATACGGCTTCAGCGACCATTAAAATTTCTTTACTCATTGTTCAAACCTCACATACATCAGAATCTCGGCACTACATTGGCCTTATCGATTCCTTCAACCGGAAACAGATACTCTGTATCTGCAACCACCAAAACGATCTCATCTCCATCAACACCGACAAGACGACCTTTAAAATTGCGCCTACCATCATAGGGAAAGCGCAACTTGAGAGACACATCTTCGCCGATGTATCGCTCATATTGGCCAAGCTCATAAAGAGGCCTGTCCATACCTGGAGACGATACTTCTAAAACATACTCTCCGCTTATCGCGTCCTCAACATCGAGGACACTGCTCGACTGTCGGCTGACGCGCTCACAGTCCTCAACGCCTATACCCTCTTCACGATCAATATAGAGGCGCAACAACTTGCGCTTGCCGCCAGACTGTAACTCAATCCCCCACAGCTCACAGCCCAGAGCCTCGACAACAGGCTGCAGTAACGCTTTCAATGTGCTATCGGCCGCAGCCATCGGCATCTCCTGACAAACAAAAAATGGGCCACAGGCCCATTTATTTTCTTCTAAAGAAAAGCCCCAAAATGGGGCTCCTCGATTTGCGCCGGACCCGACGCGAATATTGGTAGTGGACCCTGTCAGACCCAAACTCGTCCAACTCCTTTTCCACTCTGCTGACACTAGCATAGACAACTTATTGTCATCTTACCGCAGTGACTTTTTGTGTTCGATTTTTTCTGACCAACTGATGTCAAAAAATTGGTAGCGGGAGCTGGATTTAACCAACTGCCTTTGAGCGGCTGCGCCTACAAGCTAGAACGCGAGCCCGCATGGGCTACCTGACTATAGTCTACCAATATAAATTGGTAGCGGGAGCTGGATTTGAACCAACGACCTTCGGGTTATGAGCCCGA
>JAFMBY010000127.1 GCA_017858135.1 Porticoccaceae bacterium | reverse complement strand
GCCCGGCTCCTTATCGAGCCCGGCTCAAGCCAAAGGCCCGTTATACATTGAGCAGCAGGAACTCGCGCTCCCAAGAGGAAATGACCCGATTAAACTCTTCGAACTCAACTAGCTTGATAGAGGTATAGAGCTGAATAAACTCCTTGCCAAAGATTTCGATAATATCGCTGTCTTCCTGCAGGCCGCGCAGCGCCTCTTCCAGCGTACGCGGTAGCGCCAGCTCCTCCTCATAGGCATTACCATGGAAGGGCTCGGAGGCTTTGAGCCCTTTCTTTAGGCCCAGATAACCACAGGCCAGCGTCGCAGCAATTGACAGGTACGGATTAACATCAGCCCCCGGAAAGCGATTTTCAATCCGGTAGTCTTTCGGCGGCGCATCGGGAACCCGCAAGCCAGTGGTACGATTATCAAAGCCCCAGTGAAGATTAATCGGCGCAGCTACCTCACGGGTAAAGCGCCGATAAGAGTTAACGTTGGGGGCAAAGAAGCTCATCACAAAGGGCGTGTAGGTCTGCAATCCACCCAGATAAGAATAGAACGCCTCGCTGTACTGTCCATCCGCAGTAGCAAAGATATTTGAACCATCTTTCTCCGACAAAACACTCTGATGAATATGTTTTGCCGAGCCCGGCTCTGAGGCCATCGGCTTAGCCATAAAGGTCGCATAGATATCATGCTTGAGCGCAGCCTCGCGCACCATACGCTTAAAAGTAAACACCTGATCGGCGAGATTAAGCGGATCACCATGGATAAAATTAACCTCGAGCTGAGCAGCACCCGACTCATGGATCAAGGTATCCAAATCGAGCCCCATGGCATCGCCATAGCTATACATAGTCTCGACAAATGGCTCAAACTCGTTGGCCGCATCAATACTGTAGGACTGGCGTGCCGTCTCGGGTCGCCCTGAACGCCCTATTGGCGGCTTCAGCGCAGAATCTGGATCGAGGTTTTTCTCAATCAGATAAAACTCTACCTCTGGCGCGATAACCGGCTTTAAGCCCTCGGCCTTATAGAGGTCGAGGATACGCTTGAGCACGTTGCGCGATGAGAACGGGTGCGGCTTGCCATCCTTGGTATAACAGTCGTGAATAATCTGCCCAGTAGCTTCATTGGCCCAGGGAACCAGACGCATGGTGCTCGGGTCTGGCTCCAGTAACATATCGCCATCCACCGTACCGAGCAGATCCCAGAAATCGTCTGAGTATTCTCCGGTAACCGTCTGCGCAAGAATGCCCTCAGGCAAGCGACTGTCCTCTTTAACGAATTTACTGGCCGGAATAAATTTCCCTCGAGCATTACCGGTAATGTCTGGCACCAGGCATTCGACTTCGGTGATGTTGTTTTCTTTTAGCCAATTTTCAATGGCTTCTTCGGACTGCATAAGCACCTATCCACAGGTTGTATATAAGTATGAGATTTATTGATTTTTTTGAACAATCATTCAATTAATGTTGAATTATTATTCGAAAAGACGATAATGTCAATTCTTAATGCGATCAGATCTTATGCCGATGCCAACCGTAAGTACTTACTACGCAGACAGTGCCGACAAACAGTTAGCTTACCCAGCCTTGCTCGGCGACCAGCGCGCCGATATCTGCATCATCGGCGCTGGCTATACGGGCTTATCGTCGGCCCTGCATCTCGCTGAGCGGGGTTATTCGGTGGTCGTAATCGAAGCTGAGACAGTGGGTTTTGGGGCCTCTGGACGCAATGGCGGCCATGTCGGTATCGGCCAGCGCAAGGACCAGTACTACCTCGAAAAGCAATTTGGCAACGAGATCGCACGCGGTCTCTGGGATATGGGATTAGAAGCGCTAGACACGGTTAAGCAGCTTATCGAGAAGCATCGAATCGACTGCGACCTCAAGCAGGGTATTGTGCATCTGGCACACCGCCGCAAGTATTGCAGCGAGTTTGAGGCCGAAGTTGAACACCTTCGCGATAACTATCAATTTGACCAAATGGAATATATTGACGCAGACACCCTGCCCGGCTTTCTCGACAGCCAGGCCTATTACGGCGCGCAATGGGATAAAGCATCGATGCACCTGCACCCGCTCAAGTACGCTCAGGGCTTGGCTAAAGCCGCGACAAAAGCCGGTGTCAGCATCTTTGAGCACTCGAAAGTACTCAGCTATAGCCAAGACAACTCCGTCGTCGTGCACACCGCCACAGGAACAGTGACGGCCAGCGAGCTGGTCCTCGCTTGTAATGGTTATATCGACAAGCTCGAACCGAAGATCAACGGCTATATCATGCCAATCAATAATTTTGTTATCGCCACGGAACCTCTGCCTGATGAGCTAGCGCACGCAGTCAGTGCCAAAGACACGGCCATGCAGGACAGTCGATTTGTGATCAACTACTGGAAGCTATCAGCCGACAAGCGCTTAATTTTTGGCGGTGGCGAGAACTATCGCCGCGGCTTTCCTGCCGACATAAAAGGCTTTGTGCGCAAGTATATGCTGCAGGTTTATCCGCAATTACACGACGTCAAGATTGACTATGGCTGGGGCGGCACACTGGCCATTACGCTCAATCGGCTGCCGCACTTTGGTCGCCTCGGCAACAATATCTGGCATATGCAGGGTTATTCCGGCCACGGCGTACCGACGGCGACCTTTGCCGGCAAACTAATTGCAGAGGCGATTAGCGGCAAACTCGAGCGCTTTGACCTAATCTCCAACCTACCCACTCGAAAATTCCCCGGCGGTACATTGCTTCGCTGGCCGGGAATGGTAGCCGGAATGCTCTATTTCGCGCTGCGCGACAGGATTTAACCATGACCAATACACGTGCACTCGCCCCTCGCAATACCCCAGTACAAAAACGCGCACTGGAACGCCGCGCCAAGATACTGGAAGTCACGGCGGAACTGCTTGAGGAAGTCGGCCAAGATGACTTAACAACCATTCTTGTAGCCAAGCGTGCGGAGATCTCTGTGGGCACCCTATACCACTATTTTCCCAACAAATACGCGATTCTCTACGCTTTGGCTGAGCAATGGCTTGGCGAGATTGATATCGCACTGCAGGAGCTCGAGGCTGAGCGCGTCGAGGCACTGAGTTTAAAGAAATTTGTCGACAAAGCGGTGGAGCGAATGCTGCTGACTTATATCAATCAACGTGGCCTGCTGCCGCTGGTTCAGGCGATGTTTGGCGTGCCGGAACTAAAGGATCTGGATACCGCTCACGACGAGCTGATCATCAGCGCCATGGCGCGGATGTTTGCACGCCTCGAGGTGGCGGAGCGCCCTGCCGAGCTCTCGCGTCTCGGTCGCGCGTTTCTCGAAGTCACCCATGCCCTGCTATTGGTTGTGGTCAATCAAAATAAGGCTGATGGCCTGAAAACGCTTAATGATCTCAAGTACGTGAGCCTGTGCTTGCTAGAGCGCGCAAAGAGCCAGTTCTAATCTAGATATCAGATTAACTAAACTCTTTAACCAATTGATATAAAAAGATTATCTGTAGAAAAATCTACCGAGCCTTTTCTCTCATGGTGACAAACTCTTCCGCGGCAGACGGATGAATCCCCACGGTGGCATCAAAGTGTGCCTTGGTCGCGCCAGCTTTTAACGCAATACCCAAGCCTTGGATAATCTCTGCCGCATGCTCACCAACCATATGGCAACCCAACACTCGATCTGTCGCAGTGTCGACCACCAGCTTCATGGTAATTCGCTCGGCGCCGCCACCCAAGGTCTGCAGCATCGGCCTAAAATCTGACAGATAAACGGCTATATCAGCATATTCAGCGCGCGCCTGCTCTTCGCTGAGCCCCACAGTACCCAATTCAGGCTGACAGAATACCGCGGTTGGTATATCGGCATAATCAATCGTCGCGCGCCCGTCGCCGAATAGATGATCAACCAGCACCATCGCTTCTTGAATCGCCACCGGCGTCAATTGCACACGGTCAATCACATCGCCGAGGGCATAGATACTCGGGTCGGCGGTGGCAAAGTTGTCATCAACCACAATCGAACCATTGGGGCGCAGGACAGCGCCAGTGCTCTCCAGTCCCAATCCAGCGGTATTCGCCTGACGGCCGGTGGCATAGAGCGCCAACCCAGCTTCCAGCGCAGTGTTGTTGTCCAGCACCACCGAGAGACCACTGTCAGTTTTGATAATTTCATTAATCTGTGTATTCAGGTGCATATGCACCCCTTTGGCCGCCATGCCCTCTGTGACCTTATCGCTCATCTCACGGTCAAAGGATTTCAGCAAATTGGGCCCGCGATAAACCAAGTGAGTGTCGACACCGAGACCATTTAAGATGCCGGCAAATTCCACAGCAATGTAACCACCACCCACTACCACCGCGCTGTTCGGCAAATCATCGAGAAAGAACATCTCATTGGAGCTAATCGCCAGCTCACTGCCGGGGAACTCTGGAATATAGGGCCAGCCGCCAGTGGCAATCAATATTGTCTTGGCACTGTAACCTTTGCCACTGACCTCAACCTGGTGCGGCGCTGTCACGGTAGCGCGGCCATCAAACAAGTCTGCCCCACTGTTGTTGATCAACGTATTATAAATACCGTTAAGGCGCTTAATCTCAGCGGTTTTATTATCGCGCAAGGTCGCCCAGTTCAGCGTAGGCGCTTCCGCAAGCGACCAGCCAAAGCCTTTACTGGCGTGAAATAATTCCGGAAACTGAGAGGCATAGACAAACAG
>JAFMBY010000032.1 GCA_017858135.1 Porticoccaceae bacterium | reverse complement strand
CCGCTGAGGGCTTTTGGTTTAAAGAAGCTGAGGGCTCTTGATCTAAAGAAGCTGATGGCTCATCTTCATCCAGCCAATCCACCTGATTCATCTTGCGCAGAATAACGAACTCATCGCGGTTGCAGCCGACGGTGCCGTAATAGTTAAAACCGTAAGATTGCTGAGCGTAACCACCGATCATATGGGTCGGTTTCATCACCGTTCGGGTCACTGAATTGTGAATGCCGCCGCGGGTTTTGGTGGTCTCTGAACCCGGCACATTAACCACCCGCTCTTGGGCGTGATACATCATGCTCATGCCCACCGGCACACGCTGGGAGACCACCGCACGGGCGGCCACTGCACCATTAACGTTAAAGGCTTCAATCCAGTCGTTATCGACAATCCCGGCCTTGCTGGCATCCACTTCACTGATCCAGATAATTGGCCCACCGCGAGACAATGTCAGCATCAGCAGATTATCTGAGTAGGTGGAATGAATACCCCATTTTTGGTGCGGGGTAATCCAGTTGAGAATCAGCTCGGTATTGCCATTGGGTTTTTTACCCAAAAGCGGCGCGATGGTTTTCATATTAATTGGTGGCTTGTACAGGCACTGGGTTTCGCCAAAATCGCGCATCCACTCGTGATCCTGATAGAACTGCTGCCTGCCTGTCAGCGTGCGCCAGGGAATCATCTCGTGGACATTGGTGTAACCGGCATTATAGGAAACATGCTCATCTTCCAAACCGGACCAGGTCGGCGAGCTGATTATTTTCCGCGGCTGAGCCAACAGATCATGGAAGCGAATTTTTTCATCCTGTTTGGGGAGGGCCAGATGACTGTGGTCGCGGCCGGTAAATTCCCCGAGGGCCTGCCACGCCTTGACTGCCACCTGACCATTGGTCTCGGGGGCCAAGCTGAGAATCACCTCGGCAGCATCAATTGCCGTTTCAATTTTGGCGCGGCCTTTGTGAATGCCCTCTTCGCGATGGACCCTGTTGAGCTCACCGAGAAAGGCCACCTCGTCGTCGGTATTCCAGTTAATGCCCTTGCCACCATTGCCAAGTTTTTCCAGCATCGGCCCGAGAGAGGTAAAGCGCTTATAGGTATTCGGATAATCGCGCTCGACGACCACCATATTCGGTGCTGTCTTTCCCGGAATAAGCTCGCACTCGCCCTTCCACCAGGCTTTAACGCCATCGGGCTGGGCCAATTCTGCTGGCGTATCATGCTGAAGCGGTACAGTGACGAGATCTTTCTCGACGCCGAGATGACCGACTGTCAGTTCACTGAAACGCTTGGCAATCGCTTTAAAAATATCCCAATCGGAACGCGATTCCCAAACGGGGTCCACAGCCTTCGACAGCGGGTGAATAAACGGATGCATATCTGAAGTATTCATATCGTCTTTTTCATACCAGGTCGCCGTTGGCAGAACGATATCCGAGTACAGACAGGTGGTAGACATACGAAAATCCAGGGTCACCAGCAGATCAATTTTTCCCTCTGGGGCCTCGTCATGCCAGATCACATCCTCGGGTTTACTATCGCCGGATTCACCGAGATCTTTATTCATCAAACCGTGCTTGGTGCCGAGCAGATGGCGCAACATATACTCATGGCCCTTGCCCGACGAGCCGAGTAAATTGGAACGCCAGATAAACATATTGCGTGGGAAATTCTTCGGGTCGTCCGGATCTTCACAGGCAAACTTCAGCTCACCGCTTTTCAGCTGCGAGACTAAATAGTCTTTTGGCTCTGCGCCAGCAGCTTCAGCATCCTTAACCAGTTGCAGTGGATTGGTGTTCAGCTGCGGTGCCGAGGGCAGCCAGCCCATGCGCTCTGCGCGGGTGTTGTAGTCGAGTATCGAAGCGCCCCATTTCGACTTATCTGCCAAGGGTGACACCACTTCGGTCATGGTCAGTTTTTCATAGCGCCACTGATCGGAATGGTTGTAGAAAAATGACGTGCCATTCATCTGCCGCGGTGGCCGCTGCCAATCGAGACCAAAGGCCAGCGGTAACCAGCCACATTGGGGGCGCAGCTTTTCCTGCCCCACATAGTGCGCCCAACCACCGCCGGACTGACCAATGCAGCCACACATCATCAGTAGATTAATCACCCCGCGGTAGTTCATGTCCATGTTGTACCAGTGATTCATGGCCGCGCCGATAATAATCATGCTGCGACCACGAGTCTTATTGGCATTGTCGGCAAACTCATGGGCAATTTTGATCACCTGAGCGCGCGGTACGCCGGTGATTTTTTCCTGCCAAGCTGGGGTGTAAGGCATATCGTCATCAAAGCTTTTTGCGCTATTGGCGCAACCCAGTCCATTATCGACACCATAATTGGCCAGCGTCAGATCAAACACTGTTGCCACCAAGGCACTGCTGCCATCCGCAAGAACAATCCGCTTGGCTGGCACTTTGCGTTGTTGTATCTCGCTGTGATCGGTGTGTTGAAAATAATCATACTCATGTTTTTGACCACCGAAATAAGGGAAGGCCACGTCGACGATTTCATCTGCCAGATGTTTTAGAGACAGATGCAGCTCTAACTCTTCGCCACTGCTGCCATCGCGCTGTTCGGTGTTCCACTTGCCCTTTTCACCCCAGCGATAACCGATCGAACCGGTCGGAGAGACTAGCTGATCAGAGCCATTCACTGGTGCCAGAGCAATGGTTTTCCATTGCGGATTATTCTCTTGGCCATGGTTTTCAAGCAGATCGGATGCGCGTAAAAAACGGCCCTGCTGCAGTCCGGAGGCACATTTATCCAACCGCACCAAATAGGGGAAGTCGGTAGTACGGCGCACATAATCGGT
Organism: Porticoccaceae bacterium; assembly: GCA_017858135.1. GTDB lineage: Bacteria > Pseudomonadota > Gammaproteobacteria > Pseudomonadales > Porticoccaceae > HTCC2207. The sequence goes on along the minus strand of JAFMBY010000032.1, from coordinate 21,259 downwards.
GAAGTAAGGGCTTGGATTATCAACATGAAACTGTTTCAGAATTACATGGCCCATGGCCATGGCCATGGCGGAATCAGTGCCCTGCTTTGGCGCCATCCACTCATCGGTGAGCTTGGCCACCTCAGAATAATCTGGAGTCACAGAGACAGTTTTAGTGCCTTTGTAGCGCACCTCGGTAAAGAAGTGTGCATCCGGCGTGCGCGTCTGCGGCACATTGGAACCCCAGGCAATGATATAGCCGGAGTTATACCAGTCGGCGGATTCCGGTACATCAGTCTGCTCGCCCCAAGTCTGTGGCGAAGCCGGAGGCAGATCACAGTACCAGTCGTAAAAACTCAGGCAGTTGCCACCAATCAGCGACAGATAGCGCGAGCCTGCCGCATAGGAGACCATCGACATGGCCGGAATCGGTGAGAAGCCGCTGATGCGGTCGGGACCATAGATTTTCGCCGTGTAAATATTCGATGCGGCGATAATTTCGTTGACCTCATCCCAGCTGGAACGAATCAGGCCGCCAAGACCGCGTTTGGTTTTGTAGCTCCTAGTCTTTACCGGATCCGTAACAATGGATTCCCAAGCCAGAACCGGATCGGCATATTGATTGCGCGCCTCGCGCCAGAGGCTTAACAGTGCTTGGCGCACCTTGGGATATTTCAGTCGATTGGCGCTATAGATATACCAGGAATAGCTGGCGCCACGAGGACAGCCCCTGGGCTCGTGGTTGGGCAAATCTGGTCGCGTGCGCGGATAGTCAGTCTGCTGAGTCTCCCAGGTGACCAGACCATCTTTGACATAAATTTTCCAGCTGCAAGAACCGGTGCAGTTAACCCCGTGAGTCGAACGCACAATTTTGTCGTGCTGCCAGCGCCGGCGATAACCCTTTTCCCAGTCGCGATTTTCGTTTGTGCTGACCCCGTGCTCTCCAGAAAAACTGTGTTTTTTTATATCGAAAAATCGCAACTTATCTAAAAACTGACTCATGCTTTTGTTTCTCCTTACGAGACTTTACAACTAATCCAGTAGAGAAATATAAGCTGCTTATCTCGTCTTTCATTTGAGCGAGATCAAAGGCACAAAGTGGCCAGGTAGCGTCTATTATTAAGACTATCCCTTTATGGGTAGTGGCGAAAAACTCTAACTCATTGTTCTCCATTTAGTTTTTCCGTTCAGCCCAAGTCTGTTCCCAGTGTTACATCAAACTCGATTATTAGAGGTAGTCAGATTTGTACAATCACAAAACAGGGTTTTCCTCGTCGCTGGCATCGACCATCAGCGTTGCGCTGGTCTCCATCATCGCACTGGGCCTAGTGACTATCTTTAGCCTAATGTGGGCCACCGATCAGACTGACCAAGATGCTCAGGCGATTAACCTCTCTGGTTCAATCCGTATGCAAACGTACCGAGTCGCACTCGCCATCGCTCAGCGGGACAGCCCCAAAGCCATGGAATATATACAGCAGTTGGATGCCACCTGGCAGCACTCGCTATTTGGCCATCAACGTCAAAAACCCTCCTCCAGCCAACCAAGTCAGCATTTTCTTACAGCGGAAAAGCATTGGCGCGAAGTCTTGCGTCCGTTGCTCGCAGCCTCCCTTACATCGCCCCAGAGTGTTAGCTTGCCTATTAGAGAAATTGATAATCAGCTGGCACTCACCGAAAGGGTGGTGGATGTATTTCAAACTGCTGCCGAATCAAAAATACGCCGGCTCAGAATCATTCAACTTATTGCCCTATTCCTGACCATTGCAGCTGGCAGTATTATTTTTAGTCTTATCAGAACTCGCCTAGGTAGACCTCTAGCGCAGCTAACTGACGCCGCCTACCGAATTGGCAAGGGCGACTATGGCTATCAAACGGCCGTGGAAGGAAGCGATGAGCTTGCCCTCCTCGGCTCAGTGGTCAACCAGATGAGTAGCTCGGTAGAACAAATCTACCGAGACATGGACGACCAAGTTAAGCAGCGTACCGTTGAATTACACAACAATAATGTCGCCCTTGAGTTTTTGTTTGCGACAGCGCGAAACATTCTCACCAGCTATCAAAAACAGGTCGACTATCAGCTCATACTCGATCAACTCGGCGAGGTCATCGGCGCTGAAATGCGCATAGAGTTGTGCCTATTTACTCAACAGGGCGATCGACCCTATATGCATATTGCGCCGACAAACTGTCAAATCAGCGACTGCTCGCAACGCAGCTGCAGCAGTTGCGCCGTCGACAGGTCGGTGGCAGCCATGCAGACCGGCGATTACTCGTTTACCATCAGCAAAGAGCAGACCAGCTATGGTGTGATTAACTGTCACTGTGCGAAAAAGGTTCCTCTGCAAGACTGGCAGCAGAGGTTACTGCGCTCGGTTGCTGACCAGTTTGCCTTGGCACTGTCGCTCTCGGCGCACAAAGACCAGGAGCGTCGACTGGCGATGCTAGATGAGCGTACGGTAATTGCACGTGAGCTCCATGACTCACTGGCGCAGTCGCTTTCCTATTTAAAAATACAGGTGACTAGGCTACAGAAATCAATTGACGATCAGGCGTTTAATCAACAACAGCCGATAGTTGATGAACTGCGCGAGGGGCTCACCTCAGCGTATCGACAGCTGCGTGAATTGCTCACCACGTTTAGGTTAAAGATCGATACCGGAGGCTTACACAGCGCCTTAGAGCTAGTGGTTAATCAACTCAATCAGCGCTCCGACATGCAGGTGACTTTACACTACAAGCTGACCAATTTGCCGCTCAGCCCTACTGAAGAGATTCATCTGTTGCAGATTATTCGTGAGGCCTCTCAAAATGCGATTAACCATTCTTTGGGAACAGCGCTGGATATCCACCTATTCCAAAATAACGATAAATCGATTCAACTGCTGATCGATGACAATGGTATCGGCATTCCCAATAAAGCAGAGAAAACCAATCACTATGGGCTGGCTATCATTCAGGAGCGCAGTCGTCATCTCAATGGCACAGTGGAGATTGCCGGCCGTGCAGAGGGAGGCACTAGGGTCGCATTCAGCTTCAGACCCAGTTTTCTGAGCTGAAATCAATAAACCCGAAACATTTTTACTCGCGCTAGCAGTTTTAATGGCGCGGCAGTTTTAAAATCACCCAGTCTGAAAAATAAGCTACCGATAAAGTATTCAGGTTTAAAAGCTCAAGGCCTGCGATCTCTAAGGATTGTAAAACTCACCCTCTTTGCGCAGATAAAACCACCAGTTAATAAACACACAGAGTGCATAGAAAACCGCAAAACCAATCAGTGCCACCTCGGGTGTCGCCGCTTTAATCTGCTCACCCAACACCTTGGGAATATAAAAAGCGCCATAAGCAGCTATCGCTGACGTCCAACCCAATACAGGGCCGGTCTGCTCTTTGGAAAAGACCATAGCGATAGTTCGAAAAGTCGATCCATTGCCGATGCCAGTGGCAGCGAAGAGCAGCAAAAACAAAATAAAGAATGGTACAAAAAACGTTTCGGGCGTCGCCGAACTGTAGGCTTGACGCATGTAATAAGCAACGCCAAGGGCACAGACTATCATCACTAGCGAGCAGATCTGTGTCACCAGCGCACCACCGTACTTGTCGGATATCCAGCCGCCAAGAGGTCGGATCAATGCGCCTATAAATGGCCCCATCCAAGCGTACATTAGAGCACTGGGGCCGTTTGCGTTGGTGGTGTCGTGGGTTAACACGCCATCGACCAAAAGATGCTGATAACCAAAAATAACCTTAATCGCCAGTGGAAACGACGCTGCAAAACCGATAAAAGAGCCAAAGGTCATGGTATAGATTACGCTCATTACCCAGGTGTGTTTGTTATCAAAAATTTCGTACTGACGACTCAGGTTTGACTTAACCTGACCGGGAATTAACTTCAATAACAGCACCGTCGAGGCAACCACAAAAAACAGCACCAACTCTTTCGGTACGCCAAAACCAGATCCGTTGGCGGCCTCAGGCAATAACAGCCAGAGACCCAATATGGCAGTCACAAAACCAATCAGCAGCATAAAGGTAATGGTGGCAAAACTGCCTAGTGGATTAGGGATCGTTGGCGACACATCGGCGCTACGAATATTGTTCATGCCAAACCAGGCAAAAAAGGCCAGCGGGGTCAATGCCAACAACCAGACAAAGCCAGCATTCTGAATATAGGTTTCGGTGCCCGCCGGAATCTTGCCGATAAGGGTTCCGGAGGTGTTCTGCAAGGTCATCGAGTCACCACCCACGGCACCAAACAGGCCAAAGGTCATCGCCAGTGGAACCAATATTTGCATGGTCGTGACACCAAAGTTACCCAGGCCGGCGTTTAAGCCTAGTGCCAGCCCCTGCTGTTTCTTCGGAAAAAAGAAACTGATATTCGACATCGACGAGGCAAAATTACCGCCGCCAAGCCCAGACAGCAGTGCCAACAGCTGAAACACCCACAGCGGCGTATCCTGGCTCTGTAAGGCTATGCCTGTGCCAAAGGCCGGCAGCATTAGTAGTGCAGTAGTGAAAAAGATGGTGTTACGACCACCGGCGAGCCGGATAAAAAAACTACTCGGTATACGCAGTGTCGCCCCGGTCAGGCCAGCGATGGCCATCAGCGAAAACAGATCCGATTTAGCGAACGGAAAACCGAGATTGAGCATCTGTACCGTTATAACACCCCAGTAGAGCCACACAGCAAAGCCACAGAGTAGGCTCGGGATGGAAATCCACAGATTGCGATTGGCAACCTGTTTACCCTGACTCTGCCAAAAGCTGTTGTCCTCCGGATCCCAGTGCTGGATATCAACGCTGCCCTTGTATGTCTCTTTGCTAGCTTTGCTAACATTAAAAGAGTCTGTCATCACTGTTCTCCTGTGTTTTCCCTATCTGCTTCGCTGCCAAAATTGCATATCGCACCCGAGCCATTGCTCACTCAGCAGCTACTATCTGATGCTGACTGCAATGCTGCAATGGTCCGAAGGAGTAACAAAATCTCGGCGCTGAACAAGGAAAACTACTCCTATTTGAGTAGGCGCGCTCACTAGCCCCCTGTAGACAAGGAGGGTGAGAGTTTAGAACCTACCCACAAAGAGTTATCGTCGACAAATACTCAACAAACGGATCGATGATGCAGATCAATCGCAACCTCTCAACGGGTTGTGATGGCATGGCGTTACAGCGTCAGCAGCGTGTTTTTTAATCTACATTAATAACCACTACCAAACGAAAAAATACGAAAGGGAATAACGATGATAGCGAGCCCCAAAGATCAATATCAACCCGCCACCCTGCTTCTGGTGGACGATCATCCTCTGCTGCGCAAAGGTCTTATTCAGCTCATCGAGTTAGACGAAACACTGGCTGTTGTGGCTGAGGCGGATAACGGCAGAGACGCTCTCGAGCTGGCCCTGAAGCACGATCCCGATCTGATACTGCTCGACCTGAATATGCAGGGTATGGACGGCCTGGAGACCTTAAAAGCCATGCGCGAGGCGCAGATCAGTGCACGGATTATTATTCTAACCGTGTCGGACAACAACGAAGATGTGGTCTGTGCGATTAGCTATGGAGCCGATGGCTATCTGCTCAAGGATATGGAACCCGAAGAAATACTACAAAAAATAAAACAAGCGGCAGTGGGTAAAATGGTAATCAGTGAAAAAGTCACCCATATACTCGCTGGCGCGATTCGCAAAGGCGATAACCAGCGCAACAATATGCTCGCTAGACTGACCAGCCGCGAACGCGACATTCTGAAACAGATCGCTAAAGGTCTCAGCAATAAATTAATTGCCCGTGAACTGAATATATCTGATGGCACGGTCAAAGTGCATGTTAAACATATCTTAAAAAAACTCGACCTGCGCTCGCGCGTCGAGGCCGCGGTATGGATGATTAATCAGAATAATGCCTAAGCTCTCACTCATGCAGCAGCCCGCTAAAGTCGACTAAATAAATAAATTAACAACACAAAGCTCAAGAACCAGAATCCTGACAACAGTTTCCACAGAGTCAGACTGCTGGCATTTTTTTCAATCACCGGATCGCTCTGCAAAAAAATCGGATTGGGCTGAGTCAAGTCGTGCAGCAGTTCATCGATGCTCTGATAGCGCTGCTGCAAATCAAAGGCCACGCCCTTCTCCAGGGCCGCGTCAAACCATATAGGTATCTGGGCATTGTACTGCGCAGCACTGATATAGCGCAGGCGATCATAGTCAAAGGCATCGCGGCACTCTTCTATGCTTTCACCGTAGGGTAAATGGCCGGTAAAGATTTCATAGACAATCGTCGCCAGCGCATAGACATCGCCCTGAATACCGGGGTTGCGGCCAAGCAAATAAAGCGGATCGGAATAACTGGCGGTGCCCAGTGCGCCCTCGTGAACCAACGGCCGCTGCAGCTCGGCAAGGCCGGCGACATAGACCGAACCAAAGTCGACAATTACCGCAACGGGATTGCCCGCGACAAGACTGCTCTGAGTCAGCATAATATTGGCCGGCTTTAAATCCTGATGAATGGCCTCATTATCGTGAAAAGCCCTGAGCCCCTCGGCAATCTGCTTAACAATGCCGATGCTGGTTTTAGGGCTGGCGGGTTGATGCTTAGCGATCCACTTATCCAAGCCTATACCGTCAATATATTCCATCAGATAATAGAGTGCGGTCCGTCGGCGCTGCTGTTGAATAACCTTAACCACATGCTCTGAGTGGATACGTCGCCCTATCCACTCCTCCTGAATAAAACGATCGATGGCGCTGAGGTCATCTTCAATGTTTCTTGATGGCGTCTTCATCACACAGCGGGTTCGAGTAGCCGATGTTTCGCCGCTGTATTCATCCTCAACCAGATACAGCTGACTGCGACTGGAGGCAAACAACTCTTTAACCACCAGATAACCATCAAGCTTCATACCCGGGACAAGATCCGGCGGAAATGGCAGACGTGTCAGCTGCGCGCTGTAGTCTTCGAGGTTGCTCTCTGGCAGGTCATTGACCAACGCTACCACGGCACTGAGGTTGTCATCGCTGCCCGCCGCCATTGCCGCCTTATAAATGGCATCACTAATCTCAGCAGCGCCGCCGCCGGCAGCGAGCAACTGCTGTAGCTCTGCGGCGGCAATAAAATCATGCACGCCATCACTGGTCAGCAGCAGGCGATCGCCGACGACTAGCTCGCGCTGGCCGTAATCAAGATTTAACAAGCTGTCCATGCCAATTGCTCGGGACAGACAGGTGCGACTTTCATCGATGGTCGCCACATGATCTGTGGTCAGCTGCACCATTTCACCGTCGCGCAGCAGATAGATGCGACTGTCACCAACATGAAAAAAGTGCAGCGTGCGGCTCTTGATAACCACCGCGCTAAAGGTACTGAGATAACCTTTGGTGGCGGTAATAAACTCATGACTCTTGCGAAACAGCCGCAGATTAATCGTCGACAGGACCTTCTCACCACTGCCAGCCACGGACCAGGTATCCGGTGTCTGGTAATACTCTTCGAGAAAGCGCTCCACCGCAGTACAGCTGGCTTCGCGTCCTGCTTCAGCCGTCGACACACCATCCGCCAAGGCAATGCCTACCCCTTTGTTCTCAAGAGTATAAGGCTCCTCGGGCCGTTCAAAGCCAACCGCATCCTCATTAATCGGCTTGACGCCAGCCTCACAGAAGCTGGCAATATCCAGCTGCATTTGGATCATTGGAACCTCTCCAGCCGCGGCCATAGTCACGACAACGGCTCAATCTAAATTATTCAAAGGCAGTTAACCCACATCGATCATGTGCACCGTTCCATCGGGCAGAATTTCTGATGTCTGGCCCTTTGGCTCTTCCAACATAATAGCAATGGCAAAGACGATCAGGGCCGAGGCGCCAATCAATAGGAAGAAGGTGCTGTAATCAACAAAGCTCAGTATGGTCAGGTAGGTCACTGCACCGACATTGCCATAAGCGCCGGTCATGCCGGCAATCTGCCCAGTCATACGGCGTTTAATCAACGGCACAATGGCAAACACCGCGCCCTCACCGGCCTGAACAAAGAATGAACAGACCATGGTGGAGATGACCGCAGCGGGAATCCACCAACTGCTATTGATCTGTGATAACAGCGCGTAACCTACGCTCAGGCCACCGATCAAAATCAACAGTGATCTGCGACGTCCAAAGTAGTCGGAAAACCACCCTCCGGTGGGACGCGCGACCAGGTTCATAAAAGCAAAGCCCGAGGCCAGCAGACCTGCCTTAACCGGATCCAGACTATTAAACGTCTCTAGAAAAAACAGTGGCAGCATCGACACCACTGCCAGCTCAGAACCAAAGGTGACAAAGTAGGCCCAGTTGAGAATCGCAACCTGTCTAAATTTGTACCTGTCCCGTTGCGGCACCCCTTGGGCAAGATGCTCGTGGTTGACGTGCCATATTTTATGGCTCTGATAGGCAAATAATAGCGCCAGAACAATCCAGATTGCATGCATCACATCGCTGCTGATCAGCGCCACCCCCGAGGGCGACAATTTCCATGACAGCACCCCTAGCGCTATATACATGGGAATATTCATGAGCAGATATAAATACAGATCACGACGGCTAGTGACTTCGAGACCCCCGTGTTTTTTCGGTTTAAAATAAGTCGACCCTTTCGGAGTGTTGCGCGCTACCCGATAGTAAAAAATGCCATAGAGCCCGGCCACTATACCGGTCGTTGCAATCGCATAACGCCAGCCATTCTCTCCGCCGTAGAGCATCGCCAATGTTGGCAGCAACATCGCCGAGGCCGCCGAGCCAAAATTGCCCCAGCCACCATAAATACCTTCGGCAATACCGACTGACTTGTGCGGAAACCACTCACCAACCATGCGAATGCCGATAACAAAGCCGGCACCGACAAAGCCCATTAGAAAGCGCAGCAATGCCAACTGTTGGTAACTTTGCGCAAATGCAAAGCCGAGACAAATAAAGCCTGAGGTCACCAGCAGCGCGCTATAAACTTTGCGCGGACCAATCTTATCGACAAGGATACCAATCAAAATACGCGCCGGAATAGTCAGCGCAACATTCAAAATCATCAGCGCTTTAATTTGCTGAGAGGTTAGATCAAACGCCTCCTTAATAAAGACCAGCAAGGGAGCATGGTTAAACCACACCATAAAAGTGAGAAAAAATGCGATCCAGGTGATATGTAGGGTTTTAATTTTAGGGTCACTGATTGTAAACAAATTAATTCGATCATTATTAGACATGGAGCCTCCGGCAAGCCTGACAAAACAACTCCCCTAGTCTCGAACGATTAACGGTAGAGACGGTTGATATGCATCAAAGGGAGGCCGCTCAACCCGCTGCGCAATCCGGCGCAAAGGCGTCTCTCTACCCCTATGGAGCTGCTATAACAGCGCCAGAGTCGCCTTCCCTGCAAGTGGAATATCCCATTGTGAGTAGAGCCAGCTAAGCGGCGAAATTAACGGAGGTAATGGCTTATTCGGTGGGGTGTTTGGCGCTCTATACTCAGAGACAAACCATAGACTATTGAGAGGAGTGCACAATGAACGGCAACCAATCGATCCCCAGTGCAAACCGAGCTCTGACCATGGCAACCTTTGCCTTCGCCGCCAATTTTGCGGTCTGGATACTCTATGCGGTGATCGGCCTGGAACTACAACAGACCTTGCAACTAAGCGCCACGCAGCTTGGATTGTTCTTTGCGTCACCGATGCTCAGTGGGGCGCTGGCACGCATACCTATGGGAGTTTTTGCCGATCGCTTCAACCCGAAAAATCTATTTACCCTGCAGATGTTGGCCGTTGTCCCCGCCCTCCTTGTTCTGCCGCAGGTTCACAGCTTTAATCACTATCTATGGCTCGGCCTCTGGCTGGGCATCAGTGGCGCATCCTTCACCATTGGTATCCGTTATGTCTGCGATTGGCACACCCGCGATAATCAGGGCACTGCGATGGGAATCTTTGGTGCTGGCAATGCCGGTGCGGCACTTACTCTAGCCATCGCGCCGCTTATTATTCAACAGTGGGGCTGGGCTAGCCTGGGTCCAAGCTATGCCGCAGGACTGTTAGTCGTTGCACTGCTGTTTGCATGGCTCGCCCCCTCGATACCTGATACAGGAAAACGCAATCAACAGCCATTGTCGATAGGCACTTACCTTGGACAGATTGGCCAGCTCAAAGTGTGGCGCTTTGGACTCTATTACTATTTTGTCTTTGGTAGCTTTCTCGCGCTGATCATGTGGCTGCCTCAGTACTACGTCAATGTCTACCAGTTGAGCAACCAACAGGCCATGGCCTTCAGCCTGTTTTTTGTCGCCACATCAAGTATGGTGCGCGCACTTGGCGGCTGGTTTGCCGATCGCTATGGTGGCCGTACAGTCAACTGGACGGTGTTCTGGATCTGCCTAGTGTGCCTGTTCTTCCTGAGTTATCCCCCCACGACTATGACCATTCACGGGGTCAGTAGCGATGTCCATCTCGATATTGAAATTAACCTTTGGTTGTTTAGCGGCTTGATTTTTATTATCGGCATTGCTCAGGGCTTTGGACGCGCCAGCGTCTATAAGACGATCTATGACTACTACCCAACGCAGATGGGCAGCATCGGCGGCTTTGTCGCCGCTATTGGCGCTCTCGGTGGATGCACCCTGCCGATTGCCTTTGGTTTGGTGGTCGACATCATGGGTATTTACAGCGCCTGTTTTATGCTCCTCTATGCGGTGCTCGCGATCTGCATGACAGCCATGTTTTTTGCCAATAAAGCCGATCGATTACGCCAGCGTATCAGCCAGGCCCAGAGCCATAATTTTCTCGATCAGGGGTAATGGCAGATTTTGAGATGGTCGTTCTGCCGATAGATCCACAGCATAGCAATACGAGTCTATACGCAGATGTGCGCACAGCGGCTACCACTAAAACAGTAGTGCTCATCCACTGGTGGTATCCCTTATTCCAGTTTGATCAGGATCAACTCATCACGCTGCAAAGCCACCTATTCTTGCGCCATCACAGATAGCTCTCCAACCGCCATGAACCCTTTAAAAGGAACTATATTATGCACCGATTCAAACTCTCTGCGACCACGGCTATGACTGTTGCGATCTCACTAGCCTCCGGATTTACTCTGGCTGTCGACGGTAGCAGCAACCAAACGAACAATTCCGAAGCGGGCGATTATCCAACGATCGCCGCAGCGATCAAAGGCGGTAGCGCCGAGCTCGATTTTCGACTGCGCCATGAAGAGGTCGATGTCGACAACATGAGCGAAGATGAAGCCCGAGCATTAACCTTAAGGACCCGTGTCAACTATACAACGGGTCGCTTTGAAGGCATCGGCATTAGTGTCGAGATGGATAACATTACCGAGATCGACGGCAATGACTACCCTACCAGCCCAGCACTGAAAAACACCGGTAACTTTCCCGGCAGAACGGTGATCGCCGACCCCGAAGGCACCGAGATAAATCAAGCTTATATCAGCTACAGCTATGGCGATACACTGAGTAAATACGGCCGACAGCGCATTAACTTGGACAACCAACGCTTTGTCGGCGGGGTTGGCTTTCGTCAAAATGAGCAAACTTTTGATGCCTTCTCCATTGAACATACCTGCACTGCAGCAGATACCAAGTTTTACTACGCCCATATCAATAATGTAAACCGCATATTTGGTGAAGATGATCCGACACTAAGCGACACCGATAGCAGCTCAGAAATCGTTAATATCAACTACAGCGGATTAACTGCTGGTGACATTATTTTCTACAGCTACTTACTTGATGAGAAGCTAACCGATACGCAATATGATACCTATGGCTTACGCTTTAGCGGCGAGACCAATGGACTCGGTTACCAACTTGAGTATGCCACTCAGGACCGTGAACTTGCCGACGGCAGCGAAACGGAGGCAGATTATTTTCTCTTAGAAGGGAGCATCGACGTGGCAGGAGCCAGCTTCACGCTGGGCTTTGAAAACCTGCAAAGTGACAATGCTAATTATGGCTTCTCCACCCCGCTGGCCACTGGGCATAAATTTCAGGGCTGGGCCGACCAATTTCTCAACACGCCAAATGAAGGACTGCAAGATGTTTACCTCTCAGTCGGCGCTAAGTTCGATGGCATAAAGCTGCTCGCCATCTATCATGACTTCAAATCCGACGAAGACAATCTGAGCGGCGACGACGATCTGGGCAGCGAGCTGGGTTTATTGGCATTAAAGCAGTTTGGCGACTACACGATGAGCATTAAATACGCCAACTATGAGCGTGGTGATAGTTCATTTAACAAAAATGATACCGAGAAACTCTGGCTGACTGTGAGTGGTACTTTTTGATCGGTTATCCCAAGCAATGCTGTCACCTTGAGAGCAAGCGAAGGATCTGTTGCAGCCAAGCAGATCCTTCGACTTATTTTGCGCACTGTGGATACCAACAACGGTCGGTAACAGCAAGTAAACAACACCGGCCGACCGGAAGCGTCAATCGTTATTAGGGTACAGCATGTCCCTTGAATGCGGTCCATATGCGATACCATTGCTCACGGTTAAGAGCAATCTCACTAGACCTCACTGCACTGGCCACTCGATCAATTTTACCGCTGCCGATAATCGGGAGAGGTTTTGAGGGCAGTGCTAAAACCCAAGCGAAGATCAACTGATCGATTGATTCAGCTCCCACCTCGTGCGCAACCACAGCAAGCGTCGCTCTAACCTTTTCCATCGTTTCAGATGTTTCCGTCAAAATGCGGCCACCGCCGAGACATGACCATGCCATGGGTATAACCCGATTTTCGCTAAGATAGTCGAGCAGCCCATCGTCCAAAGACTGCATGTTAATTGGATTTATCTCAATTTGATTGGTGATCAGAGGCTTATCCAAGCGTGACTGTAAGAGTGAAAACTGTGACGCAGAAAAATTTGAAACACCAAAATTATGCACTTTTCCAGCGCCTTCTAGCCTCTTAAAGGCCTCAGCAACCTCGTCTGCGTCCATTAAAAAATCTGGTCGGTGTATCAATAACGCATCGATACTGTCTACCCCCAAACGGGACAGCGACAGATCGACCGACTCAATAATACTTTTGGCATCGCTGCGGTAATGAGCCACTGCACCAGATTCATTGCACGGTAGCTGTATACCGCACTTGGAAACAATTTCAATGTCATCTCTGATCGACGGCTGCAGTTTTAACGCTTCGCCAAAGAGTTGTTCGCAGGAAGGCGAGCCATAGATATGCGCATGATCGACGGTAGTAATACCCAGCTCGACATGCTGTTTCAAAAAAGTCAGAGACTCTTGGCTGCTCATATTCCACTCAGCCATTCGCCAATAACCTTGGATAAATCGTGAGAATTCCAGACCACTTTCGTTCATTTGAATCTTTTCCAAATTAGCCATAAGGTTCCATAATAATTTTAAACAGTTAACGCACCACGCGACCATTTGACGAGTTTCAATGCAGCCGCTTCACGATGGAGTCGATTTAAAGCCCTAAGCTATTATCCAAGCCAGGACGCATATGCCCTGACTGCGTTAGCTTCAATGAAGCGGGGTGGGAGTTTTTCTACAGTTTTTCTACACCAGGAAAGAGTTTTAATTATGAATAGCGTAACTGTATGTTTTATAAGGGAAAGTTGGTCGGGACGGCAGGATTTGAACCTGCGACCACTACACCCCCAGTGTAGTGCGCTACCAGGCTGCGCTACGCCCCGATTTAAGTGGCGCAATGATACAGGGACGGGCTGCTTTTGCAACCAGAATAGTCTTTGGCGGTTACTCTTTGTCGAGTAATGTCATTATGCCTTCGAGCTCGGAGATGGTTTGGTCAATCAGTTGCTTGTAGGGGGTTTGTTCATCTTTGGTTGATTCACCTTCAATACGCTGGCGAGCTCCGCCAATGGTAAACCCCTGTTCATAGAGTAATGAACGAATCTGACGAATCAGCACGACGTCTTGGCGCTGATAGTACCGGCGATTACCGCGGCGTTTAACCGGGCTCAAACTGGGGAACTCTTGCTCCCAATAACGCAGCACGTGCGGCTTTACCTCGCAGAGTTCAGCGACTTCGCCAATAGTGAAGTAACGCTTGCCTGGAATAGCAGGTAATTCGTTATTGTTACTTGGTTCCAGCATAGCTCTCTACTCGTGCCTTTAATTTCTGGCCTGGCTTAAAGGTCACTACTCGTCGTGCCGAAATGGGAATTTCTTCACCAGTCTTTGGATTGCGCCCTGGTCGGCTGCTTTTGTCACGCAACTCAAAATTACCGAACCCAGACAGTTTAACCGGATCGTTATTTTCCAATGCTTGAGAAATTTCACTATAGAACATTTCGACGATTTCTTTGGCCTCTCTTTTGTTGAGACCCAGTTCATCAAACAACATTTCAGCCAAATCAGCCTTGGTTAAAGCACCCATTTTCTGCACCTAACTTATCTGCATGGCACTGCCACGCAATAGTAGTCTCGACTCTAAACCCTTGGTTTTAATTAACCGCGGAGTTCCGCCTTAAATTTAACGTCGAGTTTCTTGACGACTCGATCGATCGCACCATTAATTTCTTCGTCTGTAAGAGTGCGTGAACCGTGCTGAAACGTCAAGCCCAACGCGAGACTTTTTCCTTTGTTTTCAATATCTTTGCTGACATATACGTCAAACAACTTTAAATCGACAAGATACTCTCCTGCGGCATCATGAGTCGTAGACATCAAATCAGCTGAGGCAACTTGAGAATCCATCAGGAATGCCAGATCACGGCGAACAGCTGGAAATTTGCTCACTTCTTTAACTTTCGGTAACCGACTTTCGCTGATCTTAGCCATCTCTACTTGGAACAGATAGACCGCCGTATTAAGATCTAATTGCGCTTGGAGCTTAGGATGTAACTGCCCTATCCAGCCGACCTGAACGCCATGTCGCGAAATCATTGCCGATTGGCCGGGGTGCAACGCAGGGTGATGGGCGGCGGTGAAACAAAACTGCTCGGCTAAACCGGTCAATGCCAGTACCGCTTCGAGATCACCTTTAATATCGAAGAAATCCACTTTGTCCTTGCCCGCGGTCCAGCCGGTCGGCGTGCGCGAGCCACAGATCAATCCGGCCAATGCCATATTCTGGGTTAACTCGCCATCGTCTCTAGGCACAAAACACTGACCCGCTTCGAAAATACGCACGCGAGTTTGTTGGCGATTGAGATTATAAATAGCCGTCGCTAATAAGCCCGGCCAGAGGCTGGTGCGCATCACTGACATATCCGCAGAGATAGGGTTCTGCAGCGCTATACCGGCTGTATCAGGATCAACCAACCTTTGTAGGTCTGGGTCGACAAAACTGTAGGTCACCGCTTCTTGATAACCGCTGGCAACCAGCTGCTGTCTAAAGATGCCTAGATCTTGTTGGCGCTCTGGCTTAGCTCGCAGCTCAAGTGCCATCGTTGGGGTCGAGGTCGGCAGGTTGTTATAACCATAGATACGAGCAACCTCTTCAACCAGGTCCTGCTCGATGGCGAGATCAAAGCGCCAGCTAGGTGCTACCCAAGTGGAGCTCAGGTCATCACGCGCTACAAAGACCAGCCCTAACCGGGTCAAAATATCATCGATATCAGCTGCGTCAAACACCACACCCAACTGCTGTGTCAGGTGTTTGTCGCGCAGCTTTATCGTTGCTGGCGCAGGCAGATGCTCGATAGACTCGTTAATAACAACCGGTCCGGCCTGGCCACCGCAAATCTCCAACATCAGCGCTGTAGCGCGTTCAATCGCAGCGACCTGCAACTGCGAGTCAACACCTCGCTCAAAGCGATGCGAAGAATCAGTGTGTTTGCCATAGTTGCGTGCTTTACCGGCAATCGCTAGGGGGTTAAACCAAGCGCTCTCGAAAAGAATATCCGTCGTGTCATCGCTAACTGCAGACTCATCGCCACCCATAATCCCGGCCATCGCCAGCGCCTTGCTGTGATCGGCAATAACCAATGTTTGGCTATCTATGACGACTTCAGAGTCATCAAGCAGTTTTACTTTCTCGTCGCGACCCATGCGCACAACAATGCCGCCATCAATTTTTGCCAGATCGAAGGCATGCATCGGCTGACCTAACTCTAGTAGTACATAGTTCGTCACGTCCACTGCCGGACCGAGACTGCGCACACCACTGCGGCGCAATTTTTCCTGCATCCACTGCGGTGTTGCCTGGCGCAGATCAAGATTGCGGATCACACGCCCGACATAACGCGCACAACCTTCCGCTGCCTCTAATCTGATATCTATACCGTCATCAATGGTTGCCGCGACAGGAGCGCAAGGTTGCTCTATGACTGCCGCTTTATTGAGCACGCCCACTTCGCGAGCGAGACCACGAAGGCTTAAGCAGTCACCGCGATTGGGCGTCAGGTCTACTTCGATAATATTGTCATTGAGCTCGAGATACTCAATCAGATCACTGCCTACTGAGGCATCAGAAGGAAGCTCCCAGAGACCTGCATCGTCGTCACCCAACTGCAATTCAGTCTGTGCGCAGAGCATACCTAAGGATTCAACACCTCTGAGCTTGGCTTTCTTAATCTTGAAGTCGCCGGGCAGCTTGGCGCCCACTGTGGCGAATGGCACTTTAATACCAGCGCGAGCATTTGGCGCACCACAGACTACCTGTGCGATTTCGCCGCCACCGGCGACCTGACAGACGCGCAGTTTGTCGGCATCTGGGTGCTGCTCTACTGAGATAATCTCACCTACCACCACACCAGATATTTCTGGAGCGGCGCTGTTCACAGCATCCACTTCCAATCCGGCCATAGTCAGTTGGGCAACTAAGTCTTCGGTTGAGATGCTCGGGTTGACGGCTTGGCGCAACCAGGATTCACTAAATTTCATTGTTTACCCAGCCTTAGAATTGTTTGAGAAAGCGCAGATCGTTTTCGAAAAATAATCGCAGATCGGTGACGCCGTAGCGCAACATCGCCAGCCGCTCAACGCCCATGCCAAAGGCAAAGCCGGTGTACTGATCAGTGTCGACATTACAACTCTCGAATACATTGGGATGCACCATGCCGCAACCCATCACCTCCAACCAACCCGTCTGACTGCAAATACGACAGCCTTCGCCAGCGCAGTTGGTGCACTGAATATCGACCTCGGCCGATGGCTCGGTGAACGGGAAGTACGAGGGGCGAAAACGGACCGGTAAGTCTGCTTCGAAAAACGCTTTTAAAAATTGATCAATCACACCTTTGAGGTCGGCAAAGCTAATATTTTTATCGACTACCAAGCCTTCAACCTGATGAAACATCGGTGTGTGAGTAATGTCGGAGTCACAACGATAAACGCGACCGGGACAGATTATTCGAATCGGTGGTGCCTGCTTTTCCATGGTGCGAACTTGCACTGGAGAGGTGTGCGTGCGCAGCACCGTGGACGGGTCAACATAAAAGGTATCATGCATCGCTCGCGCTGGGTGGTGGCTAGGAATATTCAGCGCTTCAAAGTTATGGTAGTCATCTTCAATTTCCGGCCCAGTCTCGACGTCATAACCAATACGAGTAAAGAATGCTTCAATGCGCTCCATGGTGCGAGTCACTGGATGCAGGCCACCAACTGCTTCGCCGCGGCCTGGCAGAGTAACATCTATGGTCTCACCCGAGAGCTTGGCATTCAGTGCCTGACTCTCCAGTGCTTCTTTCATTTCATTGATACGTGCCTGCAGCGCTTGCTTAACCTCATTGATCTTGGCGCCAGCAGCCGGCCGCTCTTCGTTAGAGAGTGCGCCCAGACCTTTTAATAGCCCGGTCAGTCTGCCTTTCTTGCCCAGATACTCGACGCGTAAATCGTCCAACACACCCAGATCTGTCGTCGCCGTAATCGCGGCTTCTGCTTCACCGGCAATCTGTTCCAACTCAATCATTATTGGTCACCACAATATCTTATTCGGCTATCTTATTACTGATAAAAAAATAGGGAAAGAGCGCAGGCCCTTTCCCTATCCGATTAGCTTTTTACAACGCCTGCCTGAGCAGGTACAACGCTATTAAGCCAGGGCAGCTTTGGCTTGGTTTACTACTGCACCAAAGGCTGCTTTATCGTGTACAGCCAAATCGGCCAGTACGCGACGGTCGAGCCCGATACCTGCTTTGCTCAAACCATTGATCAGTCTGCTGTATGACAATCCTTCTACACGAGACTGCGCGTTAATACGGGCAATCCAGAGTCTGCGGAATGTACGCTTCTTGGCACGACGGTCACGATAAGCATATTGACCCGCTTTTGTAACAGCCTGAACCGCAACGCGATAAACGCGACTGCGCGCTCCATAATAACCTTTTGCCTGCTTAAGGATTTTTTTGTGACGACGGCGTGCTTCCACACCACGTTTTACTCTAGCCATTTTATTCTCCTACCAAAATTCTGTTTATTAAATTGAACTACGCAGCATGCGGTTAACACGTGGTACATCAGCAGCATTGAGAATGCTGGTGCCCCGCAGTTGACGCTTGCGCTTGGTAGTCATTTTGGTAAGGATGTGGCTTTTGTGCTGGTGCTTGTGCTTGTAGCCTGAAGCCGTCTTTTTGAAGCGTTTTGCCGCCCCACTGTGTGCTTTTGCTTTTGGCATTTCTGTTCTCCAAGTTGAGAGTTTAATTAATAATCAAGAAGAGACGCCCGGACAGCCTGCCAAAAAATGTGGCTGAACGCGGGTCGTACTAATTACTTCTTCTTGCTGCGTGGGGCCAGTACCATGATCATTTGGCGACCTTCCATCTTTGGAAACTGCTCCACTTGCGCCAGCTCTAAGAGATCCGCTTCAATGCGTTTCATCATATCCATTCCGAGCTGTTGGTGAGCCATTTCACGTCCGCGAAAACGCAGCGAGATTTTAGCTTTATCACCATTTTCCAAGAAGCGTACTAAATTACGCAACTTGATGTCGTAATCGCCCTGATCGGTTCCCGGGCGAAACTTCATTTCTTTCACTTGTGTCTGTTTCTGCTTTTTCTTCTGCAGAGCCACTTTCTTCTTAATATCAAAGACATGTTTGCCGTAATCCATGATTTTACACACCGGAGGCTCGGCATCTGGAGAAATCTCTACCAGATCAAGGGTCTCTTTCTGTGCAGCTTCAAGTGCAGCTTCAAGGCTGACAACGCCAACCTGACTACCATCTGATGCAACCAATCGAACTTCGGGGGACGTGATGTCGTCGTTAAGACGTGCCCGCTTGCTGTCTTTTTTAATAAGCTTTACTCCGTTTCAACACAAATACGCCCACGCCGCTCCGTCTCTGAGGTAAACATGGCTTCAACCTGTTCCAGCGGCAAGCTGCCAAGGTCTTTACCATCTCGAGTTCGGACCGCCACGGTGCGCGAATCTTTTTCATTATCACCAACAACGAGAATATACGGCACTCGCTGCATCGAATGACCGCGGATTTTAAAGCCGATCTTCTCGTTTCTCAAGTCACAATTCACTCTAAAGCCTTTATTTTGCAGTGATTTAGCAACTTCTTGCGCATAATCGGCCTGCGCGTCGGTAATATTGGCCACAACCGCCTGTTCCGGTGCCAACCAAAACGGGAAGGCGCCTTCGTACTGTTCGATCAAAATACCGATAAATCGCTCAAATGATCCCAGTATCGCACGGTGTAACATCACCGGCACCTTGCGACTGCCATCTTCGGCAACATACTGTGCGTCGAGGCGACCAGGCATCGAAAAGTCCACCTGAACGGTACCCAACTGCCAGACCCGACCGATACAATCTTTTAACGAAAACTCAATCTTGGGACCGTAAAATGCCCCCTCTCCCGGCAACTCCTGCCACGGCAGCTCTTTGGCATCTAAGGCTTGGCCCAGCGCTTGTTCTGCGCGATCCCAATCTTCATCGGAGCCCACGCGCTGTTCTGGACGAGTAGACAGTCGGTAGATAATTTCGTCGAAGCCAAAGTCAGCATAAACCTCGTGCAAGAAGTCGATAAACTGCGACACTTCCGGCTGAATTTGTTCTTCGGTACAGAAAATATGCGCGTCATCCTGAGTAAATGAACGCACTCGCATAATGCCGTGCAATGATCCAGAGGGCTCATTTCGATGACAGGAACCAAACTCAGCCAGCCTTAAGGGCAAGTCTCTGTAACTTTTAAGCCCCTGATTAAACACCTGCACATGACAGGGACAGTTCATTGGCTTAACCGCATAATTGCGATCTTCCGTTTGCAAGCTAAACATATCATCGCCAAATTTATCGGCATGGCCAGACTTCTCCCACAGACTCATATCAACAATCTGTGGTGTCTTGATTTCTTGATAGCCCTGCTCGCGCTGTTTGCCACGCATATACTGCTCGATTGCGCTGTAAACACTCCAACCTTTGGGGTGCCAAAAGATCGAGCCCGGCGCTTCTTCCTGCATATGGTAGAGGTCGAGTTTCTTGTTAATCTTACGGTGATCACGCTTCTCAGCCTCGGCCAGACGATTGATATAGGCTTTAAGCTCTTTCTTATTGGTCCAGGCAGTGCCATAAATACGCTGCAACATTTCATTGTCACTGTCGCCACGCCAGTAAGCGCCGGCAACTTTGGTCAGCTTGAAAGCGGGCAACTTTGCCGTAGAGGGCACATGAGGGCCGCGACAGAGATCGATAAAATCGCCTTGACGATAGAGACCAATAGGCTCTCCGGCAGGGATGCTGGCAATAATCTCAGCTTTGTATTCCTCACCGATACTTTTAAAAAATTCCACTGCCTCATCGCGGTCCCACTCTTCACGAGCGATGCTGTGATTCTGATTAACCAGCTCAGTCATGCGCGCTTCAATGGCTTCCAGATCTTCCGGGGTAAAGGCTCTCTCGAAGGCAAAGTCATAGTAAAAGCCGTCTTCAATCACTGGGCCAATGGTGACCTGCGCAGAGGGGAATAACTGCTTCACCGCCATGGCCAGCAAATGCGCCGACGAGTGACGGATAATATCCAGCGCCTCATCGGAACGATCGGTCACGATAGACAGCGTTGAGTCCTTACTCATCACATACGACGCGTCTACGACATCGCCATTGACTACACCGGCAAGGGTCGCTTTGGCGAGACCAGCGCCAATATCGGCAGCGACATCGGCTACAGAGACAGGCATTTCGAAAATACGTTGGGATCCATCAGGGAGGGTAATTGCGGGCATTGCCTTTTCCTTTCCAGTGGTGACCTATACCAAAGGCCACATGAGGTTAAATAATTAAGCGAGCATTCTACCTTGAACAGCCCTATTTACAAGGCTATTCAGCCGTTACAATGCGGTAAGTCCAAATCGGGAGAAACACAACCTTTGAA
>JAFMBY010000126.1 GCA_017858135.1 Porticoccaceae bacterium | reverse complement strand
GGCTCTTCACCCGCTGAAGGCTCTGAAGATTAGGCTCTGAAGATTAAAGGTTAGATCATGACTGAAAAAAATCCGCTGCTGGCGTTGCGCAATAAGATAGATGACCTTGATCGAGAGATTATGGCCAACATCAGCGCGCGAGCGCGTTGTGCACAGGACGTCGCCAAGATAAAGAAGCAGCAGGGTGACGAAACCTACTACCGGCCTGAACGCGAAGCACAGGTGTTGCGTGCAGTAATGGAGAAAAATTCTGGTCCTCTCGGCAATGAGGACATGGCGCGCCTGTTTCGGCAGATTATGTCGGCCTGCCTAGCGCTTGAACAGCCGATAAAAGTGGCCTTTCTCGGGCCGGAGGGCACCTTCACTCAGGAGGCGACGCTAAAGCACTTTGGCGACTCCGCGGTGACTGTCCCCAAGGCTGCTATTGATGAGGTGTTCCGCGATGTGTTGGCGGAGTCCTGTAACTACGGTGTGGTGCCAGTTGAGAACTCAACCGAAGGTGTGGTCAGCCACACCTTGGACAGTTTTATCGATTCCTCAGTCAAGATCTGTGGCGAAGTCGAATTGCGTATCCATCAGCACTTTATGATTGGTCCCAACACCAACAAGGATACGATTACTCGCGTCTACTCGCACGCGCAATCATTGGCGCAGTGCCGCAAATGGCTAGATTCCAATTACCCGAATATTGAGCGCGTGGCCGTTAGCAGCAATGCAGAAGCGGCGCGACGGGTCAAAGGTGAGTGGAATTCGGCGGCTATTGCCGGCGATATGTCCTGCGAGCTCTATGAGTTGGAAAAGCTCTGGGACAAGATTGAAGACCAGCCAGACAATTCGACCCGCTTCCTGATTATTGGTCGCGAAGATGTGCCGCCCAGTGGTGACGATAAAACCTCGATTGTGGTCTCGGTACACAATAAACCCGGTGCCTTGCACGACTTGCTTGAGCCGTTCCGCCGCCACAATATTGACATGACCCGTCTCGAGTCGCGACCCTCGCGGAACAGCATGTGGTCTTATATCTTCTTTATCGATTTTGCTGGTCATGTCGACGATCCGGCTGCTGCTGCGGTGCTTGCCGAGCTGACGCCGAACGTGGCAGAGATTAAAGTTCTCGGTTCGTATCCGCGTGCGGTTCTCTAGGCGTTGCTTTAGCAGCGCATAATCTATTTATTTCGATGTGATCCGTTATGGTGCAAACATCTCACACAACACAGCCGGTGGCTAAACGCCTGGTTGTTATCGGACTGGGGTTGATTGGCTCCAGTCTGGCGCTGGCTGCTCGCAATGCTGGGTTGGCGCACGAGGTAATAGGCATTTCTCGGCGTTCATCAACCCTCGACCTAGCCGTTGAAATGGGTGTTATTGATCGTCCAGAACAGAGTCTGGCAGCGATTGCGCCAGAGCTTGGTGCCGGCGATCTGGTGGTCATTGGGGTGCCAACCCTAACCGTTCCGGCCATTCTTAAAGAGTGCTGTGAGCTGCTCTCTGACCAGGTAACGGTGACCGATGTCGCCAGCGTTAAAGGCAGTGTGGTGGCCGCGGCAGAGGACGTTTATGGCTACCTGCCTGCACAGTTAGTGCCTGGGCACCCGATAGCGGGCTCGGAAAAAAGCGGTGTCACCGCGGCAAAAGCGGATTTATTTAAAGACCATCGTGTCATCTTAACCCCCCATGCTAAGAGTGGCGAAGCGCATATCCAGCGTGTTGAGCAACTGTGGCGAGCAGTGGGTGCAGTGGTCTCCTGCATGGACATTAAAGAGCATGATGAAGTACTGGCTGCCACTAGTCATCTTCCCCATTTTCTGGCCTACTCGCTGGTCGATACCCTGGCAAGCATGCGTGACAACCGTGAGATTTTTCGCTATGCCGCGGGAGGCTTTCGCGACTTTACCCGAATCGCCGCCAGCGATCCCATTATGTGGCGCGATATCGCGCTGGCCAATCGCGAGGCAATCCTTAGCGTTCTTGATCAGATTATGGACAACTTTAGCGAGATGCGCAGCGCTATAGACAGTGGCGATGAGACCTACCTGATGGATGTGTTTACGCGGGCTCGCGATGCGCGCAACCATTTTGGACAATCAATTGACCCAAAGGCATTACAGCAAACCATGTCAGAAAAAATCATAAATTATAAAGTCACACCCGGGGGAGTTGCGCAGGGTGATATTCGCGTACCTGGCGATAAATCCATGTCACACAGATCCATTATGCTCGGTTCAATTGCCGAGGGCATAACGGAGGTCACTGGATTTCTCGAGGGCGAAGATAGTCTGGCCACATTGCAGGCATTTCGCGATATGGGCGTTATTATTGAAGGTCCAGAGCAGGGCCGTGTGGTTATTCATGGCGTTGGTCTGCATGGATTAAAAGCGCCTAGCAAGCCGCTCTATTTGGGCAACTCCGGCACCTCCATGCGCCTGCTAAGCGGACTATTGGCTGGGCAACAATTTGATGTTGAACTGACCGGTGACGAGTCGCTGTCTGGTCGACCTATGGCGCGCGTGGCCGACCCACTAGCTGAGATGGGTGCCATAATTGAAACTGCACCAGGCGGCAGACCACCGATGCGCATAAAAGGTGGCAACAAACTCAACGCGATTAATTACGTCTTGCCGATGGCCAGTGCTCAGGTCAAATCCTGCGTACTATTAGCCGGGCTTTATGCCGAGGGTGAAACTTCCACCGTAGAGCCGGCACCGACTCGCGACCACAGTGAGCGCATGTTGCGCGGCTTTGGTTACAACGTTGTCAGTGAGGGCAACCGCGCCTCACTGGTGGGTGGTGGTTCATTGACCGCAACACGCATTGATGTGCCAGCTGATATTTCCTCAGCGGCCTTCTTTATGGTGGCTGCCGCCATTACTCCCGAATCAGATATTACCTTGCGTCATGTGGGTGTTAATCCGACCCGTATCGGCGTGATTAATATTTTGCGCCAGATGGGTACCAGTATTGAGCTGAGCAACGAAAAGGAAGTCGGTGGTGAGCCTGTCGCAGATATTCGAGTGCGCTATTCAAAATTGAATGGTATTGTTATTCCAGAAGAACAGGTGCCCTTGGCAATTGACGAGTTCCCTGTGCTATTTGTCGCCGCGGCCTGTGCCAGTGGCGAGACAGTATTGACTGGCGCCGAAGAATTGCGGGTTAAAGAGAGCGACCGCATTCAGAGTATGGCCGATGGCTTAGTGACCTTGGGTATTGATGCTCAGTCCACCGCAGACGGTATTCGCATTCAGGGTGGGCAGATTGGCAGTGGCACCGTGCATAGCCACGACGACCACCGCATCGCTATGGCCTTTGCGATCGCTGGCTTGCGTGCGACGGGTGAGATTGCCATTCTCGAATGCAATAATATTGCCACCTCTTTCCCTGGATTTGTCGATCTGGCCGATGAGATTGGTTTGATCATTAGCGTAGAAACACTGGAGTCTTGAAATGGCCGCTAACAATACGCCCACCGTCATTGCCATTGACGGCCCGAGCGGTGCCGGCAAAGGCACCATCAGTCGAATCGTGGCAAAAAAGCTCGGCTTTCACTATTTGGATAGCGGTGCACTCTATCGCCTCTTGGGCTTATCTGCCGTGCGTCACCATGTCAGCACCGACAGTGAACAGGGGCTGATGGCTCTGGCTGAGCATATGGATATTCGCTTTGAAACGTCAAATAATGGGGCTTTTAAGATCTATCTGGAGGGCGAGGATGTCAGCCGTGAGGTGCGTACTGAAAAGACCGGACAGATGGCCTCAAAAGTGGCTCAGTATCCGGGCGTGCGCTTGGCGCTGCTCAAGCGTCAGCAGATGTTTGCACAGGCACCAGGTTTGGTAGCCGATGGTCGCGATATGGGCACCGAAGTTTTTCCTGCTGCAGAGCTTAAGATTTACCTTACTGCCAGTGTCGAAGAGCGGGCTAGCCGACGCCACAAGGAGTTGCTTGAGAAGGGTGAAGATGTTAGTCTGCCCGCCCTCGTGGAGCAGGTACGCGCCCGAGACGAAAGAGACATGAATCGCGACGCTTCACCACTGCGACCAGCGGACGAAGCGATTGAGTTAGACACCTCGAGCATGTCCATTTCGGAGGTAACCGATACGGTACTTAATATTCTTACTGTTAAGGGCATTAAGTAGTATTTAAGATCATTTTGATAACAACTGGGCAACGCAGCAATCGCCAGCTTTTATTGCTGTAGGCCTTTATTTTAACTGACCCGCGTAAACTGGCCACGCGGAAAAAAGAGAGCGACGCTAGTCCGTCTTCTGTCGACTCTCTGTCAAAAATCAGGTATTCCCCATGAGCGAAAATTTCGCAGAATTATTTGAAGAGAGTCTCAAGACCGTTGAGATGAACCCCGGCGCCATTATCACAGGCGTAATTATCGACATCGATAAAGACTGGGTAACAGTCCACGCAGGACTGAAGTCTGAAGGTGTTATTTCGATAGACCAATTTTATAGCGAGAAAGGTGAACTCGAAGTTGCCATTGGCGACGAAGTTCAGGTTGCTCTCGAAGCCGTTGAAGATGGTTTTGGTGCCACCAAACTTTCACGTGAAAAAGCCCGTCGCGCAGAATCCTGGATCGAACTTGAAGCAGCCCATAAGGCTGATGAAGTGGTTACCGGTATTATCAGCGGCAAGGTTAAAGGTGGATTTACAGTTGACGTTCGCGGCTTGCGCGCGTTCCTGCCAGGTTCACTGGTTGATGTTCGCCCTCTGCGTGAGATTACTCACCTTGAGAACATCGAATTAGAATTTAAAGTGATCAAACTCGATCCTAAGCGCAATAACGTTGTGGTTAGCCGTCGTGCCGTAATGGAGAGCGCAAACTCTGTAGAACGTGACGAACTGCTTGCCAACCTCGAAGAGGGCGCATCACTCAAAGGTGTTATTAAGAACCTTACTGATT
>JAFMBY010000031.1 GCA_017858135.1 Porticoccaceae bacterium | reverse complement strand
ATTTATCTTCTTTTGATGCTTCGTAGGCCTGCCAATAGCTGCGGTGTGGCTTAAATGGTGCATCGCGGTCGCGAACGGCTGGACGCACGCCACCCTCGCGCCAGACTTTGGTAAAGCGATCCATACCAGGACCGGCGATACCCATAGCATCAAGATCGTTGGCAGCTGCCATGGCGGCATTCATGCCCATGGTTTCGAACCAGCGATTAGTCACTTCTTTATGTGAGTAGATCGCGTCCAGGGTGACGTTGGAAACACGTTCCGCATAGGCGCGAGCGACAGCGGCTACTTCATCACGGGGTACGGCTCGGTTGACGAGACCCATCTCAGCGGCTTCAGTTCCGGTCATATTATCACCGGTAAACAACCACTCTTTGGTTTTGCGCATGCCTATATGAATCGGCCACAAACCAAAGGTATGAATCTCACCCATAGCGCGGGATTCCGGCTGACCTAACAATGCATCGTCGGCGCAGAATACAATATCCATGACACCTACCAAATCCAGTCCACCGGCAACACAGTGGCCGTGGACTACGCCGATAGTAGCCTGACGCAGTCGGAATAGTCGCATCCAACGTTCACGAGAGAGGTGAAACTCACGCCGAGACCAGACTGGCGCATGGCGATGAGGCCGGCGCTGCACTTCATTGATGGCGCTGTCCGCATCCCAGAGGTAAGAGAACTCATTGAGATCATACCCGGTACTAAAATGGTCGCCAGCGGCATCTACGATCAGTACGCGGGTCTCATCATCGTGATCCAAGTCATCCATAACCAGATCCAACTCGTCACGAAGCTGCACTGAAAGTGCGTTGCCTTTGTGCGGACGGTTAAGGGTCAATGTCGCAATGCGGCCTTCTTTTTTGTAAATAAGGGTCTCTAAGTCCATAGGTATCTCTCTTTAAATGGTCACTAAATAGGCAAGGTATATTGTCACGCTAGGAATATTTCAACACATATGTTGATTTTAAGCAACAGTTATGTTGAACTATGGTTTTGCTACTTAATAGGCCCAGTGGCCGCCTTAGTTAGCCTTCTGTTAAATCACCATTTTTGAGAAAAATATGTCAAATAGCAGTCAATCTTTTGATGTTATTATCGTTGGCGCAGGCTTTTCCGGCCTGCGCTCGCTCCACAGCCTGCGCAAAGCAGGCCTCTCAGTAACAATTATCGAGGCGTCCGATGAGGTCGGCGGTGTCTGGAATCACAATCGCTACCCAGGCGCGCGCTGTGATGTTGAGAGCTATGACTACTCTTTTGGCTTTTCCGATGACTTGCAGCAGCAGTGGCGCTGGACCGAGCGCTACGCACAGCAACCGGAAATTTTGCGCTATGCCAATCATGTCTGCGAGCGCTTTCAGCTACGCAGTAATATCCTGTTTAACTGTTGTATGCTGGGCGCTGATTTCGATGAGAACAGCGCAAGCTGGACAGTTTCAACCGATGCGCTAGGCCAGCTTCAATGCCGCCATTTAATTCTTGCGGTCGGCCAGCTATCAAAAATCAAAACACCGGATATCCCCGGTGCAGACAGTTTTGCTGGTGAGATCCATCACAGCGGCGCCTACCCGCGAGCGCCTCTCGACTTTGCCGGCAAACGCGTGGGCATTATTGGCACCGGTTCCTCCGGCGTGCAGATGACGCCTATTATCGCTCAGCAGGCCGAGCACTTGAGCGTGTTTCAGCGCACTGCCAACTACAGTATTCCGGCCTGTCATGCGGAGATTAGCGACGCTGATGATGCATTGATTAAGGCGACTTATGATGAGCGTCGCGAGCAAGCACGTAATTCTCCCAGCGGTCTCGGCTTTATGCCTAACAGGCGCTCGGCTCTGGACGACAGCCCCGAGGTTCGTGAAGAGATTTTTGAGACCGCCTGGAACCGTCTCGGCTTTGGCTTTGCCCTCGCTTACTACGATATTCTGCTCAATATTGAGTCGAATAATACGGCGGTGGAATTTGTTAATCGCAAGATTGCCGAGAAGGTCGACGATCCCGAGCTATGTAAAAAACTCACTCCCCATGGCTTTCCCTTCGGCGCCATGCGCCCGGCAGTGGACCATGGTTATTATCAGGCCTTTAACCGCAGCAATGTGGAGCTGGTGGATATTAAAGAAGCGCCCATTGAGGCGATCACCGAAACCGGCATTACCACCAGCAATGGCGAGTACCCGCTGGATATTATTATTTATGCCACCGGCTTTGATGTATTTACCGGCTCTATATTGGCGCCGCTTATCCGTGGCCGCGATGGATTAAGTCTGGAGGAAAAATGGTCTCAGGGACCGCGCAACTATCTGGGACTCGGCACCCACGACTTTCCCAATCTATTTATTATGGTGGGCCCCGGCAGCCCATCGCTGCTAAGCAATGTTATTGTCTCGATTGAAGATCATGCAGAATTTATCTGTTCGTTGATCACCAGCGCAGACAGCATCGGCAAGCAAGCTATTGAGGTCAATCTCGAGGCCGAGAATGAATGGGTCGAACATGTTAATGCGCGCGCACAGGAAACCCTCTATCCGCTGGCCCCCTCCTATTACATGGGCAGTGAAGTGGCGGGTAAGCCAAAAGTGTTTATGCCCTACTCTGGCGGTGTGCGTGGCTATAGACGCATTTTAGAAAGCGTGCGTAACAACGACTGGAAGGGTTTTGATATTAGCTAGAGCTCTTTAACGTGGCGAACAACTGCCTAGAGCGACGAAGAACTGCCCAAAATAGTTTAAAAGCGCTTAAACCATTCGGCTAATACCCCGTCCAACTCAGTGGCTTGACTAAGGGCAGCATCCAGCCAGTAAAAACCATGTGGAGCACCGTGAAATAGGGTGACATCCACCGGCACGCCAGACTCGCGCAACCTATCCGCATAGGCTATGCCTTCATCGCGCAATATATCAAATTCGGCAACCACAATTTTGCTCGGAGGCATAGCGGACAAGTCTTTAGCCACATAAGGTGAGGCGCGACTATCGTCCCCATCTTCTTCCTTTGTCAGATACATATCCCAAAACCACGCCATCTCTGCAGCAGTAAGAATTGGACCCTCGGCATTCTGCTGATAAGAGGCAAAATCGCCGCGCCCAGAAGGTAATAGACAGGGATAGATCAGTACCTGACCAGCAATATTGAGCTGCTTATTATTAGCGAAAGTTTGAGCAACGGCGGCCGCCAGATTAGCCCCGGCACTGTCTCCCATCACAAACAATCGACCTGTATCGGCGCCAATGGTTTCGCCGTATTCAGCAGCCCACTGAGTAGCCGCAAAACAGTCTTCATAGGGGAGCGGGAAGGGGTGCTCTGGTGCCAGGCGATATTCCACCGACACTACCACCGATTGCGTACTGACACTAAGGCGACGACAGGCACGATCGGCAGCATTAACACTGCCAAGGGTCCAGCCGCCACCGTGAAAATAAACAATAATCGGCAATTTTACATCGCCACGGGGGTGGTAAATCCGCATTAAAACGGTGGTCGCACCATTGAGGATACTAATATCCCGAACCTCAGCGACCTCTCGGGCCTCGGCCTGCAACCCCACCACCGCCTCTACTGAGGCCCGCGCATCAGCGAGACTCTGCTGGTAGTAACGAGGAACATTATCAGCACTAAATATTGCTGCGACTGCATCTGTATCCGGGTGCGCCTGGCCTTTCATACTCGCGCTAAAATACTCGCTGGCACTGACACTAGTAGCATTAAATTGGGCGCTACTGAAGCTATTAAAGGTCATTGCTAAATACTCTCAATCGGTATTCGTTACAAAGCGGTGCCGCAAGCGTGCTCACACCCGACTATGGCGAGTTGCAATTAAAGGACTTCGAACAGGCCCGCTGCACCCATACCACCGCCGACACACATGGTCACGACCACATATTTAACACCGCGGCGTTTACCTTCAATTAAAGCGTGCCCTACTGTGCGTGAACCGGTCATACCATAGGGATGGCCTATGGAAATAGCGCCACCGTTAACGTTGTAGATTTCCGGGTCGATACCGAGGAAATCACGGCAATAGAGTGCCTGAACGGCGAAGGCTTCATTGAGCTCCCAAAGTCCAATGTCCGCCACGCTTAAACCGTGCTGCGCGAGCAACTTGGGCACTGCATAGATCGGACCAATGCCCATCTCTTCTGGTGTATTGCCGACTACGCACATACCCCGATACAGTCCCAGTGGCTGCAGGCCACGCTGTTCAGCGAGCTTGCGCTCCATTACCACACAGGCCGAGGCGCCATCAGATAGCTGACTGGCATTGCCCGCGGTGATACAGCCACCGTCGATCACTGCGCCTAGCCCGCTGAGGTTCTCAAGAACTGTTCCCGGGCGATTGCCTTCATCTTTACTCAGCGTCACCTCAGCGTAGGAAACCTCTTTGGTTTCGCGGTCAACCAGTTTTTGGGTGGTAGTAATGGGCACAATTTCATCGTCAAAACGTCCGGCAGCCTGTGCAGCAGCAGTGCGTTGCTGGGAGCTCAGGGCATAGAGATCCTGATCTTCACGGCTAACCTGATATCTTTTAGCGACAAACTCTGCAGTATGCAGCATGCCCATGTAGGCATGGGGCTGTTGCGCTTTGACGTTTTCGTCAGCCTCATCACCAAGCCACTTCATATAATTATTCTGTACTAAGGAAATACTGTCCTGACCACCGGCGACAACCACATTGAGGTTATCGACGATAATTTCCCGAGCGGCCATAGCGATAGTCGTTAGACCGGACGAGCACTGGCGATCAATCGTCGCGGCACCTGAAGTCACCGGTAAGCCCGCAGCCAGTGAAGCATTGCGGGCTAAATTCATCCCTGCGGTGCCGGCACCCAAAACTGTGCCAATCAACACATCTTCAACTTCATTAGCATCTACACCGGCGCGCGATACCGCGTGGGATATAGCATGGGCGGCCAGAGTCGGCGACTTAGTATTATTCAGTGAGCCACGGAAGGCTCGTCCGATAGGCGTTCTCGCCGTGGAGACAATAACTGCTTCTCTCATAACAGCTCCTTAGAAGGTCGTAAGAATAGGTTTTAATGTGCATTAAAAAAGGCCTCGCCCCCCCGCGAAAAAAGGGGGGAGGGAGGTTGAGGAGGGGGAGGCCTTTGCACCGAAACTATTTATGCAAATCGTGTTAATTAAAAATTGTAAGTGATTTCTAAACCATAGGTCTTTGGTGGTGCCAACCAAATGGTTTTAGAACCCAATCCACCACTGTTATCAAAGCCGAAGTGGGAATAGACTTCATCTTTCAGATTGCGACCGTAGAGTGCAACTTTGAGGCTTTCATCGGTACTGGTGAATGAAATACTGGCATCGTAGAGCTCGTACTGAGGCAGAATCAGAAAGTTAAAGTCATCACTGGCCACGGAGTCGATGTAGGAGTATGAACCCCTCAAAGTCATAAACCCGCTATCAGAAATTGGCTTCTCATAGGTTAATGCCATGCTAGTGGTTCGCTCAGGCACCATCTGGAACTTGAAATCTCCGGCAGGCTTGCCGGTTTTTTCAACCAGATAGTCTGCAGAATCATACTGAGCATCGGTGTAGCCGTAGCCAACCTCGAGGGTCAGCTCGTCTGACATGGCAATCACCGAGTCAACTTCAAAACCCTGGATCGTTGCTGAGGCTGCATTAAAGACCGTCTGCACGCCCGACTGGTTATTAGCGGACTTCTGCATATCATCGATTTCATTGAAGAAAACCGCAACATTCAGCTTCATCTTCTCATCCATCAACATAGACTTGAAACCAACTTCAAGAGCGTCAACCGTCTCCTCATTGTAGGGTCCAGGGGTAGATGTGGGGTTGTCAGGCATGGTGACGACTGTTGCGTCGGTAAAGCGGACGTTGTAACCACCACTGCGAAAGCCGCGAGACAAACTGGCATAAGCGAGCACATCATCACTGACTTCCCAGTTCAAACCCAGCTTGGGGGAAAAGTTCGACCAACTGGCACTGTCATTGAACACCTGTCGGCAGTCGCTCCAATCAACCGTGCGCGTAGCCACTGTCGCTCCGCTAGGGTCATAGATAGAGGTACAGGTACCAGTGCCGCCGGGATCGCCGATCACGCCGATGGCTGCATCTTTATCTTCACTGGAGTAACGACCGCCAAAGATCAGTGTCATCGTATCAGATAGAGTGTATTCGGCCTGGGCAAAGACACCAAAGGTCGAGTGATCAATTGTCGACTCAGAAGGACGCTCTACGGCATCTACCAACAGGCGACGTTCGCGGTAAGTGTACTCTTGGTCAAAAAAGTTAACGCCAGCGGTCAGATTCATTTTGTCATTGACCTCTCCTGACCAGCGGCTCTCAAATGACGTCTGGGTTTGTGATAATCCAGAGCCTTCGGCGAATTCAAAGCGGATCGTGCCCGCAGCGCCGTCAATATCACCCCAGGTTTCCTGATCCAGGTCACGGAACGAAGCGGTCGTGGTTAGCGTGCCGTTCCCCAGGTCACGGTTGTATTCGAGCACCAAGCTTGACCAGGTCATATCTAGATCGCCTCGGGTATCGGTCTCAGTGCTATTGTCCGCCCAGGGGTCGATATCATAGGAATCGATGCCCGTAGCAAGCACAGTGGGATTAAGAAAGCTGGTATCGAGATAAAAACTGCGTGGCGCCATGCCATCGCCCTGAATGCTAGCCGACTCAGCGATGGCGGTCAGATCATAACCATCACCTTTAAAGGTAATCGCCGGTCGCACAATGATTGTCTCTGAAGCGCCATGCTGTCCGCCGGTGGTGGTATTGAACCAAAGTCCATCACGATCTTTGGAGATCACCGCTAACTTGCCGTTAACCGAATCGCTCATTGCACCGGTTACCACCGCACTGATATCACGCTGGCCATGGGAACCTATAGTGGCTTTGACCTTGCCACCAAACTCTTCGCTAGGTCGTGTGGTACGCATCACAACAGCACCGCCAGTCACATTGCGACCAAACAATGTACCCTGCGGGCCGCGCAGGATTTCAATCGACTCGAGGTCAAACAAATCGGTGACCACACCGTAAATCAGACCAAAGGGCATGCCATCTTGCACCACGCCAACGGCGGGGTCAGAACTCGGTATACTCTGTCCAGTGGTCCCCATGCCACGAATAATAAAGTTACCGGTATGCGGCACCGTACCCTGCTCGGCTAAGTGCGCATTGGGTGAGCTTGTACCTATATCGGTTAGGTTAACGGCAAACATCGCCTCAACTTTGTCGCCGGAATAGGCGGAAATCGCAATAGGCACATCTTGCACAGCTTCAGCTGCAGATTTCTTTTGCGCCTTGACCATCACCTCTTCCATCAGCACATTGTTTTTAGCTAGCACCGGTGCGGAAGACAATATCGCCAGAGAAACCGACGCAGCGAGGATGGATTTAATAAAGGCGCCTCGCGCTTTCAGGTTGGATTTGGTGTCGTTATTTTTAATCACTTTCATCACGTCTACCCCAAGTATCATATTTCTAAGTTTATTTTTATGCGGATCTAATTTCGTCTTTATCAACAGTCCAGTTGATAATAGACCGATTATTCTGTTTGTCAATACACCTGTTGATTATTTTATCATTCGCAAAACCCTGCGGTCTTGTTAGTTAAAACGTAGTGATCGGTAAAGTCTCAAGCGATCCACTGTGACAGCCGCCGTTAACAATTCGGTCGAGTTAAATGTCAGAATGCCAGCCGCCCTTAATACAATGGGCCGACCAATAAGTTCTTTATCGACATCCTTAAAGCCACCTTTATAGTGACCATGATAAAGAGCGTGAAAAGCCACACGATCGTCAGCAGTAAAAAGCTCGTCCACCTCTACATAGTCAATATCAATCAACGTTTGAGGGTGGGGGTCATTATCGGAAACTGAGGATAACCAAAAAGCGTCCTCGCGTTGAAACAAACTGGACGGCGTATCTAGCCAGGCACGGGCCTGAACTTCCAGCGCACTGCTGGCTACACCCGGTTGAACATCCCAGGGAGCAGCGTGAGGGGCATCCACGTGGTCACAGGTGCCGGAACTTAGCTGGCGTTTTCTAGCGAAATAATCTTCTTCGGCCCAGCCCCACCGCAGTCGTTCGCCATCGGTGCGAAACAGGGTTATACCGCGCCAGGTGGCACCGCGGTTTTGATCGGCTCGGGAGCGGCCATGCTCAGTGAATTGCATAGCAATAGTGTTTTCGCCATAAACCACATCATGCACGGTTACGGTCAAGCCCGGAAATTGGTTAATCTGTGCTGCGGTAGGCGGCAGATACTCAGTGTCGCGACCATTGAGCAGGTAACCACCTATACTCAGGCAATACTCCGGCGCCATGATGCGCTCTACGACGTCAAGGTTATGGCCAGTGATAAAGTCCACGGCAAAGCCTCGCAGTAGACATGCAAGAGGGTGAATACCTTGGGTCACGGTATTGTCATGGAGTTTGCTCATCAAGGCATATCCGGTTCTGGCCAAGTCATAGCACGCAACTCGCGCTTGAGAATTTTCCCCGAGGCGTTACGTGGCATCACTTCGACAAACTCAATAGAGGTGGGACATTTGTAGCGAGCTAAGCGACTGCGGATAAATTCCATTAAAGCCTCGATCTCAATAAGCACTCCAGGTGTGCTGACAATAATCGCCTTGGGTGTCTCGCCCCAGCGCGGGTGCGGCACGCCAATAACCGCGGCTTCCGCCACATCTGGGTATTCGTAGAGAATATTTTCGATCTCTGTGGGATAAATGTTTTCACCCCCAGAGACAATCATGTCTTTGTAACGATCATGGATGTAGAAAAATCCATCGTCATCGCAGTAGGCGGCGTCACCGGTACGCAACCAGCCATCCGCAGTGATGGTATCTGCTGTGGCTTCAGGTTTGTTCCAATAACCTTTTACGGTCATACCGGAGCGAATGCAGATTTCACCCACTTCTCCGGTGGCCACCTGAGTCATCGACTGTGGCTCAAACAGGGCGACTTCGGCCCAGGGAACCGGCCGACCGCAAGAACGCAAGCGTTCTTTATTACTCGCCTCTGGGTCATGAAATTCCGGCAACAAAGTGATGACTGTGCCGCAGGATTCTGTCAGACCGTAGGCATGAGCAAAGCCACATTGAAAAATTTTCAACGCGCGTTTTAACAGTGTTTCGCTGATGGGTGAGGCACCGTAACCGATAAACTCGAGACTCGACATATCCTTGCTATCGATACCCGGCAATTCCGCCAGCATCTGGATAACCGCTGGAACAAAAAAACTGTGGGTGACCTTGTACCGAACAATAGCCTGACACAGTTGCTGCGGATCGGCCTGCTGTAAAATTACCGTGGCGCCCCCCGCAAGCATGGCGTTTAGGCCATAGCCTATACCGCCTATGTGAAATAGCGGCATGGCCACCAGATTGACACTGGCTTCACTAAAGCCCCACATCTCGCGACCGTGACGCTGATGAAAAGCAATGTTGCGATCACTCACCATTGCGCCCTTGGGCAACCCAGTCGTACCCGAGGTGTAAAGCAGCATAACTGTGGAGTCAGCGTCACGGACTAATGTCCGATCAGCTGCCAAGTCACTCGACGTGTCACCACTATTCCTATCTCGCCACTGGTTAAAACTTTCTCCGAGAGCGATCAACTTAAAGTCGCCAAATTCTGCGCAAGGAGGTAAGTTATCAACAAATTCTTCATCGGCGAAAATACAACGCGGGCCTGCATCCGCGATGATCCCACTGATCTCTCTCGCCGAAAGTCGCCAATTGATCGGCAACATAATCAAGCCAGATTTGGCGCAGGCAAATAACAGTTCAAAAAATACCGGCTTATTGGTCGCCAGAATAGCAACCCGATCACCAGAGGCCAAACCCTGGCCGAGCAGCGCAGCAGCCAAGCGGTCACTGCGCTGATCAAGCTCCGCAAAACTGATATTTTCGTCTTCATAAGCGATACAAAGGTTGTCGGGACGACCCTTTACGTAGTGCCTAAGTAGCTCAGCCAACCTATACATCTATCTCATCACCTCTGCCTTCAGTGTTCAGAGTGCGTTAATAACTTTTTGGTAATCCCAAGCTGTGAGAGGCAACATAATTTAAGATCATCTCGCGACTGACTGGCGCGGTTTTATGCAACCGGGCGATAAACCAAAGATCGGCAAGGCCATATTCAAATGCCAGCCCGTTGCCACCATGCACTTGCATTGCTTGGTCGAGAGCCTTCAACGAACTCTCCGCTGCAAGAAACTTTGCCATATTAGCCGCTTCCGCCGCGTCTTCACCATTGTCAAACATCTGTGCTGCTCGGGCTGTCAGCAAGCGCGCTGACTGCACACCTATATAAGCTTCTGCCATGGGATGGGAAACCCCCTGATGGCTGCCAATTGGCGCTCCCCACACCGAGCGATCTTTGGCGTACGCAGAGCCCTGATTAATGGCGTAGCAAGAGATACCATTGTTGACCGCTGCTGCTGCAACTCGCTCAGGGTTGAGACCCACAAACACCTGGCGCAGTCCGGCGCCTTGTTCACCGACCAGCGCATCACGCTCAAGCTGGACATCGTCAAAGAACACAGTGTACTGCTTTTCAGGGGACATCAACGCCGCATCAATACGATTTTTAGTAATACCTGGTGCGTCAGTGGGCACAATAAACAACGACAACACCGAGCGTTCCGGAGTTGAGAGATCGCCGTCGCGAGCCACCACCAGCATTGCTTCAGCCTCATCGACGCCTGAACTCCAGTACTTTTTACCCGAGAGACTCCAGCCATTAGCGGTTGATTTGGCTGTAGTGGTAATTTTGTGGGTGTTGGACCCGGCGTCGGGCTCGGTGATGGCAAAGGCCATTTTTTTTGTCCCCGCGGCCAGTGCGGGCAACCAGCGATCCTTAAGTTCCTGAGAACCATGGCGCTCAATCATCGGTGCGCAGATCGACTGAATAACCAGATACAGTAGAGGGCAACCCTGAGCTGCCGTCTCTTCAATAATGATATTGAGATCCGCCAAACCACCACCACTGCCACCGTATTCCTCAGAAATATGGGCGCCGACAAATCCCGCTTCGGACAGTGCATTCCAAAGTTCCACCGGCGCTGCATCACGAGCCACGACATCTTGGTAATATTTGCGACCAAAACCGCCAACAAGTTTGGCAACACTTTCGCGCAGAGCACCATGGTGATCAGCCGTTTCAATTAACGGCGAGAAAGAAATATTTTCTAAAGACATTAAAACCTCTGTTTAATCTAAGAATTACTGCATAACAACAAGTTAAGGGTTATCGATAATTTTGTCAACGTTCATGTTGATTTAATGGCAAAAGATTTACCTCACCAAGAGAAAAACCCGCGTCCCGACTTTTGTCCAAGGTGCCCTTTGGCGACCATCTCAAGCAGAATATCCGGCGGAGAAAACCGTGGCCCATGGGCAAGCTCAAGGTTTCTAGCTATGTCTAAGCGCACATCGAGGCCGACAATATCGCTTAGCCGAAGAGGCCCTACCGGATGCTGATAGGCCAGCACTGCTGCGAGATCAATATCTTCGGCACTGGCAACACCACTCTCCAACATGCGCATACCCTCGAGGCTGGCAATCAGGTCAAGACGACTGGTGGCAAAGCCCGGAATATTACTCACAGTCAGCGACTGCTTCTCGATCTGGCCGACAAAATCTCGGGCACGCTCAAGGCTGGCAGCTGAGGTTGCCTGACCTTTAATAATTTCCACCAACTTGATCGACCAGACCGGATTAAAGAAATGCAGACCGAGAAA
Source organism: Porticoccaceae bacterium (assembly GCA_017858135.1). Taxonomy (GTDB): domain Bacteria; phylum Pseudomonadota; class Gammaproteobacteria; order Pseudomonadales; family Porticoccaceae; genus HTCC2207. The sequence goes on along the minus strand of JAFMBY010000031.1, from coordinate 13,447 downwards.
ATTGTGTGGTGCAGACACCGAATTGGCGAGAACATCTATAGAGCAGGCGCTGGTGTTAGTGCCGATCAACGCCGGCTTACGAGCGTCAATTTGCGCCAATACTTTTTGCTTTAGGGGTAGCTGTTCCGGTACCGTTTCGATCACCAGATCCAGATAGTCGGGTATTCCACCCACATCGGCAACCCGACTGATTCTGGCAATCAAAGCATCGGCTTCAGCTCGGCTAAATTTATTGCGCGCGACACCGCCGGCTGCGGCACTGGCTATATTGTCACTGACTACTCCAGCCTGACAATCACTGGGTTCAACCAGAACAACCTCAGCGCCAGATAACGCAGAAACATAGGCAATGCCAATACCCATAGTGCCGCCACCGACCACGGCGAGCTTTTTCATATTCATAATTATTTACCCCGCCACTGCGGTGCGCGTTTTTCGGTAAAAGCCAAGCTGCCCTCACGGGCATCCTCAGAGGCAATAATCGAATCCACTAATGGGGTCTGTATGAGCCACTGTTCAGACGAGTCCCAGAGGTCGGAATCTGTGATAATGCGCTTACTCATAGCCACAGCTAGAGGCGCGTTAGCGCTAATCTGCAAGGCCAGTGCCAGAGCTGCCTCAAGAGCACCACCTGGCGCGGATAGTCGATTAACCAAACCCCAATGATGAGCACTCGGGGCATCAAATTGCTCACCAGTCAGTGCGTATTCAAGAGCGATAGCGCGAGGAATTTTTTGCGGTAATCGCACCAACCCTCCAGACCCTGCCACCAGCCCGCGGGTCACTTCTGGCAGCCCAAAGCGAGCATTTTCAGCCGCGACAATCAGATCGCAGGCCAGCGCTAATTCACAACCCCCAGCAACGGCATAGCCTTCTACTGCCGCAATAAGAGGCTTGCCTGGCGGGGTCTCCGTAATGCCACCGAGACCGCGCCCGGCAATCTCAGGACGCTTGCCATCGACGAAGGCATTGAGATCCATGCCGGAGCAGAATGACCCGCCAACGCCGGTGAGGATACCCACTGACAGCTGTGAATCTAACTCGAGTAAATCGATGCCCGCAGCAATTCCCTCTGAGACTGCCCGAGTGACAGCATTGCGCCGCTCAGGTCGATTAATAGAAATAATTAATACGGCACCCTGGCGCTCAAGTAACACCTGCTCTGCCATTAGGCTTTTACTCCAAACTGTGACCGCTTAAATTCACTCACTGCACTTGGAGCAACAGCACGATAGTCGGTGAGATCTGCAGCGGCGGTCATCTCCCAAAACTCGACAATGCGGAAAGGGTTGCAGACCACCACTCGGCCTTTGGAGTTGCGATAATAAGTACTCATACCCTGATGAGTCCAAATCATGCCCTCATGTTTTGCATCGACCTGAGCGTTGTAGTCTTCATATACGTCAGTGCGCACATCAACGCAGCGCACATTGTTGGCGAACATGGTTTTCAACAATGACATCACATAAGACACCTGGCGCTCGATAATGCTGATCAAACTACCGCCATGGCCAAATTGGGTGTTGGGCCCATAAAGGCAAAAGAAGTTGGGATAATTGGGCACTAAGGTTCCCAAATAGGCACGCGCATCATCACCGTCCCAGTCATCATGTAACTGACGCTGATCGACGCCAGTAATTTCCATGGGTGCGAGAAAATTGACCACATCAAAGCCGGTTGCCCAAATAATCACATCCGCTTCAATCTGGGTACCATCGGTTAATTCCAAGCCGTCGTTGTGGACCTTACTCACGGAACCATTGAACAATCTGACATTATCTTTAGTCAGAGTTCGTGCCCAACCGTTATCCATCAGCAAGCGTTTACCAAATGGCGGGTAGTCTGGAATTAAATCGGGCAAGAGATCCTGCCGATTACCCAACTCGCTCTCAATGTATCGAGTCAAGCCATCACGGTGCTTATCATTAATCGCATTAATCGACCGCTGCGGGTGAGGCCACTTGGCATCCACCTGAAGCGCATCGTAGAGCTTATCGTTAAAGGCCCAGCTGAGACGCAGCCGATACCAAAGGCGATACAACGGCACGGCCTCTATTAACCTCTGTACAGCGGTCGGCACTTTCTTTTTAAATTTCGGAAACGGCGCTGCCCATTGAGGCGCTCGCTGAATCACGGTCAGAGACCTAACCTGATCGGCAATAGCGGGTACCAGTTGCATGGCGCTGGCACCGTTGCCTACCACGATCACATTGCGCCCAACTAACTCAACACCCTGTTCGGGCCAACGCGCGGTGTGCACCGAGTCCCCAGTAAACCTGTCAAGGTTTGTTACGCTGGGATACTTGGGCTTATTGAAGGCGCCGACACCACTGATCACTATATCCGCCAAAAAATATTGTTGCTGCCCTGCGCTATCCGTTGCGGTAACGGTCCACTGATTCGTGACCTGATCAAAAATAGCGGCGCCGACCTCGTGTTGGAAGCGGATAGATTGGCGAATATTGCACTTGTCTGCGACAAAATTTAAATACTGTTCAATTTCATCGCTACCGGCGAAATATTCTGACCAGTTATATTGAGCAAAGGAAAACGAGTAGAGATGGCTAGGCACGTCACAGGCCGCACCTGGATATTTATTCTCTCGCCAAACACCACCCAAGCCAGCATTGCGCTCAAGGATGACATAGGCAATGCCAGCTTCGTCGAGTCGCGCAGCAGCGCAGAGACCAGAGATTCCAGCGCCAATAATAACCGCACAGAAGCCATCTGGAACAGGTGTAGAAGGTTTAACTCGGGCAGGTTCTGCTGGGCTGACATCAAGCTCTAACTCACTGCGAATCATGGCTCCGTAGCGAGCAGGAATTTCTTCACCAAGCGTAACGCTCATCATCTCCACCAACAGCTCGTCCGAGGAGTTGGCCAAAGCAACACTCCCCGTCTCCAGCCAAGTCTTTATCTCGCGCGTCGCGTGGCGACGGATCTCATCCTGCACTGCAATGGCAAAACCACCGTCGTCATTATCATCCATACCTCGCGAGCGGGTCGGTTTAAAGTGGCCCTCAATCCAACGCCGTTCACCTGTCAAATGAACCAACAGGCAGGCAAGCGTTGGTAAGTTAGCCTGCTGCACAGACTCTTCTAACCAGTTGTCACTGTTGTCTTGAGAAAGCTTCTCGATCACAACAAGTTTCCTCCTAAACAAGATGCAGCTTAATTATTATTAAAGTCGAATTTTCTAGGAATCTATAATGGCACAAGGCTAAAAATTTAGTCAACACTTTTGTTGATTTATTGACTGAAAAGCTTGCCATTGCTCGAATAAATTATTTTGAACTGTTTTTTTTGACGAGGTTTTTACTTTCAAGATACGCTGCCAACGCGTGGCCAGCGTATTATTTAACTAGGCTTAGGGTACCCGAAGTCAAACCGTTGGTGACGATATTGGCATACATTTCACCAATACTTTTGGCATCAATGTCAGCGTGGTCGGGCTTAAACCAGCGATTGGTCCAATTAACCATGCCAAGAATGCCGTAGGCGACGACTTTTGCCGAACCCAAATTAACGAATGAGCCATCATCATAACCTTGCTGGATAATCGAGATGACCGCCTCGTCATAATCGTGATTGATCTGTTTCATACTGCGCGCCCATTTAGAGCGGCTGTCGGCAACATCTTCCAAGTTTTCGCGAATGTAGATATACAGTATCGGGTAATTTTTGGCGTACGCTTCCATCAACTCGACAACTAAACTTTTTAATTTTTCCGCCGGTGTCATGGCGCTATTTTTAATATTTTGAGCTGCTTGTAGATTGCTCTCGGAAACCTCTCGCACCAATTCGTCAAAGAGCTCTTCTTTACTGGAGATGTAGTAGTAGAGAGACGCTCTATCAATACTCAACTCCTGGGCAACGGCGCTTATACTGGTGCCAGAAAAACCTTTGCGGTTAAACACCCGAGCGGCAGCTTCAGAGATTTCTTTGCGTCTTTTTTCATAATTAGGTGCCTTGTCGGCTTTTGCCGCTGCACGTCTTCGTCCAATTCCACTGGGCAATTTCATTTTCCTTTTGTGACTAAATCAATTGCACCGTTGATTGTACGTTGCAGTTCGCAACTATAGATCATGGCTCTGAAATTGACAATCCAGTTAAAGCCCTTTCCGCAGATAGCGCGCGGCGATCATAAAGTGTGCCGCCGACCATAATGCCGCAATAGGAATCACAATCAACAGCGCCACGCGCAAGGACCCGTCACCCAGTGTCGCAGCGTAATAATCAGATATTGCACCGATCAATGTTGGACCAATACCAAGTCCGATAATATTAATAATTAAATAGAATATCGCCGATACGGTGGCACGCATACGTGGGTCGACAATACCATGTAATGTCGCGATGCAGGGACCAACATAACAGGTGATCAGGCCGCCCATCAATAGATTAACCGACAGCGCCATATAGGGGTTGCTCTGATTTAAAATAATCACCATACATACGCCGGCGACTAGGGCCGCAAGGGCGGGTAGCCAGAGATTCCAGCGCTTATCTTTGACACTTAAACGGTCACAGTAAAACCCGGCATAGTAAGTGCCTACTGCACCACAAACTCCGCTACCCATAGCCAACCAGATACCCAACTCCGCGGTACCCAAGCCGAACTCTCGGATAAAGAAGGGAGCTGACCAATTCATCGTGCCATAACCCATTAGCGCGGTGAGCCCACCACCGAGAGCGATATGCCTAAAGGTATGGCTCTGCCACAATAGTTTTAATGCGACCCCAAGATTGATCACTTCGGGCTCAACCTCACGGTTCTCAGACCAGCCGCGCACAGGTTCGACAACGGTTGCGCGAATCAACAGTGCCAATAGTATCCCGGGAATACCGACGACCAAAAAAGCCATGCGCCAGCCAAAAAACTCATTGAGAATACCGCCGAGCAAAAACCCCAACATAATGCCGATATTGACGCCAACCGAATAAGTCGCCATCGCCGTGGCGCGCTGCTGTGGTGGAAATACATCAGAAATCATTGAGTGAGCTGGCGGACTCCCGCCCGCCTCACCTAAGCCGACACCCATGCGCGCCAGCAATAGTTGCGCGTAGCTTGAGGCCAGCCCACTGATGGCGGTCATCAAACTCCACAGCCCAACCGCAAGTGAGATGATATTGCGGCGGTTACCGCCGCGATCGGCAAAGCGGGCAATGGGCACACCAGCAATTACATAGAAAAACGCAAACGCCGTTCCAGTGAGCAAGCCAAGCTGAGTATCAGACAGCAGCAAGTCGGCCTTGATTGATTCTTGCAACATTGAAAGCAGCTGGCGATCGAACAGGTTGAGGGCATAGGTCAGCGTCATAATGCCGAGAAAATAATTCCTCACGCGGGCGCTATGATAAGGACTCTCTGCAGACGTTCGTGCGGGATCTAGGGGTTCAGACATAGGACTATCCTCTCTGCCTTCGCTGCTGTGGCGAGTTGTTTTTTTAATTATTAATTATTTTACTATTCGGCACATCCCATCCAACTCGGCAGCCAGATGGAATTGGCTCGGCTACAGCAAACTAAACCGCAATATCCTTACCCAAATTAATCACCTTCATCTGAGTAAATTCCAACAGTCCATGCTCGGCCATCTCAACGCCCACACCAGACATTTTTGCGCCGGCAAAGGGGGTGTCTGGGCCTATATCACCATGTTTATTGATCCATACAGAGCCCGATTCCAATTGCATAGCCACCGCTGCCGCCCTGCCAGCATCTGAGGACCACACCGAGTTACCTAAACCAAAACTGGTATCGTTGGCCCGGGCAACCACCTCATCAAGGCTGCTGTAACTCATCACCGGTAGCACCGGGCCAAATTGCTCTTCAGTCACTAGCGCGGCATCGTCGGCAATATCGCGGACAATGGTTGGGTTGATAAAATAACCCGGTAGATCTGGACTATCACCCCCGGCGATAATCGTGCCTTCACTGCGAGTCCGCTCAATAAGTTTTTTTAATTTGTCGTACTGCATGCGATTTTGCACTGGACCCAGCTGGGTCCCAGCTACCAGGCCAGAGCCAACCACAGCACCATTAGCCAGCTCAGCAAGATAATGACACACCGCGTCATACTGGCTTTCATGAACATACAGTCTTTTGAGGGCGATACAGATCTGGCCATTATTACCAAACGCAGCGGCGAAGAGCTTTTCAGAAACGACCGCCGGATCACAGTCATCCAAAACAATACCGGTGTCATTACCACCCAACTCGAGCGTAACGCGCTTAAGGGAGGCCGACGCCGAGGCCATCACTTTACTACCGGTAGCGGTCGAGCCGGTAAAGGCAACTTTATTGATATCTGGATGACTGCTGAGGATACCGCCGAGATCATTCTGATCAGTGACAATATTTATCACGCCGGGGGGGATAATCTGACTAAAAATACGCCCCATATGCAAGGTGGCGATGGGTGTTGTCGGTGCCGGCTTTAATACCATGGTATTTCCGGTAATCATGGCGCTACAGATTTTCGAGATCGCCGTTAGCAGCGGAAAATTCCACGGCACTATGGCCGCAACAACACCCAGAGGGGCGCGATGTATTGCAATATGGCGCAATTCACTGTCTTCAATAACTTCGATCGGTAAATCATAATTGGTGTAGTGTCGTAAAAAGTAAGATACACCGCCCACTTCGCCAAGCGCTTCGGCAATCGGCTTACCCTGTTCACAAGTGAGCAGTCGCGCAAGGGTTTCGGCTTCGGCATCTATAGCTTCAGCCATCTGCAGCATAATCTCTTTACGCTTGTCGAGAGGCGTGGCCGACCAGGCCGGAAATGCTGCCTTGGCTGCAGTAATCGCCTGTTCAAGTTGGTCTTCTGAGGCACAGGCACAGGTGGTAAATACTTTCGCCGTGGCAGGATCAATCACATCCAGAGTTCGGCTGCCGGCCACCAACTGACCATTAATCAACAAATCGAAACTCAAACTAGAAACATCATTGGTAAGTTGTGCGGACATTATTAATGGCCTCTTTGTTATTTTAATTGCCGTGCTTATGTAATTGAAGTGCTCGCTCAGCTACGTAACCGCGAACATCCTCAATATCCTCGGGGGATAAATAGGCGCTAAAACCAATCATGCCACGGTCTTTTAAAACACCGTCATGCACCACCGCCTGCCAGGCCTCGGCACTGGCAAGAATCGGTGATCGGCGCAAATCCGGAACAATGCCTGAGGAGCGCGCCGTAGCGCCATGACAAAGCCCACAGGTGGTCTCGTATATCTGCGCGCCATTATCTCTGCCGGCTTTCTCCCAGACCTTGTTAACCACTACGGCCGGCGCCAGTTCTGGCTTGACGACATCGTAGTCAAGCTCTTCATTGAGCGCAAACACCATCAGTCGACCATTAGGTCGAAATCCAGCATTTTCGGTAAAGGGCGCAGCTAATCCATAGCCACCGCCATAACCGGCCATCAGCGCAATATATTGCACGCCGTCGACGGCATAAGTGATGGGAGGGGCAATGATGCCAACTTTAGTATCGAAAGACCAAACCTTGCGTCCGGTGCTAGCATCGAAAGCCTGCAGATAACCGCTAGCATTGCCTTGAAAAACCAGCCCGCCAGCGGTAGCTAAAACACCACCATTCCAGGGTCCAAGGTGATCCACGCGCCAAGCTTCCTTTTGCTTGATTGGGTCCCAGGCAATTAAAAAGCCTTTTAGCTGACTGCGTATCGCATCGATCTGCTCCTGGTCATCGGGGATCTCATTAACCGCTAAGTCAACACCGAGATTCCAACCGCCAACGCGTACTTCGAAGGGTTGATTAAGCTGATAGGCCAGAGCAATTTCTTGCGCCGGTATGTAAACTAAACCGGTATCGGGATGATAGGCCATGGGCTGCCAATTGTGACCACCGTGTCCAGAAGGCAGCGCCACAAACAACTCGTCACCCGAATAGCGAGCATCAGGAGCCATTTTCGGCCTTCCAGTTTCTAGGTCTATACCTGTGGTCCAATTTTGTGGGACATAATTTTCCGCGGATATCAGTTTTCCATTACTGCGATCAATAACATAGAAAAAGCCATTTTTAGGCGCCTGCATCATGACCTTGCGCGGCTGCTTATCAATCTCTAAGGTAGCCAGAATAATCGGCTGAGTTTGAGTGAAGTCCCATTCTTCTCCGGGGGTTCCCTGGTAGTGCCATTTATATTTACCAGTATCTGGGTCGAGCGCCAAAACGGACGAAATAAACAGATTGTCGCCCTGCCCTTCTGAACGCAAACTTCGCGGCCATGGCGAACCATTGCCGACTCCAACCAGCACCTGATCGAAGTCCTCGTCGTAAACAATCGCATCCCATACCGTGCCACCTCCCCCGAGCTCGCTCCAATCACCGGCCCAGGTTGCCTGGGCTGCGGCGATCATTGAATCTGAAGCGGCGCCGTCAGGCTCTGCACCATGAATCGGCGGTACTGTGTAAAAACGCCAGACCAAATCTCCGGTCTCGGCGTCGTAGGCGCTGACATAGCCGCGCACACCGTATTCGCCACCGCTATTGCCAATCAAGACTTTGCCTTTGATCACTCGCGGTGCACCAGTAATGGTGTAGGACTTAGCCTGATCGACGGTCACGGTAGACCAAACTTCTTTGCCGGTTTTGGCATCTACAGCAATTAAACGGCCGTCTAAGGCGCCGACATAAACCTTGCCTTGATAAAATGCCGGACCGCGATTAACCACATCACAGCAGGCTTTAAAGGCAACTTCACCCGCTATTTCTGGGTCGTAGTGCCACAGTGGTTCGCCGGTCGTGGCATCAAAGGCATGCACCCTTGACCATGCTGATGTGGTGTAGATCACCCCATCAATAACAAGCGGCGTTGCTTCCAAACCGCGCCTGTCTTCAAATTGGTAAAACCATTTTAGCCCCAAATTCTCCACACTCTCAGTATTGATCAAATCGAGCTGATTGTAACGCTGCTCGCGGTAGGTGCCCCCATGCGTCATCCAGTTAGCCGGTTCAGCCTGTGCCTGCGAGAGACGGCGATCATCGACTGGCTCGGCTTGCTTACTAGAGCCTGCAATATCGCACGCGGCTAATGCCACACAAACCAGTACTGTCACTATGCTTTTCATCGGTAAAACTCCTAACCAGCAGATACAAAAAGTCCGCTGCGCCAACTTCCCCAGCGGCAAGATGGCAACAGCGGAGATTGTTACTTAAAAGTCAAACGTGACTTCTACACCAAAGGTGCGTGGCTGAGTACGAACCAAGAAGGCACTGTTATAGCTTCCCTCAACGTTAATACCATTGCCGTAGTAAAACTCATCAGTCAGATTTTTGACCCAAGCTGACACATTGTAGCCTTCAGCTAAATAGGTCAGACGAGCATTGGCTACCCAGTAACTTGCGTTACCCTCCTTGATATCGGTTAACGCGATCGTACTGGCATCAACACCATCAGCTGTGTAGCTGTAATCACCAAAGGTATCAAAGTAGTACTGGTCACTAAACGCTGCGTCCGCAGCCAACATCAAAATACCACCGCCCATCTTCGCCACTTCCCAGTCAAAGCCAATATTGGCAGTCACATCTGGTGCATAAGGCAGCGGATTGCCGGCCACACTGACATTACCAGCAGCGGTATTAAGACACTGTCCCGACTGAGGTACTGGACCAGTCAAAGCTCCTGCCGGGCAGCCACCATCCGAAAACTTAGCATCGAGCAAACTGATTGCCGCATTTAAGGTCAGAGTGTCAGATGCCTGGAAGATCATCTCAGCTTCAAAACCAGTCACCTCTGCATCTAGATTAACCAAGAACGTAGTGGCGGTTGCATCCAGCAATTGCTCCTGCTTGCCGGTGTAATCATTGAAGAATGCACTGGCATTTAACTGCATGCGGTTATCCAGCAGTCTGCTCTTCAAACCAAGCTCAAACACGTTGTTGGTCTCCGGCGCAACAAAGTACACCTGCTTACCCGACTGGAATGCGAGTCCGTTGTAGGTACCACCGCGGTAACCTTTACTGTAACTGGCGAATACCATCATATCTTCCGACATTTTATAATCGACAATAACGCGGCCAGTTACCTGTGACGAGTCATCATCCTGACCCAACGGGTTGGCTACCCCTGGCGAAGAGCCAATAGCGTAGCGCGTATCTCCGGTCTCGGGATTAACATAGTCCGAGACAACGATCAGACGCGGCGCACCAGTTCCGTCATACATCGTCGTTAATGCGTCTTTATATTCAAAGTCATCTTGCGTATAGCGCATTCCAACCGTCAGCGACAAAGCATCGCTAAAGTCGTAGGTACCTTCACCGTAAACGGCCACAGAATCACGAGCCTGAGTATAATTTTGCGTACCATTTAATGGCGTGATTAAACTCAGAGCGCTGACCACACCGTCTGGCTGAAGCGCATCAGGGAAAAGACCTGCGCCCATGCCGCCCGGATTAAAGTAATCATCTGGGTAACCGCCGGCCTTAACCACGTCGCTGAGAAAGCCGAAGAAGTGTGGCCTGTTAGTAGTGACAATTTCGTCAGTGCCATAGTAAGCACCCAAGATTAGATTAAAGTTATCACCGACATAATTTAAGCGAATGTCCTGGTTAAAGCTCTCTGATTGAGACTCATAACCGATAGCGCAGATCGCGTAGGGCGTGCCATCACAATCAATAAATGGCAACAGACCAAAGTATGTTTCATCGTAGCCAGTGACTGACACCACACTAAGATTATCAATCAACTCAAAAGTCGCATTAAGCGCGAAACCATCGGTCTCAATTTTCGCCGTACCATTACTATCAGTGAAGAGTTCAAGATCATCAATGCCGGCGTCTTTGGAGCTAAAAGCAGGAGGCATGGCATCCACAACTGCCTGACTAAAAAAGTCTGTATTGTAATAAAAACCGACGCCAGTTCGGGCCATATCAATGGTATCACCCACACCCTTATTCTGAGGGGTACCCTGACCACCAAAAGACGAGCTTGAATAGCCCTTAAAAATAAATTCAGCACTATCGGTGACCAAATTTGCAGTCAATCTGACACCCCAAGTTTCATCCCCTCCTGGACTGACACCCTCGGCGATATTGCCACTCAACTGATCATTGGTCAGGCTTGGATTTGATTTTGAAATACCGCGTGGCATGCGGTTAACCAACCAAGGATCAGAGTCAACCCAAGTACCGGCAATTCGGATACCTAAGGTGTCTGCAATTGGCGTAAAATCAAGCGCGCCGGATACACTGTTGCGACCATAATTACCTACACCAGCAGACAAGTAACCATTAGTCTCTCCTGCCATCGAAGGTTTAACGGTAATGAAGTTAATTGCTCCGCCAGTTGTGTTGCGACCATACAATGTGCCCTGCGGGCCCTTGAGAACTTCAATCTGCTCAAGATCATATAGCTGCTGGCCGTGGCTTGCGCGCATTGACTGATAGACCTCATCGACATAAATGCCGTTGGGCGATGCTGCATTAGAATTGTATTCAGTACCCACACCGATACCGCGAAGGGTAAAGTTTGGCTGTGTCTCACCGTAAGATGATGTGACATTCAAGCCAGGCATGGAATTGTTAAGGTCCGAAGTTGAAAAAACACCCTTATTTTTTAAATCATTGGCGCTCATAACCGATATAGCTATCGGCACTTCTTGCAGACTCTCTTGGCGTTTTCTCGCTGTGACAACAATTTCTTCCAACCCTTCTACGCCATCAGTTGTCTGAGCGACTGCAGGAAATACTGCAGCAATTGACAGACTCAAAAGGGTAGCTGATAGTTTTATATTCATTATTATTCCCCTAGTTATAACCAATCAACACATTAGTTGATTGGCATCCTATAACGCCAGAAAAGAGCCTGTCAACTTTGCTGTTGATTTTTTTGTTAGTTTTTTTATGTTCGCCGAGCATGCAGGCTTATTAGGAACATCATAAAATCATGCTGAAAGGCTCAATTAACTGGGTTTTTGTCGCCATAGCCAAAGTAATCAGCAATCGCCAAACCAGCCGCCACACTGGTAAACGGGTCGTGCTCGACGACCTTGCCGGGAAACTGATTGTCGAGAATATCTTTAACCGCGGGAATTAATGAGGAACCGCCGGTGCGCAGGACTAGATCGATATCAGCGGCCTGCAGATCCGCTTTGTTGAGGATTAAGCTAATCGCCTGCTCGAGTTCAAACAGCAGGTCGCTAATCATCAGTTCAAATTCCCACCGCTCTAAGGTGACTTCGATATCGATTTCGGGAATATCCAGCACGGCAGAGTCGGCCATTGAGAGCTCTGCCTTGAAGGCCTTGATCGCCTCAAATACCTGATAACTGTAGTTCTGTTTAATCAGGTCATAGAGACGCTTAAATTTAATCGCGCCTTCATCCGTCTGCACCATGCGCTGCATGACTGACGCCGTATATTTATTTTGGTTGAGCATATAACTGACCGGCCAGTTGATCAGCAGATCTTCAAAATCGGCAAAGGGAAACAGCGTATCCACCTCTGAACCGTCCACCATGCGACTCCAGCGCTCACCTTTACCGAGCAGTGGAAATACCAGTTCGCGAAAGATCATCTGGTCGATCTTATCGCCGCCAAGGGCAATACCATGAGTGGCTTCGACGGTAAATGCAGTTCCCGTGCGCCGCAGAATACAGAAGTCGAGGGTACCGCCACCAAAATCGACCGTCAGCATCAACTGGTCGCGACTGTGGGGGTAGTTGTAGAGATAGCTGATGGCCGCCGCGGTCGGTTCCGGGCAAAAACTCTGCTGAGTGATGCCGGCATGGCGATAGGATTCACTGAGACGCTGCAGCGCAACATTATTACGGCCCTGCTCCAGCCCTTCGAAATTTACTGGGTGGCCGATACAGGCGTGGCTACTGTCATCGACGCTGCGATTTAGCGCTTTGCGAATACCCACTAATATAGGCGTGACCAGCGCGACCAAGCGGAACGGGCGACTAAAAATCACCGTTTTGTCGCTCGCGGTATTGCCGAGTAAGCGCTTGGTGCCGCGGAACAGACGTCCTGGCAAACTTGCGTCATTAAAGGCCTGACCATAAACCTTACTGGTTTCAGATTCACTCGCTGGCCCGTCGGGTCCGCCAGCACTGGTTCGCGCCTCGCCAATGACCTCGACACTGAGCTCGACCTTTCTACCCTGGTTGTCGCTGATATAGTCATCAATCGCAGACTGTCCAATGGTCGAGGCAAAATCTCGATCAATATAATTTGCCGACGGCATAATCGGGTTGAGCTCACTCAGCTGCACCAGCTTAACTCGCTCACCGTCAAAAACCGCGGCGGCACTATTGCTGGTGCCAAAGTCGATGCCGATGCCAGACTTTGGCTGCGTGTCAGAGGGCTTTTTTTGCATGGAAGAGAGTCACTGATTATCAAAAGAATGGCAGCATTTTAGACTAATTTTTTGCCTTACTTAATTAAAGTTAGATTAATTTATCAATAATCGATAAAAGGAT
>JAFMBY010000030.1 GCA_017858135.1 Porticoccaceae bacterium | reverse complement strand
AATTTAATTCCCCCGCTTCATCATAAAGAGCATTAAAAAGTGAAGCTGTCTTAAATATTGTCTGAAAAACTCTTTAATTTTATGATATCTCATAATCAGCCTTTGGAGTAGGCTCTTGAGGGGAAGTCCAGTTTATTATTTTATAATTAGCCTTAATAACTCGCCACTTCGTTGGTAAATATACCTTCATCAGGCACCACACCTAACCCTGCACCCTCAGGTAATTTAATGTGGCCGCCGTTAATTTTTATGCCGTTATTGGAGTCATAGTGCCCTTCGATATAGGGTTGAGCTAACCAGGTTCCTTCGAAAAGGGATGGTTTAATCGTGGCGCCAATATGCACACAAGCGGCAGCGATAATATCGCCACCCCAGGCATCATCACAGGTGTGAGGCAAATTGCGCGCCTCGCAAATGCCACTAAACAGACTCATGGGTTGGAGGCCGCCAATGCGAGTAATTTTCATGCCAAAGCCATCGGCGACGCCTGAGCCAATGGCACCAATAACGGTACTAATATTAACGCCGCTTTCATCGATATAAACCGGGTGAGAGAGTTGTTGGCGGATAGCAGCAATCTCGTCGAGGCTGTCGCAAGGTTGTTCAAAAATAAACGGTATATGCCGACAATCATTACTCAGGCGCAGTGCGTCACGGGTGGTTAAACCGCGGTTACCATCCACCGCCAGGCGCATCTTGGTGCCAACCGTTTCCCAAACTTTGTGGATCACCTCGATATCCGTTTCAACAGGTCTACCCCCAATCTTGATTTGAAAGCGGGGATAACCCTCGGCACTTTTCTCTCGTGCCACTCTGGCTATTTCGTCGGCTGGGCCTACTGCGGTCGCGTAATAAGAGGGTACGTTGTTGGTTGCGGCGCCACCAAGAAGCTCCGCCACTGGCAGGCCAGTTTTCTTGCCAAGTAGGTCATAGGCAGCAATATCAATGGCGGCCTTGGCATAGTTGTGGCCGTTGAGTAGCCCGTTCATGGTTCTATGCAGTAACCGTGGTTGAGATGGATTTTGACCGATCAGACCCGGCGCCATTTCCATTAAGGCTGCTCGGGCCCCGGCAGCGTGACTCGGCGCATAGGTTGGCCCAACGGGGCAGGTTTCACCCCAACCGACCAGTCCACAGTCAGTGACGAGTTTTACCAGAGTTGTGTCTAAACAGTCGACATTGGCATTGGCCATTTTGTAGGGGCCGTTTTTGACGGGCAGGTCATGCTGATAAATAACGATTTTAGAAATTTTCATCAGAGCATCTCATTTTTATAGTATTTAGCCCTAGTTTTTAGGCTGCTGTATAACCGCCATCCAGTGCCATTATTGCGCCCGTAATATGTTTCTCTTGGCATAAAAATACAACGGCTCGCGCCACCTCTTGAGGTTCTGCAATAGCGCCAATTGGAATAGCGGCAATATTGCGCGCCACAACACTGTTGTCGGTGGTTCCGTCGGTGTGCTTTGAGTACAACATGGGTGAATTAATCGCACCGGGAGCAACTGCATTGACGTTAATGCGTTTTGCTGCAAGTTCTAAAGCCATGGTTTTGGTGAGCATATTAACGGCGCCCTTGCTGGCACAATAAGCTGCGAGTCCGGCAGAACCCATACTGCCGCAGGTCGATGAAATATTAACGATTGCACCACCTTTGTCCATTTGATTGGCCACGGCTCGGCTGAAGTAAAATACACCATTAACATTGATATCGAAGACGTCTTGCCACTGTTCGTCATCAGTTGCACAGCCATCGGCGCGCAAAATTGTGCCTGCATTATTGATAAGCACATCAACCGTGCAGCCCAGAGAATCTTTAGCATAGGCGACGGCAGCATTGGCAAAGGCTGAATCTCGAACATCGCCGGCAAAGCTGTGAGCGCGAACAGCAAACTGCTCAATTAACATCTCACAGGTCTGCGTCAACTTTTCGGCGTTGCGACCAATGAGTAGTAGTTGAGAGCCCAGTTGCGCGAAGTGTTTAGCGCACTCTAATCCGACCCCGCTGGCTCCTCCTGTAATGAGCACCAATTTGTTGTGCAGATTTCTCGCTGATCCAGGGATGTCTATATCAGTTGTCATAAGGGCTCACAGTTTGGGCAGTGGTAGCTTAGCCAAGCGGCCGCCATCGCAGATAATTTCTTGACCGGTAATAAAACTAGAGTCGGAGCTTGCTAGCCAGAACACCGTATTGGCAACATCTTCAGGAACACCTAATCGGCCGGCGGGATGAAGAGACTCAATTTCTGCATCAACGGCTTGTCGATCCGGGTACTGGGCCAGCAGTTGTTCATTAAATGGTGTGTTGATCCAGCCCGGTGCCACGGCATTACATCGAATGCCATAGGCGCCATATTCAAGGGCGGTATTGTGGGTAAAACCGGCAACAGCCGCTTTAGAGGCTGCGTACACAGCATGCAGAGGGTTGGCCCCGATGCCTTCAATAGAACTGATATTGACAATTGTCGGGGCTGTGGCCGCCGGTTTTTGCATCAACTTCAGGGCGTGCTTGGTAGTGAAAAAGGTGCCTTTGATATTAATATCCATCACCCGATTCCACTGTTGTTCTGTCGTGTCTTGAAGGGGGGTTTCAACGCAGATGCCAGCATTGTTTACTAACACATCAAGGTGGCCAAAATCGTTTTCGAGCTGGTTCATCAGCGCGATGACACTGGCCTCACTGGACACGTCAGTCGCAATAAAATGGAGTGAGTCATCTTGCGGAGCCTGAAGGTCGGCAGAGATAACGGTGGCTCCGGTTTGTTGAAAACGTTGAGCAATACTCTGGCCTATATTTTGCGAGCCTCCGGTGACGACAACAATTCGGTTAGACGACATTTTTATACCCTGTCCTCTGCATAGGCCACAACTTTATTACGCTGTTCACCAAGGTTCTCGATTCGAGCGGACATGATATCGCCGGGCTTTAAATAGACTTGTGGTTTCATGCCATAGCCAACACCCGGGGGGGTGCCCGTCATCATCACATCGCCGGGTTGCCAGCTGATGTAGCGTGAGATGATAGAGATCAGTTCCGCAATGCTATACATCATGTCTGAGGTATTGCTGTGTTGCATAGTTTTGCCGTTTACTTGCAGAGAAATCTCTAGATTATTAGGGTCGCTAATCTCATCACTAGTCACCAGCCAAGGGCCGAGCGGCTTTAGCGTGTCAGCGCTCTTTCCTTTAGTCCACTGGGTTCCACGTTCCAACTGGAAGACGCGTTCGGACACGTCGTTGCCTACGCAAAAACCGGCCACATAATCCATGGCGTCCTCCACAGGGATATAACTTCCGGACTTACAAAACACCACGGCAAGTTCAGCTTCCCAGTCGAGTTGAGTGCCATCGCGAGGAATGATTACATCATCGAAGGGGCCGTTGATGGCGCTGGGAGCGGTTAACATAAACATCGGCTCTTCGGGTGGTTCCAGCCCCGCTTCAGCGGCGTGTTTACCATAGGTCAGCGCACAACCAACGATCTTGCCAACTCGATCAACAGGCGCGCCTAAGCGACTATTGTGAGGCGCCAACGGATAAGCTGATAGGTCATGCCTCGCCAGTTCACCAAAGGTTCCTCTATTGAGGGTTTTGTAGGACCAGTCATCGATAAACGTGCTTATATCTCTGATATTACCCGCATCGTCAATAACACCGGGTTTTTCTGCGCCTCTGTCGCCAAACCTTACAATTTTCAAGCGTTTCTCCTAATGGTTTTAGTTAGCAGTTGGTGAAGATCGATACCTCGCTCTCGAGCTTGATCAAATACTGCCATGGTATCTGCAATACCTTGAGCTATAGGTCGACAGCCGGAGATCTCAAGAAATTGGTTGAGCTTGCCATTGTCAGCATCGGCAGGAAAAGGCATCGCATCCCCTGTGTAGGTGATCTTGGCATCACTGCGTTGAGACTTTATCAGTGAGATAACATCTTCGATGGCGGCGGGGGTGCCATCTAAATCAAACACGTAGGCGCCCTTATACGATTTTGCCGCGGCATTAATAAAGCGCAGCGCGGCATCTTCAACGTGGACATAGCTGATTGCACCGGAGAAGGGTATTTTATAGGTCTCGCCCACCGATGCGGCGAGCATGGCAATGGTCGGTGCTGAGCTCATGCCTTGGTCGCGACCGGGGCCATAAATGATGGCTGGGCGAATGCCAACACTGGGTATGCCCCAGTCTTGCCAATACACAGCAGCCATTTGTTCGGTGCAAACTTTATGGGCGCCATAGAGGGTTGCCAACCATTCATTATCCTCCATGGCTTGCGCCGCAATGGAGCTTGCATAGCTCAATCGAGAGATGCCCCGTTGCCGCGCCAGCTCTAGGATATGAGTGCTGCCTAGCACATTGATTTTGGTGCTACCTACCGGGTCAGCTTTGCAGAATGGGACTTGCAGAGCGGCAAGGTGAATAATGGCTTGAATATGATGCTTTTCGGCAACCTCTTGAAGTCGATCAAAGTCAGTAATATCCCCCAATTCCCAAGTCACGGACTCGCAATCGTCCATAATCAGTTCAAGCCGCTGACGATTTTCAGTGAGATCAAAAACCACAGGCACGGCGCCCATCTCGAAGAGTAGCTTGACTGTCCAAGCGCCAATACAGCCAGCCGCTCCGGTGACCAGTACAGGGCAGTTTTTGAAGGTATTCGATTGAGTCATTGACTGATTACCTCTAGGTTGTTTTTAAAGGCCATCAGTTTGCTGACTGCCTGATCAATATTTTTGGCAAGCTCATCAGGCTGGTCGGTAAGACTGACATGCTCTAATAGCTCTTCGAGTCTCGCGGAGGCGCGAGATATTTCATACCTTGCCAATTCTGGGCGGATGCCCGGATCGGACCAGCCGGACATATTGATCGAGTTAGTTTCATCCTTAGCGCTGCGAGGCAGAACCTCGAAGGACGGAATCATTGTGATTCGATCCGCTTTTTCCAGTAGGCGGCAGGCGCGGTGGAAAATCATATTGCCCTGCTGCAAAAAACCGTACCCTGCGGCAGGGAAGGGAATTGTAGCTACTCGGTCTTCAGGGAGGGCTATGTCTACTCCCTCTTCACCGCTAATACCTAAGAGGGCTTTTCCTTCCTCTTTTGTCCCCTTGAAGATCTGGAACTCTCCGCCTTTAAGTAATGCCGGCTCAGACATCATCATCACGATATCAAAGCTGACTGAGTCTACATGCCACGTGTCTACGGCTTTGGTGATGTCGTCCGGTGCATAATTGATACCGCAGGCAACGGCAGGCACTGAATGCCTGCCAAGTGTCACCTCAGCGATGGCCGAGAGATGAGCAGACAATTCGGGGCTATCGCAAAAATCGCGAATAAATTTAGAGCGGTAACCTGCACCTCGGGCATAACTGCCAAGGCGATTCGCGCCGGTGCCAGCACTCTCATTGCGATTATCATAGATACGTTCACAGACTAGCTTCATGGCCAAGACACCTTCATCTGAGAGAATCCTAAAGGCATTACAGTAGCCAAATGACGACTCGCAACCAGCGATATCCTCTTTGGAATAGCCTAAATCATGCAGTGAACAAATAGCGGTTGGTTGTTCTAGGCAAAGATGTATTTCGGCATCGAATGCAGGTTCATCAGTCAATGGCAAATATTCTGTCGGACATTCACTGGGAAACGCGAGGGGATTAGCGTGTTTTACCACATGGCTCTCCTTCTTGTTATGACGCGTAGTCGCTGTTTTTTATGCACCGAGTCTACCCTTCTGCGCTACAACAACAAGCAACATTTTTTACTTCAATAGATTACATTACGTTATGTATTTACGGCTGTAACGCCGCCGATATAGACTAGTGAAAACTCTTATATAGAGAACTGTTATGTTACGTAGAAAACTTCCAGCCATAAATGGACTGGTTACATTTGAGGCCGCTGCACGTTATCTTAGTTTTACTCTCGCTGCGGAGGAACTCTGTGTTACCCAGGCTGCGGTAAGTCGTCAAATAAAGCGCCTCGAAGGTCAACTGGGCTGCCAATTGTTTTTTCGTGTGCGCCGGCACCTAAAGCTGAGTATTGAAGGCGAGCGCTTGTTTCAAGCGGCGACGATGGGATTGGGGCATATTGGCACTGTTTGTGATGATATTCGCCGGACCACCACCTTAGAACAGGTTACTGTTGCCGCCACTCATGCTTTCTCATCTTTTTGGCTAATGCCACGTATACGAACTTTTCAGCAACAGTATCCTGACATCAAGGTGCATGTTGTTGCCACAGACAATGCCCAGGAACAGCGCTCTGAAAAAGTAGATTTAGCGCTTACCTGCGGCGATAGCGATTTGCGAGGCCACGAAAAACACTATTTGTTTGCCGAACGCGCCTATCCAGTGTGTAGCCCAAGTTATCTTGGTGCTCATACTTGCCCTGAAATGCCTGAGCAGTTATTGCAGCATCGATTGCTGCATATGGATGAACAGGTATGGGAAAATCTTGGTTGGGATCCTATTGATTGGGCTGCGTGGTTGCAGCATTTTAATGTTGATATAGCCGAGTTAAAACCTAGCGGCTTGACCTTTAATAACTATTACATGCTAATTCAAGCGGTATTAGAAGGTGAGGGCATTGGCCTTGGCTTTGAACATTCTATTGGCGATCTGGCGGCAAAGGATAAACTGGTTATCTTGACGGATAGATTTTGGGATACTGGACGAGGATATTATTTGGCGATTAAATCAAACAAAACAGATGATCCGCAGGTCCGTGCTCTTGGCGAGTGGTTACTGAATAGTTTCTAAGGCTGTTTTCGTGGCCATAAAATCCAAGTTTTATTGATATCATTAAAAGGTCAAAAGAAATCGAAATGATCCACACTCACTTTATTTGCAATGGCACACTAAGATGATCAAACAGATACAGGCGTTTTTGATATCCCTGACGATAGCCACATTTTTGCTGGTAACCCACACGACTGCGACCAATCTAATCTGGCTGCAAAGCATTAATATGCCGGTGGATTTGGAGGTTGTTCTGTCGACAATGGCTCGCGATTTAATCGGTATGAATTTTGGCGGTGCCTTTCCTGCGATCGGTTTGATCTTTGTCGGGCTGCTAATTGCCTTTGTCACGGCACGCATTATTGCCATTTGGAGTGCGATCAAAAAACCCTACCTTTATGCCGCGGCCGGAGGTGTAGCACTATTGGCCATCGTCGTGTTAATGCCATTGGCCTTTTATAACTTAGATTTAATTGCTGGCGCTCGCACACTGGCTGGCAAGGTTTATCTTGTTCTTTCGGGAATGATTGCGGGATATTATTTCGGTAGCCATCCACATAACGGGGAGTCCAATGAAATTAATAAATAGGCAGTTTTTATGCGCGAGCCTGTTGTGCTGCGCAGGCTTGGCGGCCAGCGGTGACGACAAGATTCAAGTTGAAGTGCTGGCAGAGGGCTTGGATCATCCTTGGGGAATGGCGTTTATTTCTGACGCTGAAATATTGCTCACCGAACTCTCGGGAAACCTGCGTCGCGTTTCCAATGGAGTATTAAATCCGATGCCTATTGCTGGAGTGCCAGAGGTATTGTTCGCTGGGCAGGGTGGGTTATCTGACGTTCTCTTGGATCCCAACTTTGCTAACAATGGATTAATTTATCTGTCATTCTCAGCAGCTGATGCTGAGACGCCAAAACTCAATCGATTAAATGTGATTCGGGCGCGTCTCGACGGCAATAGTCTTGTCGATCACAAAACCATTTTTCAGTCAGACCCACCGCGCAATACCGCGGCACACTACGGTGCTCGCTTAGGGTTTTTAGCCGATGGTACGCTGCTGATCACATCGGGTGACGGTTTTAATTATCGCGAGCAGGCGCAAGCGTTAGATAATCATTTTGGCAAGATACTGCGCGTTAATCCCGACGGCAGTATTCCACAGGACAACCCTTTTGCAAACACGCCGGGTGCGCTGCCAGAGATTTGGTCCTACGGGCACAGAAACCTTCAAGGGCTGGTGATTGCCGACGATGGCAAGGTGTATGAACATGAGCATGGCCCTCAAGGGGGTGATGAGCTCAATTTGATTTTACCGGGCAAAAACTATGGCTGGCCAGCTATCACCTATGGTGTCGATTACAGTGGCGCTATGATTTCTCCTTTTACGGAGCAGCCCGGTATGGAGCAACCATTGACGTATTGGGATCCGTCGATTGCACCCTCAGGGATGACAGTCTACAGCGGAGAGATGTTTCCGGCTTGGAAGGGCAGCTTGTTTATCTCCGCCATGGTGCCGGGTGATGTTCGGCGCATTGAAATACACGATAACAAGGTGTTGAAAGAAGACGTTTTGTTTGCTGAGTTCGGCAGAATTCGCAATATTGCCTCTGCGCCAGATGGCAGTTTGATGCTTGTTACGGATGGTGATAACGGTAAATTGATAAGAGTTAGTGTTGACGAGTCGGCACCGTAAGGTGCCTGACTAGAGAGTGATGCCAGCTGGATGCTTGCAATAACATTGCGCGGCTGTTCGGCACCCGCTCGTGCTAAAAGGACATCGCTATTGGTTAATCTTCACGCAGCGAGCTAGAACTGCAAGGCCAGCTTTGGCGTTCTGTCCGCTTTGAACAGGCCCCAATGCTTTTCTGGTTCGAGGGGGTCATCGGAGCCCTTCCAATTTTCATCAAAGGCTTCAAAAAAGTACACCAGTACCTGTTCGCGCTCAGCCCATTCCATAAGCTCTTGATAATATTGCTCTTGAAATTGTTCATTGACATTGTGGGGATCAATACCGAAGCCGTTAGCCTTGGTTGCCCAGCCAGCCTCAGTAATTATGACCTGTTTGTCAGGGTGGGCTTCAGCGACTGCATTGTAGTTTTCAATGGTGTAAGCGAGGCCGTCTTCAATACTCTTGTACTCCCACACCGGATAAGTATGAATCGCAATAACATCCAGTTCTTCAGCCAGAGGTTTCAGCTTGTCTAGCCATGGCACATAGTTTTCACAGAAAGTGATCGGTTGAGAGACATTTTTTTTCAGTAGTCTCGCGTATCTGACTAGGCTCTCAGTGGTTACCATATGATCAGTCCAGCTGACTGAGGCTTCATTGCCGAGAGACACTGAGCTGACAATATCAGCGTAGGCATTAGTCAGCTCAATTAATCGGTTGATCTGAACGAGATTGTGTTCCTTATTTGCCAGTAGCTGCTCAGGGGAGTAGACACCCCCCCAAGGGCACGCTTCATTGTTAACCTCTGCCGTAATATACGCGCCCAACATAACGTCGAAAGACATCCGTTCATTGCGAATCACTGCCAGCACGGTTTCCGAGTGCGCATCGCTGGCATACAAACGCAGAGACTGCCACTGACCTTGTAGTATAAGCAGATCCTGTTTGACTTGATCGTAAGTTGGGATATCTCCCGACTCGGGACTTTGACCGTCACGGTAACCTGAGTAACAGATGGCTTTACAGTAGGGCAGCGGCTTTTTGTTCATGATAGTTTCACTGTGTATTTAGGTTGTTCAACTTTATCCCATAGACCCCAGAAAGCGCCGACATCACCCTCAGCGCCGACCTTCCACGATTCATCGAAAGAAGAGAAATAGAAGATATCAATGTCATCCGTCTGAGCCCACTTCTGGGTGTTGAGGAAATAGCGAATCGCATTTTCTTCAGAGGGTTCCGCGCCGTGGAATTTTTCTCCCTGATTGGGCCAGCCAGTTTCGGTGATAATCACTTGTTTGCCCGCGGCAACTTTTTGGGTTCTGCGAAACATATCTTTCATATACAGCAGTGAGTACTCAATGGCACAGCCTTCCCAGAAGGGGTAGCAGTTAGCCAAAATTACATCACAGATTTCGGTAATTGCCGGGTGGTCTTCAAATTCGTAATAGGCGTCTACATAGCCAACAGGTGTGTCGGGTACGGCATCTTTAACCCGCTGAATATAAGCGAGCAGCTGCTCTTCAGTGAGATCTTTGCGGTACATCACCTCATTGCCAACCGCGGCAATATCCACATAGCCCTCTTTTGCCAGCTTAATTAGGGCTTCGATTTCCTGCTCGTTCTTTTCCAGGTCATCACCCAGCCAGGCGCCAACCAATGTTTTTATGCCCATCTCTCTGGCAACCATAGGAATCAACTCATTGCCCTGCAGGCATGAAAAAGATCGCACCCACTTTATACTTGGCTTGAGTATGGCCATTCTTCGCTGCACTTGCTCAAGGCTAAGCTCATCGCCGGGCTCCTGCCCCTCTTCGTAAGCGCTAAAGCCAATACCGTGCATCCCATTTTTTAGGTAGGCATTGAAATATTGGTGTAATTGATCACCGCTAATATTTGATGTATCCATCCCCATTAGGGAGTGAACTTTATCTTCACGCTTTGACATTGAGTAATTAAATCCTCTTTAACCTAGATCGAGCAGTTTGGATGGTGGTTATATTTTTCAAGTTAATGAAGCTTAAGACTGGCCGCCATGCTGATCTTCAGTCTGACTTAAATTGTTATTTTTATGGGATTAAATACTACGTCAGGGAAAATCAACTTACAATCAGAAATCCGGCCATTTTGTCCCCATATTTCAGCCTTCTAGCTGATTTGTAGGGCTCTGCAGTTGCGAATTTTTTGGTGTCACCTTAGGATACCGGCCGGTCATTAAAGGCTGCGCGCCCATTTACCACCGGGCTGGATAGTTCGCGAAATTGATAATAAAAAGTCTTTGCACTGGTTTTCATTCTGCAGAGAACACTAAAACACATCATTTAGGGTATTCATGAGTCAACGACAAATCCATATCGGTAAGCAAATCCTGCAGCAAAATCAAACGGACGTCAGTGGGCAGTATGTAACGATAGAAGGCGAAGACTTCTATCAGATCGCTAATTATGACCAGATGAAAGATTTCTTTATCAGTGTCGTCAGCGATTCTAATCACTGGATGTTTATCTCGACTCGCGGCGGCCTGTCGGCTGGCAGGATCGATGCGCAGAATGCGTTATTCCCTTATTACACCGACGACAAGATCAGTGATGCCTCGCCTTATACCGGCAGCCGCACTATTGCGTTAGTCACCAGTGGCGACAAAACCTCACTCTGGGAGCCGCTTTCTGAACAGCATGTGGGTGCTTACAAGATCACTCGCAACCTTTATAAGAATGTCTATGGTGACAAGTTGATCTTTGAAGAGATCAACCATGATCTAGGACTGACCTTTAGTTACGCATGGCGAACTTCCGATAAATTTGGTTTTGTCAAAACCTCCAAGCTTGTCAATAATAGTGATCAGGCTGTCTCCGTTGAGATTCTCGACGGTATTGAAAACCTTATTCCCTATGGCGTTGAATCCGATGTGCAGAACTCATTGAGCTGCCTTGTCGATGCCTATAAAAAGAACGAACTACAGGCAGATGTCGGTGTTGGCCTCTACAGCATGAGCTCAATTCTGGTCGACCGTGCAGAACCCAGTGAAGCACTGTCTGCGACGGCTGTTTGGTCTGTAGGCCTACCCAATTCGAAGAAGCTGGTCTCTTCAATTCAACTGGACCAATTCCGCAAGGGTTGTGCTGTTGAGCAGGAGACTGATGTTCGCGCTCGTCGCGGTGCTTATTTTGTCAATGATACGATCAATCTGGCTGCTCAAGCGAAACACAGCTGGAGTATTGTCGCTGATGTTAATCAAGGCCCAGCCGATGTTAGAGAGCTGATTGCCTTTGTTTGCGCCGACAATAATATTGCTGAGGATATCGAGAGCGATATAGCGCAGGGGTCGTTAAATCTTGCCCGTATCGTCGGTACCTCTGATGGTTTGCAGGTAACTGAGGATCGACTCAGTGCCAACCACCACTTTGCCAATGTACTGTTTAACGTTATGCGCGGCGGTCTGTTTGTTGACAACTACAGAGTCGATAAGCAGGACCTGATCGGTTTTGTGAAAGGCTTTAATCGCAATGAATTTGAAAAATGTGCTGCATTCTTTGCCGATCTGGACGACAGCTTTCACTACAGTGACCTGATTGCAGCCGCAGAAAAACAGGGCGATGCCAGCTTGCAGCGCCTGTGTATGGAATATTTGCCTCTTTCCTTTAGCCGTCGTCACGGTGACCCATCGCGCCCCTGGAATAAGTTTGCCATTCAGGTAAAGAAAGGTGATGGCTCGCAGTTGCTTAACTATGAAGGCAACTGGCGCGATATTTTTCAGAACTGGGAAGCGCTGAGTCTGTCGATTCCAAACTATGTTGAGAGCATGATCTGTAAGTTTGTTAACGCAACGACAGCTGATGGCTACAACCCGTACCGTATTACCAAAGCCGGCATTGATTGGGAAAAGCCCGATCCAAGTGACCCTTGGGCCAATATTGGCTACTGGGGTGATCACCAGATTATTTATCTGTTGAAGTTCCTCGAGTTCTCCAACGATCATCACCCGGGCACACTGCGCGGTTTTTTAACCCGCGATCTATTCTGTTACGCCAATGTTCCCTACCAGATCAAAGGCTACCAAGAGCTGCTTAAAGATCCGCACAACACCATTGATTTTGCTGAAGACGCAGAAGAGATTATCAGCCAGCGTGTTGAGAAAGTTGGTGCAGATGGTCGTCTGATCTGGGATAAAAACGATTCAGTCTACACTGTAAACCTCACGGAGAAGCTGCTGGCCACTGTGCTGTCCAAGCTGTCGAACTTTATCCCCGAAGGCGGTATCTGGCTAAACACCCAGCGCCCCGAGTGGAACGATGCCAACAATGCGCTGGTGGGTTATGGCGTGTCGATGGTGACGCTCTATTACACCAGACGTTTCCAGCAGTACCTGGTGGACCTGTTCTCTGCCGTCGAGTTTGACCAGGTAGAGGTGTCTGCCGAGATCTATGAGTTGTTGAATGGCATTAATAGTACCTTTACCGATAACAAACATCTGCTGAATGGCAAGATCAATGATGTCGATCGCAAGAAGGTTCTCGATCGTCTTGGCCTGGCCGGCGAACAATTCCGCTCTGGTATTTATAAGCATGCATTCTCTGGTGACCGTGCAACGGTTCGAACGGCTGATCTGGTTAAGTTCTTCCAGCTGTCACTGGCGTTTATTGACCATACTATCGCAGCCAATCGCCGTGAAGATGGTCTCTACCACGCTTACAATCTGATGACTGCTGGCGAAAATACCATCGAGATTACCCACCTCTACGAGATGCTCGAAGGTCAGGTTGCCGTTCTCAGTTCTGGTTACCTGAAGCCTGAAGAGGCGCTTGATGTTCTGGTCGCGCTGCGCCAGTCAGCGATTTACACCGCGCGTCAGAACTCGTATCTGCTCTATCCGGATCGAGAACTAACTCGATTTATTGATAAGAACATTATTCGCGAAGCGGATGTCGAGCGTTCGGCACTGCTCAAGGCGCTGGTCTCTGCAGGTGACAGATCGCTGGTTGAGAAGAGTTCTGAGGGCGGCTACCACTTTAACGGCAGCTTAAACAATGTCGTTAGCGCCAAGAAAGCGATGCAGTCTCTTAAAGAGAATGGCTATGCAGAGCTTGTCGATCAAGATGAGTCGCTGATCGAAGAGATTTTTGAGTTGGTCTTTACCCACCGTCAGTTTACCGGGCGCTCCGGCGGCATGTACGCCTATGAGGGCCTTGGCTCCATCTACTGGCACATGGTTTCCAAACTGCTTCTAGCGGCTCTAGAGAACTTCCAAAAGGCTGTCGCTGATGGTTCTGACCCGGTGCTTATCGGTCGTCTGGCCGACTGTTACTTCGATATTCGCGCTGGTATTGGCTTTAACAAAACCCCAGATAATTACGGTGCATTCCCAACCGATCCATACTCGCACACTCCGGGTTTTGCCGGTGCTAAACAGCCGGGTATGACGGGTCAGGTGAAGGAAGAAGTTATCGCTCGTCTGCTCGAAGTGGGTGTTTCTGTGGTCAAAGGAAGCATTACCTTTAACCCGTTTATTCTGAGAAAATCCGAGTTCCTCTCACAGGCCGACTCGCTGGGTTATTTTGATGTTAATGGTGATCAGCAGATCGTTGCTCTGGCTGCAGGCCAGCTCG
Organism: Porticoccaceae bacterium; assembly: GCA_017858135.1. Classification (GTDB taxonomy): domain Bacteria; phylum Pseudomonadota; class Gammaproteobacteria; order Pseudomonadales; family Porticoccaceae; genus HTCC2207. The sequence goes on along the minus strand of JAFMBY010000030.1, from coordinate 11,299 downwards.
GCTTTACCTACTGTCAGGTGCCGGTTGTCTACAGCCTAGCTGAAGAGACGTCGATTGTTCTCCACTATGCCGATGGAACCCGAAAAAGCATCGATGGCAATAGCATTGATGCGGATACCTCCATGCAGATCTTTGATAAGAAAGGCGTTGTCACGCAGATCGAAGTGGCTCTTAAGCCTGGGCTTGAGTAGACAGCCTGTAATCTAAAAGGCGCTCTTTGAGCGCCTTTTGTTTTGTCCTCTCTTTATGTGACGGTCTTGGGCGCTCGAACGCCCATGGATGGCTTGAGTGAGTCTCGAAAGGCCTCCCTCGGTTCCGGCCGCTCCCCAGCCTCAAACAGTGCACCCCTGTAATCCAATCCAAAAACCAGCCCCAAAAAAAAGGCCCTGTCATCAGACAGAGCCTTTCTAATCATCAGCTATGCGTGCTTAACGAACGGCCTTTTACGCGCTAACGGCCTCTGCACGAAGATTCAACGCATCGCGAATCTCGTTAGATCTATTCTCATCGAGGTCATAATTGCGCATCACAAAAATCGCAGTCAGAGTGCCGACGATCGGAACGCCGATAAAGGCAAAGCGCAACTGGGTAAGTGTTTCCTCAGTCTGCACTGCCACAGAGTTGTCAAAGCCGATCATACTCAGAATCAATCCGCTGGCCAGACCTGCAAATGCCAGACCAAACTTAATCATCCACCAGTAGATTGCACCGAAAGTACCCTCTCGACGCTGTCCAGTTTCCAGCTCATCCATATCGCAGATATCAGCAGTCATAGACATCATAATGGTGAACAGGCCGCCAATACCAAACGCGTAAAGTGGGATTGGAACAAACATCAACCAGGGGTTCTCCGGAGAGAAGCTCCACCAGAACATGCAGTAACCCAGAATCGAAATTGACTGTGAGTAGAGGAAAGCACTTCTTTTACCAAACTTCTGCGAAAACCAATTAACGATTGGAATAACCAGAAAGCAGGTGCAGAGAGCAGAGATCGAGCCGAACAGAGTAGGCCAGGTTCCAGCCTGTCCAGGATCACCGCCATTCATATAATAAACAATAATAAACCAAGAGAAGCCCGCCACCATATTGAAGGCATTAAAGATCAGAAAGGTCGCCATACAAATTTTCTGGAAAGGCTTGTTACGCAGAGTAATGACAATACCCTGAACAAATTCTGCCATGGTTTCCTTAAAGCTTTTCTGTTCAGCGGCCTGCTGATCATCTGACGCTTCAGTGTTGGTATAGGTACAGAAGAATGCCGGTACCAGAGCCAAAACCATACAGACCCCGCCTACCCAGATCGACAGATATCTTGCACCCTCAGTTGCCGAGGCAAACCAGTCTGGATCGTAGAGCACAATCCAGAACCAAGGTGCGATTACCCAGGCCCACTGGCCAATCCACTGAGCGACTGCCATCAGGCGGGTGCGCTCATGGAAGTCACCGCTCATCTCGTAGCCCATGGCAACATAGGGCACGCTGAAAACAGTCATGCCGACAAAGAAAATGCACGACCAGCCGAGGAAATAGTAGAAATTATACATCTCGGAATTTTCTGCAGACAGCTGCCACATCATCATGTAAGACAGGCCTGCGATAATCGCGCCAATAAAGACGTAGGGGCGGCGTTTACCCCAGCGGGACACAGTGCGGTCAGAGATAAAACCCATCAGCGGGTCGGTGATGGCGTCGACCAGCTTGGGTATAAAGAAAATCAGCCCCCAGAGAACAGGGCTCATCCCCAGGCTTTGCACCAAGATAACCATAAAGATACCCAGCGCAGCAGGAAACATCTGGTTGGCAAGCATGCCAACACCAAAAGCCACTTTCTGGCTGAATGGAATTTGGTTTTTATTGAGCGTGGCGTCTGGCACGTTATTATTGGCCATAATTTTTTTTCAGTCGTTATTATTAGTTTTGATATCTTACCTAGCCCTATCTTCATTGGGTTTTGAGCCGTTGTATGGAGGCCCACGACCGATAAGAATGACGATGTCAAAAACATAACAGGATCGGTCGAGCAAACATACCGGTTTGCGATGAAGTGAGTTGATTTGAACGATGAACGGCGGGTCTCCTGACCTTAACCCGCCAGCCTGTCAGCAGGGTTAACACTTGAAGGCAGCGGTCCGACCAAAATGGGCAAATTAGCGGTAGCGGCATTGCCGTGGTTGTCTTCTAAATAAACATAGAGTCGATATTCACCTGCATCTGGCGCCTTAAACTGAATTTGAGCGGCGGTTTCTGCCCCTGACTGATGCCAAACTATTTCGGGGGTAGGTTCAAAATCACCGCCATCGCTTTCCACATCTTTGTCGATTTCACGCATTATTTCCCAGCGGTAGCGGAGCGCCTGGTCGCTTGGTGTGTCGCTAGAGACCTTTGCACTGTAGAGCTTATTGACTGTCAGGCGAACACTGTCGCAGGCTGCTAAGCCGTCAATCGTCAATGCAGAAATAATCGGTGCGCGATGCTCTTGCCACTTGCCGGTCCACAAATACTGCATCACCTGAGCAGCGCCCATGCGCAGACCATTTTCCAGAAACACGCCGTACCAGGTTGGTGTGCGCTCTTGTTTTTGTCCCCACAGAAAAACAAATGAACCGATACATTGCGCCGTATCTGCAGCGATATAGTTAAGGTAGCGCTGTTTATACGATTCGGCTTTCTCGCTGCTACTCGCCTCAATAGGTCGCTTCCAGCCTGTGCAGGGTGACTCCCAGTGTCCTGTGGCGCCCCATTCAGAGACGGTGTAGGCACCTTTGAATTTGCTCTTGGCTATAAAGCGCGGTAACTGATCGATTTCACCATAGACCTGAAAAGAAAGCAGGTCGACATCCGGGCAGCGTTTGGCAACCAGTTTAATATCTTTGGGTTCCGCACCTGCCAGCATAGTGGTGGTCGGATGATTGGGGTCCAGCTGATGGATCATTTTTGACAGCTCGTTGACGGCATCCCAGACTTTTGCATTGGTATGGCGAAGATTGAGCTCGTTGCCGATACCCCACATCAGCAGTGCTGGATGATCTTTAAGTGCCTGTATATCCTGCTTAATCAGCGCCAGTTGATTGGCAACCGCCACCTTGTCATCGTAGTCGAAGCCATGCCGCTCGCGTGCCACCTCTAAGCCCATACAGACCATCAGCCCATATTTGTGCGCTTCGTCGAGAATCTCAAGCGCTGAGTTCTGGCCATTCTCAACCCGCCAGGTACGGAAGGCATTGCCACCGTGATCGGCAAGGGTTTTGATATTGCCGAGATCAAGCCCGGCCCCTTTGATATAAAACGGTTCACCGTCAACCGTCAACTGGTAGTGCTGCGCGTGTTTAATAAGTTCGACTTTACGGGGCTTCATCAATGGGTTCCTTTTGCGGGCTGAGGATTATGGGTTGTTCACTAGACGAGAACAAGACGGCAATTAAATCTTCTGTTCAAAAGTAATTATCGAATATCCTGTTTGCCAATACCGTCGATGGAATAAATTTTCGACCTATAAGTTTGAGGGTTAAAACGTACACTTTGATATAACCAATGCTGAGTCCTATAATCTCCGCCACTGTTATTACACTTTTGCTATTACATTTTTGCTATTACATTTTATTCATCAACCAAAGGTTAATTGTCACCGTGATTAAATTACCAACGTTGTTTTTACTCCTTCTCTCTATTGGGTTTCTATTTTCCAGTGAGCCTGCATTAAGTCACAGTCATACAGAAAACGGACCTTCGGCAGCCGAAATATTTGGCAACGCGAACTATCCGGCGATGTCCTATGGTGGCTATCGCGGTATCTCCCGGGATGATGCGCCAAGCGTCGATGAATTGGCTGAGGATATGCAGATACTCTCTGCGATGGGTATCAAAGTTCTGCGTACTTACAATACGTCGCAATTCCCAATGGCCGAACGACTGCTGCAGGCGATCCGTCAGTTAAAAGATACGGACCCAGAATTTGAAATGTACGTTATGCTCGGTGCCTGGATTGAAGCTAGAAATTCCTGGAGTAACAACGTCGATCACACTCAAGGCAATGTTAAAAATAACACCACTGAAATCAACAAAGCAGTCGAGCTGGCGAATCAGTACCCGGATATTGTTAAAGCGATTGCCGTCGGCAATGAGGCAATGGTGCAGTGGGCGACCAACTACTTTGTTTTTCCCAAGACAATTCTAAAATGGGTTAATCATCTGCAGGTGCTGAAAAAGGAAGAGCGTCTTTCTCGCGATGTTTGGATTACCAGTTCAGACAATTATGAGTCCTGGGGTGGCAAGGGTGAGCAGTACCACACAAAAGATCTGGTCGCGCTGATCAAGGCAGTCGATTTTGTTTCAGCCCATACTTATCCTTTTCACGACTCTTACTACAATCAGGATTACTGGGGTGTGCTACCTCATGAGGAACAGCTGCCGAGACCGGAAATGATGGCGGGCACCATGAAGCGCGCGGTGGAATATGCACAGTCGCAGTACCAAGGTGTAGTCGATTATCTCGATAGTCTGGACATTAAAAAGCCTATCCATATTGGCGAGACCGGCTGGGCCTCCATGGATAATATCTCCTATGGTGCCAGTGGTTCAAAGGCGGCCGATGAATATAAGGCTAAGCTGTTTTATGAGTTTATGCGTGAGTGGACTGATGCGGCGGGTATCTCGTTGTTTTATTTTGAAGGGTTTGATGAGCAGTGGAAGCACGCCAGTAACCCAGAGGGTTCAGAAAACCACTTTGGTTTTGTCAGGCTAAACAACGAAGCGAAATACGCCCTGTGGGAACTGTTTGATGAAGGTCGCTTCGACGGTCTGACTCGCGGTGGCAAGCCTCTGGTTAAAAGCTACGGTGGCGACGAAGCGGCGCTGTTAAAGGACGTGCTCAACCCTCCGTTTAAGAGCACCATGCCGGTTCGCAAGATCACCACAGTGAACGACGCACTGATAACCGGCAAGCCGGTCAATGCGGGAACCTACCTGCTAACCCACAGTAACATGAAGCCTTCTGCAGACAATGATATGACCTATCCAAGCGCCATATTAAAATTGCAACCTTGGGAGGGCACTGTCGGTATAGAAATGTCACCTGAAGGAGTTGTTTCAATCCTGACTCGAGAGGGTGCGCCGTGGGGCTGGGGTGCTGGATTTGAGCTTCAGGCCAAAACTGGTGAGAACCTGTCTCAGTTTACATCTGGCCATCTTCACCTGACTATTCGTGGTGATTCCAATGTGTCTTTTGCTCTTGGCTATCAAAGCGGGCGCTGGGAAGATGGTAATCAGGTCAACAACTTTGTCCAGTTTGGTCCCAATACTCCTTACCTTGTCGGTAGCCAATGGCGTGATTATAAAATCCCGATGGCTGAACTAGATAAGGGTGGTAACTTAGGCAATGTCGGCAATATTCTATCCATACTGGGTACCACTCGTGACCCAGATAAGACTATTTATATTAGGGATATCTATTTCACTCAGGATTAAGAGTTTAAAACTTATCGAGTACCCATATAACAACAATGGCCAAGGACAAATAATTCCCGCCGTCTCCAAGCATAAAAACACCCGCCACGTGGTGGTGGGTGTTGTCCCCTGATGCGATAGCAGTTACGCACCCCAGAAAGAGATTTGCCTATCTAAACTATTATGGCATTATTGGTGTCATAACATGTTTTTCTTAAAAGGCTAATCTTATGAATTTCACTCAGTTTTCTCAGTCGCGAAAAAGTACGCGAGGTTTCCAGGACAAACCTGTCCCTAGAGAGGTGGTTGATGACATTATCAACACCGCAAAGTGGGCGCCCACCTCTTACAACACACAAACCTGGCATATTCATGCCGTAGCCGGTGATGTGTTGGATAAAATTCGCCAAGGCAATACCAAAAATACCTTAGCGGGCAAGCCTCATGTCCGTGATTTCCCTTATAAAGAAGACTACGAAGGAGGGCATCGGCAAAACCAAATCGATGTCGCTGTTCAATTATTTGAGGCCATGGGCATTGAGCGCGATGATAAAGAAAAGCGCATGGATTGGATGTTACGGGGCTTCCGCCAATTTGATGCGCCAGTGTCGCTGGTGCTAACTTACGACAAGTATCTAGAGCCGGCCGCGATTACTCATTTTGGTTTGGGGTCTCTGGCCTACGGTATTGTGCTAGCGGCCTGGGAACGAGGCATCGGATGTGTCATTAATGGGCAGGGCATTATGCAGTCTGATGTTGTTCGTGAGCATGCCAATATTCCAGATGATCAGAATATTATGATCTGTATCGCGATGGGTTATCCCGACGATAGCTTCGTCGCAAACCATGTGCGCTCGACCCGCGCTGAAAACAGTAGTTTTGTCGAATACCATGGGTTTTAACATGATGAGTAAATAGCTGCTTTGATCGCACAAGGACGCTAAACCTATGCGTAATAAGATGCATTTGTGAACTAATTCAGAAAAATGACCGTATAGACTAATACGTCGCGTAAACGCAATGTTTAAGGCGGTGAGGGATATTCTCAAAAATAATAAATTTGTTTGATATTAGTTATATCGGCGACTCAAAACTGACTTGAGTCAGGGCTGAAGAAGCCGTTAATACTAATAGAGGTAAGCAAACAATTAAAAGAGGAAAAATAATATGAACAAGCCCACCCTGTTTAGAAGATCAGTGATGCTAATGGTTTACCTTTGGCGCAGAATTATGGATGTAAGATTCAATCCTTTAAAGTACATCCCAGATGCACGACTACAAGCCTATTTTATGCTGGTGTTATTCACCATTTGGAGTGTCTCGTTTGGCTTTATCGCCTCATACCACCTTGGTTGGTTAGGTTATAGCACCGTCACCAGTTTGGTCGTCCATTTATCGGTGTTAATTCCAATGATGATTACCAACGCGGTATTTGTCGATGCGGAGCGAACTGGCGCGCAGTGGTTAGAAGAGTGGAAAGAAGAGAAAAGTCGCTATGCATTGTTTATCAACCGGTTGAAAGCGGAAAATATGGTGCGTTGGAATGTTGCTGAAAAGGCATCAAAAACTTAATAACCAATTAGTTGGAACGTTGTTTCCACTGACGCCTGCAGTAACATAAAAACCTCAACCCGAAAGGGATGAGGTTTTTTTTATTAGCAGCATTAAAAGGTTTGGTTAACGATATTTAGCCCTCAGCCAAGACCACGGACACTGATTGCCGGCGTCGCCAAAAGATAAAAACCACTCCCATAATCATCTGCCAAGAGCCATAGAGCAGCAGCGACAAAAGCACCATATCGGCGACAGCGCTCGTCTCTCCCGCAACGAGTGGGAAAAGCGACACCTTAAGCAGAAAGCCGAGGTTGATATTGCGCACCACCACTTCCATTTCGATCGCAGTATTGTCTTCTTGCTGGAGGCGAAAGGCTTTGGTTAAACCGATGCCGACGACAGTGAGGCCAATAATAAATCCAAACAGTACAGCAAGATCAGTCGCTGGCGTATCGGCAATATTGAGCCTGCCCGCGCCGATGGAGCCGAGCGCGATCATAACAATACCGAGCAGTGAGCCGCGCACACAGAGCGTTGAAAAGCGTTGCGCATAAGCAGGTAAAAAGCGCAGAAAAAGCATCCCCAGCGCGAGTGGCAGTAACAGGCAGAGACCAATTTCGATCGCGACCTTTAGTGCCGGCATAGAAAAGCTGGCGGGCATATATTCGGCGATTAAAAAATTCAAAATCAGCGGCGTGGTTACCAGACAGGCTACCGAGGTCAAAGCGGTGATGCTAATTGATAAGGGGACATTGCCACGCGCCATGAGAGTAAATACATTCGACACTGTGCCGCCGGGAATCGCCGCGATAATCGCGATACCAATAATCATTCCTGGTGGCAGATCGGTAGCGAGAATAAAGCCCAGGGCAATAAGTGGCACAACTATTAGCTGCATAACCAAGCCAACACTAGCGGCCTTGGGTTGCAGAGCCACTTTTTTAAAGTCAGCTAGCTGCAGGCCAGCACCCATACCTAACATGGCCAAAATTAACTGCACCGCGGCAACCCAGTATTCATACTCTATATACAGCTCAATCATTCCTTTACCCTTCTTGGTGGCCGATTATAAACCGGTTCTTATAGTGTAATTCTTTTACAGATTCGTCTCTGGGGTTGATGTTATCTGGCGATGTAATTGAGGAAAGTCTGTTATCGGGTGCCCTCAACCGCGGCGTCTACTGAGAGAGTGAGAACGCTAATGGCTAGATGACCACAGTGATTGCTCGCGACCGAGCCTAAGGCCTGCTCGCTAATCGACCAGCAGCTTAACTTGATTAGCGCAATCCTGAGCCGGGCTCCAAAACCATCCTTTGGGGTCCCAGGCACGGCCACAGGACATATAAATACACTGGGCATAGGTCTTTTTTGCCGCCTCGACCTGACCGAGCTCGTGCAGTGAGCGTGCTTTTGCCCACAGTGCCATAGAAACATCGTTCATCAGGTAGTCTTTTTGAATTTTTAGTCTTTCCTTTCTACTTACCTTGCCAGTGCTCGGACAACGTTTGCCTTTATCATGCAGCTTTTTCTGTTTCTGCCCCGCTTCTGGACCCCACTGGTTGAAGCAGGCATCGACCACCGACACGGCATCGGCAAATTGGTTGTTGGCGTAGAGTTGCACAGAATTGATCGCCCAGGCAGCTGAGTCGCCGAGATCTGGGTCAGTCGAAAAACAAGGGTTGGTTGCACTACTTGCCGTGCTGGGTTCTTCCGAAGAAACCATGCTGGAGAACAGTGCGGTAGTGAGTAATATCCAGGCGATTGAGCGTCTCATTGCATTTTCCTTTTATTTTTTGTTATTAGTTGTCTATTGTCGCAAGTGATCCGAGCAATGAAAAGTTTGATGCTGTTCTGCTCGCACTAACAGCTGCTCCTGTTTCTCACAACAGATTAAAACGTTCGTGATGATTTTTCACCTTTTAATCTTCGCTTTTCACCTTAGCCTTTAATCCGTGGCGCCATTTTATCGATTTGGCAGGAGTCTTCGAGACGTCGCGGTTAAATTCTTCGCTGATAAAGGTGCTGATATTGTGTCGTCGCTTGGCTTTGGGCGACAATCTTGTTGGCTAAATAGAGTTTTTATCCGCGCTAATTAAGCCAAATACCATTAGTTACTTGGCAGTCGATACTATCCAGCGCCATATGAATCGTCAGTCCCAGTCCAATCAGCCTGGTCTTGGGAATAAAGCAGAGCAGAATATAGAGCCCAATCAACCACAGCTGATGGAGCGGATGAAAGCCAATGCTGCAGCGATTGGGGTCGTAGATAGGGTTGGCCAGCAGATGGTCAACATCCACCAGCATGGTCGCCATAAGAGTCAAATAGGCGAGCTGCCAATGTGTGCGCAGCCATTGATTGCGCGCTAATAGGCCGACCAATACCGCGGGTACTAAAAAGTGTAAGGCTAGATGAAACAAGGCAATTTTGCTCTTGGCTTTGAACGCTCAGTTACAAGCTCTCAGTTATAGGTCGTGATCAAGAAGCCTACAGCATTGAATTCTTCGCCACAATCGCCATCATTTTTTGCGCTGTTTCGTGTCCCGAATTCTGATTCTGCCCGGTGACAAAACGCTCTTCGTCATCGACCACAACATGTGTCGCAAACAGGTCTCTAAAGGCTGTCTGGCTCTCGAAAATAACCCCGGCTTTGCGCAACTCGGCCTCGGGATGTTGCGGAGTAATATCAATAATGCCCAGTTCCTTAATCTGTTTGTCGGTGACACCGGTCATGCGACGGCCGGCTATCAATAAATTACCGTCACGATCTTTAGCTTTAATCAAGCCGAGCACACCGTGACACACACCACCAATAACCGCTTGCTTGTCGGCGTAGTAGGCTTCGGTTATTTTCTCGCCGAGTTCAGTTGAATAGCCGAGGTCATAGGCTGCACCCCAGCCACCAGCGATAAAGATAATATCGTATTGGGTAACGTCGACGTCGACAATCGCCAGGGAATTTTTCACCTTGGCGAGAAATATTGAGTCAGCCAAAAACCGGTCATCTTCTGGGGTCCTAACTATTCGACTCAAGGTCTGAGGGTCGACCGGTATTTCACCGCCCTTGATACTGGCGATATCAACCTCCACACCGGCATCGAGGAAATTGTAGTACGGGTGGGTCATTTCCGATGCCATAACGCCGGTCGCATCACCGCTTGTTTCGCCGGGAGCGGAGAGGACTGAATGGTTGGTGGCAATAATGAGGGCACGTTTGCCTGCTGGAACCTGCGCTATTTCGCCGTGATATTCAGGGTGCAGGCCAGCTTTGTGAAGCAGAGTTGGCAGTGCCAGCACGATCAGGCCGATCATCAATAACAGCCCACCTGCCATTTTCTTGAACTTTGATTTCATTATAAACCCGCCCTATTAATACGCATGTTTTGCCCAATGGCTAAATATTAGCATCATCTATGTCATTATATTGCCGGTATTTAGTGGCATTGTAAAGTTGTCATTAGACTGTGATAGAGTACTTATTCATAAGTTAATAAATTACTAATAAAACCAAGGGGAAAGAAAATGAAAAAGACATTAATAACCGTTTTGACTGCAGTCCTCGGCATGGTGATGGCCGCGGGAACTCTTGCTGACCATCATGCGGCACCGAGAACCAGTGCGCTGGAAATCTATTTTTGTAGCTTTGCCGACGGCAAGGATATGTCTGATTTGAAAAAGGTCGCTGCTGGTTGGGATCAATGGGCAGACACTAATTTCAGTGAAGGCTATGCGGCGTATATTTTAGCGCCTGTAATCGCTAATGGCGCTGATTTCCCATTTGATTCAATCTGGATGGGTGTGGCAGAGAACCATGAAGCTATGGGTACGGTCATGGATGAATGGGCGGCAAAGGGTGGAGCTTGGCAGAAAAAGTTTGACGCTGCGTCTAAATGTGACAGCCATGCACTGATGACTAGTATGGAAGTAAAACCGTACGCCAAGCTGGGGCAGGCAGGTTACTTGCAGATTTCAGCCTGTGAATTTAAAGACGCTGCTGGGTTTGCTGATTTGATGGTTGCGGATAAAAAGTGGACTGCCTGGATGGATAAGAACGCTATGCCTGGTGGCATCTATCGATGGATACCTGGCGTGGGTGCCCCCAGAGGAGATAGCACTGATTTCTATGGTGTCTATGTTGCTGAAAGCTTGGGCGATAGAGGCAAGGCTCATGACATGATGATGAGTGGCGGATTCCCAGTCTGGAGCGCGCTCTATGACGGCATTGCAGAATGCGACAACCCTCGAGTGTGGAATGCTCAGCCTGCTGGTGGTGTTGCTGCACAATAGTGGTTATTAATAAGTCAG
>JAFMBY010000029.1 GCA_017858135.1 Porticoccaceae bacterium | reverse complement strand
AGATGCCCGGCTCGTAGTCGACGCGGTCAGGCAGCCATTGATGATGCACTCTGGCCATTGCGGTGGCATCGGCTATGCCCATATCAAACACCATTATATTGAGCAGAGTCTGCAGCACCACATTGATAATGGTGCTGCCGCCGGGACTGCCGGTGGCAATAATCGGCAAGCCCTGAGCGTCAAAGACAATCGTCGGGGTCATGGCTGATAGCGGGCGTTTGCCGGGTTCAATGGCGTTGGCCTCACCACCGGTCAAACCGAACGCATTGGGCACTCCCGCGCTAGCGGAAAAATCATCCATTTCGTTATTGAGCAAAAATCCCGCGCCGGCAACAGAGATGCCGCTACCATAGGAAAAGTTCAGTGTGTAAGTACTGCTGACCACATTGCCCGCGGCATCCCAGGTGGAAAAATGAGTTGTCTCCGGGCTCTCTACAATTGGCAGGCTGCGGCGGGCGGCTGACTGTTTTGGGTCCAGCGGCAGGCCTGGCTGCAACGCTGAAGAGTCGCTGGCGCGGTTGAGATCAATCTGACTGCGCAAGCTATCGGCATAGTGCTTAGCGGTTAACTGCACCACTGGCACCGGGTAAAAATCCGGATCGCCAAGATAGGCGCTGCGATCAGCGTAGGCCCTGCGCATGACCTCTACCAGTCGATGGATATAGGCGGCACTGTTATGGCCAAGTGCATTGAGATCCCAGCCCTCGAGAATATTTAACATCTGGATCAGGTGGACACCGCCAGATGAGGGCGGCGGCATAACGCAGACGCGATTATCACGAAAATCCCCACACACCGGCTCGCGTGTCACCACGGTGTAATTTTGTAAATCCTCGGCGCTGATCAGGCCACCACTGCGCTGCATCTGCTGGACAATTAATTCGGCGGTTTTGCCCTGATAAAATCCTTGCCGCCCGTCAGCGGCTATGCGTTTTAATGTCGCGGCCAGATCGCTCTGTACTAAACGCTCACCGTATTCGTAAAAGCGGCCATCCGCTTTAAAGAAATAAGCCTGTGTCGCTGCGTCTTTTATCAGCCGGCTATGGCGTGTCTTGAGTGTGTCGGCGAGATCTAGATTAATCGCGAAGCCATCTCTGGCAAGCTCGATCGCTGGCTGCATCACCTCTTTGAGGCTCAAAACGCCATAGCGTTGCTGCGCCTCAACCAGTCCAGCAACCGTGCCGGGAACACCTGAGGATTTAATACTGTAGCGTGCGCGCTGTACATTGACACTGGCATCGCTGTTGAGAAACATATCCCGATCAGCGGCAGCGGGTGCCATTTCGCGGAAATCCAAGGCAATGGTTTTGTCATCCTCAGCTAAATAGATCAGCATAAAACCGCCACCACCGAGATTACCCGCCCGAGGAAGGGTGACGGCAAGAGCAAAACCCGTCGCTACGGCAGCATCGATTGCATTGCCGCCTTGGTCGAGAATACTGGCGCCGACCTGACTGGCCAACACTTCCTGAGAGACCACCATACCGCTGCGACTATAGACTGGGTGAGCGATAGATAACGGATCGATGATTGGAGCATCGGCGGCGAAGAGAGAACAGGGCCAGCCCAAAACTACTAGGAAAAGTACCGTATTACGCGTCAAAAAAACACCTGACTTAGCCAGTTTTTGGCGAACGCTAAAGATTGTGGCAGGCATTGAAACTCTCTTTTACTGTTATTATATGAGTGCTAAAAAATCTGCAGCGAAATACTGAAATAACAAATTTTAATGCGTTTTTTTATCACATCTTTCTGACTACAGATCACTATCGATATCGACAAATGGCGTGTAATCGAGCGTGATTGTAGTAGTATATCAATCAACAAATGATCCATGATGACCTGGATTACCACAATGCGAACACGAGCTCTCATATTGTAAACGAATTGTTATTTTAGGATTTTTATGACTACAGTCTCGCCCCCCAGCGTATTGATTGTCGAAGACGAGCCGGCCAGTTTGAACATGTTGGCAAGCTATTTTGAAGCAGAAAACTTTCTCGTCCACAAAGCTAAAAATGCGCAAGAAGCTGAGGCCCAGTTTGAGGCCAAATCCGTTGACGTTATTTTGCTCGATATAAAAATTCCCGGGAAAACCGGTCTTGAACTGATTCGTGAATTCCGCGCCAGATCCAATGTCGGTATTATTTTGGTCACGCAGAAAAAAGATCCGGTAGACAAAATTGTCGGACTGGAACTCGGCGCCGATGATTACGTCACCAAACCTTACAATGCTCGTGAACTGCTGGTCCGGGTAAAAAACCTGATCAACAGAATAAAACTCGGTGGCAGCCAGCAAAAAAACAATGTTGATGACGCTAAGCTCGTTATCTTCGCGGAGTGGACTCTGCATCTCGGAAGGCGATTATTGAGTCAAGCTGGGCAGGAGGACATTCAGTTAACCGAAGGCGAGTACAAGCTCTTGGCAACCTTGATTGAGAATGCTGGACAGGTGCTCAACCGCGACCAGATAATGAATCGCATGCAGCGACGCGATTGGTTTCCCACCGACCGCACTATCGATGTGCTGATTGCACGACTGCGTAAAAAGCTCGGCGATGATCGTCTGCAACCACGCTTTATCAATACAGCCCACGGCACCGGTTATATTTTTGTTGCTGAAGCCGTTTACCAATAACTGTGGCAGACAATATGTCGCTGTGATAAACCAATATGGCCATAAAATATAAAGTCCCACTGCGTAAAAGTCTCGCCTATTCGCAGACAAAAGTTGCGATACTAACGGCATTTTTTCTCGGCTTGATTCTTAGCAGCGGGCAAATTTATCTCGATTATTTCTCTCATAAAAGTGAACTCAATCAATCGATTCAGAATATTCTTGCCACAGCCAATAATGCCGCCTTTCACGCCGCCTACAATCTCGATGAAATCGGTGCGAGTCAGATTACCAGTGGCCTAACCAGTAATGCACCGATTGTCTCAGCAACCATTACTGACACGGATAACAATGTGCTCGGCAGCTCCACATCGACTATTACGCAGCGCTATTCGGCACCGACTCGATGGCTGTTTGGCGAACCACAGACTTTAAATCAGGCGTTGCTTGATGTCCGCATTCACGATCAAGAGGTCGGTAAACTGCGCCTGGTGATCGACCCAGTTCAAAATGCCGAAACATTTTTTAATCGCTCAGTCGTGGTACTAATTTTAGGTATTGTGCGCAATTTTATTTTGGCGCTAATACTGATAGCACTGTTTTACTTCTCTATTACCCGGCCTATTCTGAGAGCTAGCCTGCCGATTCAACGTGGCATTACAGATAAATTTATACCGCTTCCGGAAACCCATTTAAATGATGAAATCGGTGTGTTATTCAATGCCTTTAATGATCATCTCGAGGTGATTAAAAAACAAAACAAACAAATCAAAGAGTCCAATATTAATCTTGAAAATCTAGTTGATCAGCGCACTGTAGAGCTAGACGAAAAAAATCGTCTACTCGAATTACAGCGCGCAGAAGCAATTGCCATCAGTGAAGAAAAATCCGCCTTTCTCGCCATGATGAGCCATGAAATTAGAACACCGATGAATGGCATTCTCGGCATGGCAGAACTACTTAGCAAAGAGACCAAAAACGCTAAAATGGCTGAGTATATTGATGCGATTGTCGACTCCAGTAAGTCGCTGTTGACACTGACTAACTCAGCGCTTGAGTACTCAAAATACGAAACCGGAAGTGCCACGATAGAGGCAACCGCATTTAATTTGCGCGGACTGGTGGACAGTGTGATTTTTCTGATGTCCTCTTCGGTGGAAATGAAAAATCTGACCATATTGTGCGCGGTCGATGATCGTATTCCGGCTCTGGTGGTAGGCGATCAGGAAAAGTTGCGTCAGGTGCTGATCAACCTGCTTTCCAATGCGATTAAATTTACTGATAAAGGTGAGATCAGCCTTGATGTGCAAAAAATTGCCCCAGAGCGCGACATTAATCCACAGCAGATGCTGCTGCAATTTGCCGTCAAAGATAGCGGCATCGGCATTCCACAGCAGGCTCAGGCGTCAATTTTCAAACCCTACAATCAAGCTGATTTAAGTATTGCTCGGCGATACGGCGGATCAGGTCTGGGTTTGGCGATCTGCAAGGCGATTGTCGAACAGCAAAATGGTCGTATTGAGCTGTTCAGTGCTCCCGGGCAGGGATCGACATTTACCGTGCAGCTGCCTTTTACAAAAACCTCGCAGCAATATCTTGAAGCCAGCGCCGCCATCGGCGATGAGTCGCCGCTGATGCCCGACACCGAGTTAAGGGTTCTTGTCGTCGATGATGTCGAGATTAATCGCAAACTATTGAAAGGCCAGCTTGAATCAATCGGCTGCCATTGCTTTTATGCCGCCAATGGTCAAGAGGCGATCGAACTAGTGCAGTCGCAACGCATTGATCTAATTCTGATGGATGTGCATATGCCGGTTATGGACGGCATCCAAGCCTGCCAAGAAATTCGCGCCATTGATGGGTTAAAAGATCTGCTGATTATTGGCATCACCGCTAATCTTGATCCAGTAACATGTGAGAAGTGTTTGGCGGCAGGGATGAATCTGGTGATTGGCAAACCGATTACTCAGCAGGGATTACACAACGCGCTGCGGCGTGCTCTTAATAGTTCTGTGCTACCGCCATCTGCCACATCGCCAGACAGTCACTCCGACTACCTCAATCTAGCACTGCTCAACGAGCACCGCGATGCGCTCGGTGAGAGTAAAAGTGCCGAGCTCTATTGTCAGGCTGAGGAATCTGCGCGCTCACTGATTAGCCAGATTAAAAATCTCGACGACCGCGACGCGGGACAATGTGCCGATAGTGCTCACGCATTGGCCGGGCTTTGCTCTAACTTTGGCTTTGTTCAACTTGGCCAACTGGCTACCGCGTTAGAGATAGACTGCGTAAGCTCCAGTCGATCTCAGCGCCTGGAACTAATCGGCCAAATTGATCAATGCAGTGACATCACCTTTACTCAGTTAGCGGAGGGCTGACATGGCTTTACTAATGTGGCATGTCGCCAAATCAATATGCCTGACAGCGCTGCTGGTAGCATCAGTGTCGGCCGACTCAATACTGGTTCTCACCGAGGAGACACCTTTTACCAAAACCGATCTGAATGACAAAAGTGGCGGCGAGGCAACTGACTTTGTCAGAGCGGTGCTTGAGCATGCAGAGATTGATTACCAGCTGCAGTACCTACCGTGGAGAAGGACCTACAGCCGGGCGCTCAATCAGCGCGAGATCTTAATCTACCCTCTTGCCCGCAGCCCCGATAGAGAAGATGATTTCCACTGGATCGGCCGACTGATCCCAGTTAATTATTATTTATTCAAACAAAAAACACGCACCGATATCAGTGTCAAAGACCTCGATAAGGCCAAGGCGTATCGGATTGGTGTGGTTAATTATTTTGTTCAACATGAATATTTAACTGAAAAGGGCTTCACCAATCTGCAGCCGGTTAACAGCAACCTACAGAACGTGCGCAAATTGTTACTCGGCCGCATTGATCTCTTTCCGATCAGTGAGGGAGGCCTGATATCCATCTGTGAACGGCATAATATCGACTGCAATCAGTTTGAACCGGTAATCAAACTGCAGGGTATCTCCGACTATCTCTATCTTGCGTTTGGCCGAGATTCTGACCCAGAGTTGATAAGTCGGGCGCGAGCCAGTTTTCAAGCGCTGAAAGACAGCGGTTTGCACAGGACTATTTTTGCCCGCCGACTTGAGTTAGCGGACAGATTTAACGATCAGCACATTCCATCAGCGGACTAGTCGATCAATCACTTCTTGAACAGTTGGCAGGCTGTGTGGCACTGCCTTCCCAATCAGGATCTGCCGCGCCAGTAAGCTTGGCGTCACCTAATACCAGTGCATGAACGCGACCAAAGGAGGCATGAGTAGTGATTTCCTTAACCTTAAAGCCTGCCGAAGTCCAAGCCTCAAGTTGCTCTTGTGACCAGCCCGCTGCGGTCATTTCTGCATCGAAGGCATCTAGCGTCACAATGCGCTGATTATTTTTATCGATGATATTTTTTGGGTGCACTCGCGGCGCCGCCAGCGCCTCTGGCAGGCTTTTTCCCTGATCAATATAGCGCGAAATCGTTTGCACAATGGCCGAGGGAATGCGAATGCCGCCGGCGGCACCGAGTGCCGCCACTAGCTGATTATTGCGCGTGATAATCACCGGTGCAATTGAGGTGCGCGGCCGATCGCCCGGGGTCTGTTTGCCGGTTCTCAGATAGCCACCCATGGTTGCGGCATAGGCAAAACCCAGCTCAGGTGTAGCGACATTAGCGCCAAATACCGGCCCGATGGTTTGCGTCAACGAGACCGTCTGGCCACTGCAGTCTGCGGTAACAAAGTGTGAGGTATGGGCACTAGGCGTGCCGATCCAATCAGTAGTCGATGTCAGTTGGTCACTGGCTGTCGAGCGCTGGCTCAACTGGTTTAGCTGCGGCAGGCGAATGGCTTGGCTCGCATCGCGCGCCCATTGCGGATCGGAAAGCCGCGCCAAATCACGCTCTTCATAGTCTGTGGAGACGGCATCGAGACTTAATGCCAAGGCCTGACTCACCAGCACAGCCCAGCTGCTATCGCTGAGTGCGGCGACATCATAGAGATTGAGAATGGTCAGGGCTCTGGCGACAATGCCACCCCCAGCGGGGGCCGCTAGAGTGTGTATCATCAGGTCGCGATAGGGGAAACTGATATAGCGCCCGGGAAGTACCTGGTAATCGGCGAGATCCTGCTGAGTGACAAAGCCGCCATTGCTGCGCATATCGGCACTGATTAAACGCGCAATATCACCGCGATAAAAGGCATCGGCACCGCCGCTGGCAATGGCCGCTAAGGTTTTCGCCAATACCGGCTGCACTAAGCGCGCGCCGGCTGCTGTTGCTACGCCCTGTTTGTCATCCTGATAGCTTAAAAAATGCGCGCTCATTCCCTTGTCCGCCCTCAGGCTCTCAAGCTTACTCTGATGCCGGGCGGCTTCGCCGGGCAGTAATACAAAGCCTTCCTGTGCATAACGCATAGCCGGCTGCGCGAGCTCGGCGAAGGGTAATTTGCCATGACCTTGATGCATTGTCCAAAGCATGGCGACAAGGCCTGGTGTGGCCACTGTGGTGTAGCCGGAGGATGGCATATCCGCTGAAGGGGTAAAGCTTTTAGGGATTTCGGTCATGCCGTTGTAGCCGACAAATTCCCCCGATGCGAGCCTAACCATGGCTTGCGCCCTACCACCGAGACCACTCATGGTTGGCTCGACGACAGAGAGCACCAGTGAGGCGGCAACCGCCGCATCGACACTATTGCCGCCGCGTCGATAGACATCGTCAGCGGCTTGGGTAGCCAATGGATGCGCCGTTGACGCGGCGCCATGAGTCAGTAATGGGCTGTCGAGACTATGTACCACAACAGAGGCCGACACTAACCACAGGCTTAGCAAACTGATTGTTACGCGAATCATTTTTTATCCTCACACGGTACTTTTAACGCATAAAAAAGGGAGCCTAAGCTCCCTTTTTTACTCTAACACTCAACCTTTCCAG
Organism: Porticoccaceae bacterium; assembly: GCA_017858135.1. Classification (GTDB taxonomy): domain Bacteria; phylum Pseudomonadota; class Gammaproteobacteria; order Pseudomonadales; family Porticoccaceae; genus HTCC2207. Next base: position 18,405 of record JAFMBY010000029.1, on the reverse strand, counting down.
TCAGATTACATATCAACTTTTAGGCTGAGGTAATAGTTGCGTCCCAGATCCTGGTGCGCGTCAGCAAAATAACCAAAGAAGCTATCGGCGGTTGGCGCTCTTTCATCTTCAATGTTCTTTACTGCAAACTTAATGCGCGCACGGTTGCCGGCAACTTTAAACTTGTAGTAAAGCGCTGCATCCATGGTTGTCATCGAAGGAACAACATACTCAGTGCCATCGGCCAAGGTCAGGCTTGACTGAATAAAGTCGCCTTTCTTCAACCCGGTCAGCGAACCACCCCAGGACCCCTTCGACCAGAGCAACTTCATCGAGTGCTTCTCGTCGTAGTTACCATCGATACCGAGCAGATTGCCGAAGCCAGTCAGGTTGACGTAGGCAGGAATTGCACCGGAGCTCTGAGCAGCCTGAATAGTGTCGAAATCACCTGTTGGAACCTGACTAAACGTATCAGTAAAGGTCGCGTTGTAGCGAATGCCGAATTCACCCAGAGCACTTTCAAAGTCATAACTCACACCAATGTCCTGCCCCTCAAGGGTGCGTGTGGCCAAGTTAAGATACTCATCGAGAATCTGATAGGCTTCACCCACTGGACAGATGCCTGCAGCGGCAAACAGCGCTAGATCATTATCACCGACTTCACTGATATCTTCTCGCACAGTGGCTGGATTGCCGGCAAATGAACCACAGTCGGAGGTGCCATGATCGATTAACAGGGCTAAATCCTGAATAGTGTTGTTGGCGCGACCAAATAAACCAATGGTTTTATCTTTTTCGATTTTCCACATATCGTAGGTGATGACCAAGCCATCCAGCATGGGTGGTTGAATCACTACACCGATCGATGAGTTAGTCGACTCTTCGGACTCAAGGTTTTCAGCACCTTCCGCGTAACGCTGCATGGTCCAGTCGTAATCGCGAACATCTTTGTCATTACCGGAAATATACTGATAGACCGCATCCACTGTGGTTCCGGTTCTGGCAACCTGGGCCTGATTGACCTGCACCAGATTAGGCGCACGGAAAGCTGTCTGAGTTGAACCGCGAACTAACATCCAATCTGTCGCTTCCCAACCGACCGCAAATTTACCGACTGTGGTTGTACCCGCGTCGGAGATATCTTCATGACGCAACGCTAGCTGCGCAGAAATACTCTCGGTAACAGGGATCTGCAACTCAGCAAAAACCGATGTCGTATCTTTGTTGCCAGAGGCGTCAGAGGTCGGACTGGATCCAAGTACATCACCAACAAAGGGGAATGCACTGCCATTGTCTGCAACAAAGGCGATGGTGCCATCGAGTCGAGGATCACGGTCGTCTGAGTAGGCCTCTTCGCGATATTCCATTCCCACCAAAAGACCAACCGGGCCAGCAGGCAGTGTGAAGACATTGTTGTTGCTCGCCTTAATATCAAACGAGGTCAACTCGCTCTCATCATTGCGATAAACATCGATCAATGCTCTCTCAATATTGGTCGAATCAATGGAGAAAATATTGAAGGCCGCTTCAGTTGAATCTGCCAGCGCCTCGGTCAACAGCGTATTCGAGATACGGTTGTGGGTCACATCATTGGCCGTGGCTTTTGAGTAAAGAATTGCGGTTTCCCAATCCCACTCGCCGGTTGAGCCTCTTAAGCCAGCCAGAAAGCGTGTGGTTTCCTTTTCATTATCAATCACTCTGCCATATTTAGGATTGCGCAAACCATCGAGGCGCAGCTTCTTGCCTGCCAGTGGGTTTTCACCATCCTGAAGCAGATTATTGGTGTAGTAGTAGTCGGCACCAACGGCCAGAGGCGCCGATGAAGAGGTGCCAGCGGGCTCAACATTTTTCACCGTTTCCGAATTGTAATAACCCAACTCAGAAAACAACTCTAGGCCATCGCCAAACTCATGACTGAGGGTGACAAAGATATTGGTTCTCTTCAGATCACTTCTAAAGTCACGATAGTCACCGGGATTGAGGTAGTAGTTATCTGACGTGGTGTCTGGAACTAGACAGGTGCCATACCCTGTATCGAGCGCGCTTGACCCACTACATTTGGCGTCATAACTTGGCAAAATCTGCATTTCACCCGAACTGTCGGTAAAGCTGTTTCTACCAGATTGATCGAGCTGGGCATATTGATAGCTATAGAGATTTCTAAACGCGGTATTGGTTTTCCAGGGCGAATCATCTGGTAGCACCTCGCGGTGATCGCCGACACTCCAGCGATAATCTTCCGACGCTTTGATGCTATCGCGATCGTAGTAATCCACCAGCACTGTCACATGTGAACTATCGTCATTAAACTTGGTACCAAACTTGGCGCTAAAGTTGACATCGTTTGCATCAAAGTGATCGTAACCGGTCATTTTGGTGGTAAAACTAAAGCCTTCATAGTTGGAATCAATAACATTATTGACCACACCTGCAACAGCATCGGCACCATAGATTGCCGAGGCACCATCTTTTAGCACTTCGACACGATCGAGGCCAGTTGTTGGAATAAGATTCGAATTTACTGTCAGGGTCGGAACATAGTCGCCACCCAGCAGCTCAGTTTGATAACCGGCAGAATTAACCAGCCGTCGACCATTGAGCAATACCAGCGTATTACCCACACCCATATTTCTTAGGTTGTAAGAGCCAATATCGCCGCGGGCGGAATTGACGCCACCGGAAAACGCTTCCGCTTCGGTAAAGTAGTTGAGACCCATCTCGGCCATGTTCTCAAGAAGTTCTTCGCCAGAGTCCAAACCCAGAGCATCGATATCACCGGCTGAGATCACACTGACTGGCAGCGCCGAGGTAATGCTAGCCCCTTTGATTTGCGATCCGACGACCACAACCTCTTCTAATTCATTTTGCTCTTGCGCAACAGCTGCGCCGCTAAGCACTGTTGCACTGACGAAACTCGCCGAAATAACAGCTCGTGATAAAGGTTTAATTTTGAACATCTACTTTTCTCCCAAATTTAACTTTTTAATTTTTTATTGGTTATTTGAAAATGTGGGGGAATTCACAAAGAACCTATATCTGAAGCATATTAGCGTCAGCGAGTGAACTTTGCGTGTGAGTGGCTAAATACTGTGTTTTATTTTGTAACTGAATTGTTAACACGGTATTCGCAGCGCTCCCCCTAAACTATTCAACGCCGCAACAGACACTTATGATTATTTATTAACTTCTTGTTGAGAGAACGCCTGATTAACCAAAAACCACTAATAAAAAAATTGCACCAGCGCATTGCTATCAATATCACTGTCCAGAAAACACCAGAGGAGCCCACCACATAGCCACGGCTGTCAGCAAGAGCAGACCGGCTACATTAAGATAAAACCCCGCGCGTACCATCTGTGGAATGGTCAACATGCCAGAGGCAAAGACAATCGCATTGGGCGGCGTCGCCACCGGCAACATAAAGGCACAGCTGGCTGCCAGCGTCACCGGCACACAGAGCACCATGGGTGGTATACCCGACTGAATAGCAATGGCACCAATCACCGGCAAAAAAGTCGCCGTGGTGGCCAGATTACTGGTCAGTTCAGTGAGGAAGATCACTAGAGCCGTCGCCGCTATCACCAGCGCCATCACACCGTAGATTGACAGTGGTGACAGACTCTCACCGAGCCATTGGGCAAGACCGGTGTTAGCAATCGCCGCGGCCAAGCTGAGCCCGCCGCCAAATAAAATCAACACCCCCCAAGGAAGGCGACTGACATCGGCCCAGATCATCAGCTGCGGCTGTTCGCGATCACCACTGGGCACCAGAAACAGGAGCAGTGCCCCGGCCATAGCGATAGCGGTATCGGAGAGCCCTCCGGGTAGAAATTCGGCCAGCGGGCGGCGTACAATCCAACCGACGATCACCAGCGCAAAAATCATCGCAACGCGCTTCTCGGGGGCGCTAATCGAACCCATATTGTCTTTCATCTCAAGCAGATGCTGCTTCGCGGCATCACTCTCCGGTATATCGACAACATATACCCAGCGGGTCAGAACCAGCCACGCCAGAGGCAACAAAATCACTGAAATCGGCACCCCAACCATCATCCAGTTAAAAAAGCTGATTTCGATGCCGTAGTTTTCTTCCAGAAACGCCGCCAACAGCGCGTTTGGCGGGGTGCCCACCAGCGTTGCCAAACCACCGATAGTGGCGGCAAAGGCCAACCCCAGTAACATCGCTACCTGAAAGTTGTTTTTACTCTGCTCACTGACATTATCAATATGACTGAGTACCACAGTCACCACAGAGATCGCGATAGGCATTAGCATCATGGTGGTAGAGGTATTGGTCATCCACATCGACAACAGCGCCGCGACCAACATAAAGCCGCCGACCAGACGTCTGCCATCGGTGCCTGTGCGCGCCAGAATCATCAGCGCGATACGCTTGTGTAAGTTCCAGCGCTCGACCGCTATCGCCAGTACGAAGGCGCCGAGAAAAAGGTAGATAATCGGGTTGGCGTAGGGTTCAGCCGCCTGTTTGACACTGGCAATGCCAAGCAGATCAAAGGTGACAATCGGAAGAAACGCTGTGACTGGCACCGGAATCGCTTCGGTGGCCCACCAGACTGCCATCCACAGTCCGACCGCCGCGGTTCTCCAGGCCTCCTGACTCATCGTCTCTTGCGCACCACCCAACAACAGCATGATAAAAAACAGTGCCGGCCCAATAACCAAGCCGATATTCTGATGAGCTCCACGCTCCGACTGCACTATCCCAGCCGCTAACTGTTGTGTCATTTCCCTCTCCAACCATTTTTATAGGTGCGTGATAAAGGCTCACTCTCGGCGCAAACTGCCAAGCGCAACGCAACAAAACACAGTGAACATAAATTGGTAACGCACGAGCCGCCAGCTTCCACTAATCAGTGGCAGCTTAAATCTGATCGCGGAGAACATGGGTCGTGTAGAAAGGCTTGCTGGGGAAGCTACTGACGAGCGCGCACCACGACCCAATTCGACGAATAGCGGATCGCCTCAACCGGCAGTTGTTGATGGATTGCGCTGAGAAATTCTTCGGTGTCGCCCGCGTTAAAGATGCCGCTGACTGTCAGCTCGGCAAGTGCTGGATGTTTCAGATTAATCTTCATATTGCTATGGCGCATCACTTGATCGATGGCCTCACTGAGGTCGGTATTGGCAAATATCAGCAAACCATCGCGCCAGCTTATTTTTCTTTTCACATCGGCGGGAGCATTTTTAATCAAACGACTCTGACCAGCATCGACGCGGCCACTCTCGCCGGCGCTGAGCAGCAGCGAGTCCGGTTTGTTGTTAAAAAAACTGGCGCGATCAAAGTCCCATAGTGGCTGCGGCGAATCTTCGCTCAAGGTCATTTGTACCGCACCTTCGAGCACGCTGACGTCGGGGCCAGTCGATCGGCTGGAAACCAGAAATTCGGTGCCAATCGCGGTTATGTCTATGTTCTGCGCGTGGACAATCAATGGTCGCTCGTCGTGGGTGACCTTGACGATCACATCGCCGCGATGCAACCAGATCTCGCGCGCCTTGTTCGACAACTGCGTCGTCACCAGAGTATTGGCGTTGAGCGTTAGCTGTGACCCGTCCTGCAATTCGACCACTTTAAGTTGATCCGAGGCAATGCTTTGTAGCCCGTTAGTATTTGGCATAAGTGTCGATAGCAGAATGCCAAAGGTGATTAACAGCAGTGCCGCAATCGAGTGCCAGGCAACCTTTTCCCGATAGGGAATCAGCTCTGGTGCTGGCATTGTGGCGGCAGGGAACTCAAGCACTTTTGAACGATCGATAAGATGGCTGACTTCCTGAAGAATCGACAGCTTCGCCCATGATTCAGACAGCTCCGAATAGGCCCAGCGATTCAAGGGACTGCAGTCCAACCAATCAAGAAACGCCTGCCGATCCTCTGCACTCACCTGATCAGAGTCTAAACGCGACACCCACTGTTGCGCCTCATCTGCGACATCGTCGGGAATACCGAGAGCAAACCACTCATCCAGAGACATCAGCCAACCTTCTTTGCAGCGACAGATTTGCGCTTGTTGTGACGCAAACTATCAAGCATATAAGCGCGGCAAAACTTCATGCCATTGGTAAGATGATTTTGCACCGTGTTAATCGATATGCCCATAAGCTCAGCGATTTCACTTTGCGGTTTTTCATAAATTTTACGCTGAATAAAGACCTGACGACAGACCGGCGGCATGGCATTAATGGCCTCCAATAAAAGCTTTTTTTCGTGCTCATTGATTAATTTTTGCTCGGCATTCTGTGACTCTTCGCCAAGCTGATAATGCACCTGCAACTTGCCGTTAGACTCGCGCACAACCTTTTCGTGGCGCAATCGGCTGATGGCAATATTGCGTGTTGTCTTGTAAAGGTAACGGCGTAACTCTTCACCCTGCAAAGCTTTGCTGCTGACATGCAGGCGTAAATAAGCTTCTTGAACAACCTCTTCTGCCTGGGCGAGAGGTAACATCCGCCTAAGCATAGACATTAATGTCGGCCGCGCCTCCAACATGGCTAGCTCAATATCGCTGCGCTCGTCCACTCCCCCTCCCTACTCTCATACCTTTCACTCTTAAGGCTAAAATTTATTATTTTTTATTGACGCTGTAATTACAGTGTTTTTGTTATTCTTTTGCGTCATTCTGGCGTTTTAACCGGATCTCTGCAATCACGGCGTCAACCTGCTGCGGCGCTAGGCCAATATAGGTGGTTGCATCAAACAGCGCATCCAGCTCAGCTGCGGAGAGGTGCTGTGACAACTCAGTGTCATGCTCGAGAGCCTCTCGCAGGGTCAACTTATTGTCAATGGCGTACTGTGCAACATCATGCATCTTGGCATTAGCGGTGGTTTTGCCAATTTTTCCAGCCAGCGCAAATGTCACCCGCTGCGCCATGATCAAACCACCGGTTTTCTCCAAATTAGCCTTCATCACCTCAGGCTTAACCTTTAAATTAACAATTAAGCGACGTGCTGAGTCGAGCATATCTTCTGTTTCAATGCTTATCTCAGCCAGACTGCGCGCGGTCCTCGAGGTGTCATCGCGCTCAAAGGTATTAACCATATCCTCAACTATCACCTCTGCCAGCCGCGGAATCGTTCGCGCGTAAAACATCAGCGCCTCAGGCTTACTGGGGTTTTTCTTGTGTGGCATGGTACTGCTGCCAACCGCCGTTTTTGTCATTATCTCTTCGGTTTCACCTATATCTGTTGTCTGCAATAAAAACAGTTCAGAGCCAATGCGACCATAGGATTTGCTAATCAGCGACAGTACCAGAGCATATTCGGCGAGAACATCGCGACTGCCGTGCCAGTCATCGGCATAGGGTTTTTGCAGCCCCAATTCGGCGACAAATCCCGCTTCTGTTTGCATCGCCTGTTCGCCAAGACCCAGATAACTGCCGACCGCGCCCTTTAAAATACCCGACTTTTCAAGACGCTTAAGCACCTCTTGAAGGCGCTCTATATTGCGTCGATTTTCACCCAGCCAGGTGCTGACTTTTTTGCCAAAGGTAATCGGCAGCGCGTGTTGACCGCGAGTGCGGCCAACCATAATCGTGTCGCGATGCTCTTCTGCTAGGCTGATCATGGCCAGTTCCAGCTGGCGCAGATCGGCAAGCAAAATGTGCGTTGCCTGTTTCAGCTGCAGCACCAGCGCCGTGTCATAAACATCCACCGTGGTGGTACCGAAATGAACATATTCACCGGCGCCTTTGTCCATGGAGCGGGTCCAGACATTTAACAGCGCCACCATGCGATGTCTAACCAACTTATATTCTTTGGCGATTTTGTCGAGCGGTGCATAACGCACAGAGGCCTTCTTAGTAATTTCTGCCGCGGCCCACTCGGGGATAATCCCCTGCTGAGCTTGAGTGCGCGCCAGCGCGGCCTCAATATCGAGAACAAATTGATTTTTACTCTGCGGAGCAAACACCGCCTCGACGCTTTTATAATCGTTTGCATTGGCAGTACTGCACAGAGCACAGAAAAAACTCAGCGCAGCTATCTTGGCAACATTCATTTCACTACTCCAGTTCACTACTCGAGTTCACTATTCTTGTTAACAGTGGCTGAGCTTCTGCTTGCCACTTTGTCAGGGTTGCCTTGGCACAGGCTTCGATGACATCAAAGGTCGTTGCAACCGACTGCTGGCCGAGCACAAAAAGATTGCCTGAATCGACATTGCGACTCATGAGGCCGAGCTTATCGATGGCGCGATCATACAGCGCGTGATTGGATATCAATGTATCAACGCCATACTCACGCGCTAATACTTTTGCCCGTTGCGTTGACTCGATATAGGCCTGCAATTGTTGAGGTTTATCACTGCCAAAGTTAAACGAACTGCCGCCCCAGAGCATAACCCGATGCTCTGCCGTGCCATCATAAACGCTAAAAATCGGCGAAATGGTGCCCATAGTATGGCCCGGCGTGGCGACTATTTTGACTGTCGTATCACCCAGAACGATCTGATCGCCGTCGCTAACCGACATGTCCATTGGCGGCGGCGCAGAGCGGCCCGGTCTTGGCTTGAAGGGTTTTTTCGCTTCGATCATCTGCCAGTCAATCTCGCTCATCACCACTCGTGCGCCAGTCCCATCTGGCGCTGTAGCAAAATCCTGCAAGTATTTGGCTCCGCCATAATGATCCCAATGGCCGTGAGAGACGATAATATATTTTATGCTCGCAGGATCTAAGCCAAGCTCAATCAGTCCAGCGTGAATAATATGCTCGGCTTCCCAGGCATTATCCATGGCATCAAAAATAATAATGCCCGCGCTGGTGGTCAGTGCCCAGGCGTGAGTCCAGTGACTGCCAATAAAGTAGAGATTATCAAATGCCTTGGCCGGCGGCGGTATCTTACGTTGCATGCGCTGGGCTTTTGAAGGACCTCGTGCAACACGATCGTCACCCGCTCGGGTACAGAGCTGCAGGAATCCATAACCATCGTTTGGCGATAGTGCTAAGGCCCGATCAATATGGCTCGACGGGTCAATGGCAAACACATAGGGGGAGAGCCCGACCAAAAATAATCCGAGTAGAAACGTGGCGATCGCAATACGCCCCTTAAGAGGGCTGGTCAACACAGCGGTTTTCAACGAACGATTCACAATTAAAGACATCCAATTAAACATTAGGCTGCATGATGATTGGCGCCACACTTTAAGAAAGGCCCGAGCCATCCCATAAGTCTGAGAGGTTGCTCGGGGGCAATATGCCAACAGCCGTTGAGAGTCCAACGCCCCTGCTAGCTATTCCCACTAAAGCAATTATTCAGAAGGAGACTCGCTGTTGTCGATTTAACGCGCAATACGTCCAAACTGGAATGGTCTGATCAGCTCACCGCGAAACTCTGACAGTGGGTTGACGGACTTGGCGCTGCGCGCCTTGGCAACAGACTCCGCGGTAGGACAGGCGCCGGTTTCGATATAAGTCAGTGCCGTCGCCAGCTGCGCTTCTTTAGGATCGCCCAATACATGCGTTAGATCATCGGCAACCACACAGCCGCGCACCTCCGCACCGAACATATCGTCAGTGTCCGAGGGAATAAAACCGTCGGCATAGTCGCCGAAACCCTTGGCATTTTCACCCTTAAAGTGAACCGTAAAGTAAGTCACACCACAGTTGTCGATGCCGTAAAAACCATAGGGCTTACCACGCGTTGTTTCGCCAATCAGGATGACTTCGAGATCAATACCGCGCAGGCCATTGATAAACGCCTCACTCGCCGAGGCGGTATCACCACTGGAGAGCACAAACACTCGCGACAGATTTAACACGGGTAGCGCTGTACCGTTTGCTGCGCTGAATCCCGCTGCGGTTGTGCGGAACAGGGTCGGCTGCAGGGCGCTGCCGGTTATCGGGTTAAAGCTCGGGTGTTTATCATTAAAGATTTTTTCTTCGAAGATCTGCCCGTCGGCTGCATTGCCCGCCACCATGTACGCCAGCTCAGAGGCGATCGTCAGGTAACCACCCCCGTTGTAGCGCATATCAATCACTAGCTCATCAATATCGCTTGCGTCTAACTGGCTGACAGCATTAATTAACAGGCTCTCAGACGTGCCGAGAAAATCATTGAAGGTCATATAACCAACTCGGCTGTCACCTAGTGCCAATGTCTTGACATTTTTCACCGCACGCGAGGTGATCTCAGTACTGGTGAGAGTGATTGTGCGCGTCTCCACGGCATTTAAGTCCCTGATCACAAAGCTGTGTGACTCTCCCAGAGCCGAGGGAAACAGGCCGGCGTTGAGAGTATCAGGATCACCGTCTGCAACAGCCGCACCGTCGACCTCAATAATTTCAGCACCGCGACTGACGTTATTGATCGCAGCGGGAGAATTCGGCTCGTTGTAGGTAACGACGATTTGTCGCGGTGGCGAACGGCTGATCAGCGCTAGATTAAAGCCGTATCCAGCTGAAATACCAGACTGAGACAGCTGTTCCCAGACGTCGGTGTCATAGGTGAAATGGAATTGATCGACAGGATTGCCGGACGGCGTCAACGCATCAGTCTTCATTAGATCAAAGTAATCGAGGCGGTCATCGACGGTGCCAGGATCAACATCGACAATGTCGTTGTACCAGAGATAGGTATCATTGCTAAATGACCGAATCCAAAAATTCTCATCAACCATTGAGCCCTGAATATCCGGATAGCCACCACCGACGCGAGGGTTGGCGCAACTGCCCTCATAGACGGTGGCATCCTCAAACTGACCTTGCACCCAACCAGACGATGGCGTGGCAACCGTCGAGCCCGCTCCCAATGAACTTGCATTAGACGGCCCGCCTGCAGATCCACCGCCACCACATGCGCTTAAAAGAATAGCTGTGCAGGCCAATATTTTTTTCATTTTTAAGTGCCCAAAAGGTTTTTAAGTTGCTCGATTTATTCTTATTGTTCAGCGGGTATACGCAAGAACGCGCTGCTGAGTGCGTGGCTAATCATAACCACTCGAAAATAGCAGGTCAAAGGCTCGCATAGATAGAAGAATTTTTATTCAAGACACCCTCCGATCGAGCATGAATAAATTCAAGTTTGAGTTGCAGCTGTCGATTTTTATAGCAGATCGAGTCAGGAATCGCTGCATGCTATTTTTTGGAAAAAACAGTGTCGCCAACAAGGCCAAAGCGCAGGCCAAGGCAGACTATGAGAAAGTTCTCAAGCTTGACCCTAAGAGTCCGAATGCTCGGGCCCTGAGGTCCAAGCAAGCCCTGCGTGCACGCAACCATATCGACCAGGTATTTATTGAAGCCGCATTGAAGACTGAGGCGTTTCTTGAGCTCTGCCAACAGGAACTTGTCGCAGGCAGACCTCGCCCAGAAGCCCCTGGACCGACTACATTCCATATCACTAGCAGTAATATGGGAAAGTTTTACACCTATATTCCAAGCGATTTCGCAAACGAAATTTTTGCCATTGGCAGCTTGTATCAAACCACCGAGGTTTCTGGGCAGGAGGCTGTCGATAAGGTTCAGGCGGTTGCCGATCGCTTATTCGAAGAAATTGGCCTAGAAACCAACTTGAATACTTTACAGTTTTTGAGAGACGAGCTCGACGTCGATGCTCTCAGCACTGATGACATGTAAAGCACGATTTTTAAACATGGCTTGGATGCTCAATAGACCGCTAATCGTAGCGAGTACCGAACAAAAATTTGAACCGGCAACCACTAGATAGCAGCCCGACTGAGGCTCTTTTGAAGGCACCATAGTTATGAGTTTTCCAGATATAAATCGTAAAAAAATCGCTGAAAATCGACGTCAGGTTTTTATCGTCGAAAGCGCTATTTTAGACAATAAGGCCAAGTCACGTCACACCGGCGCAGTGATTGACGAATTGCATGCAAGTATAATAGCCAACTATTCAGCAGCCTTTTGCGGAAATCTTGAACTAGCCAATCAAAACACTGAAGACATGTTTCGCAACCGCATAGCCATTATCAACAATCTGGTAGCGGAGGACGAAGTTGAAGAAAATTATATTGAGTCAATGCGCAATCAGATCCATATCGATTACCTAACCCATCGCGTCGAGATTAACACTAATGCCTTAGAAGTTGGTCAAGCTATGCTTGACGTCAATAAAGCGCTTATCGACATCAACGAAAAAGTCATGCGCTTCAATGAAGAGGTCAAGTCGTTTAATACTGAGCAAATTAAAAAGAATCGTATCTGGATGGACAGTGACGAGGATAAGTCTACAGATCCAAGCACTTATCAACTGCACGATGAGCTGACCCAAGGTGCCACAACAGAAGCCAATCATCAGCGTATAGAAAACAATCGTCGCCGGCTCGATGTGCTTGTCGAGCAATCGCAGGTCTATTCAGAAAAAATTGACGCACAACATAAAGCAGCACATGAGCTTGTTAATGAAGTCAGAGAAAATGCTCAGGAAATCGCTGAGCGCAGAAAGCAGATTCTCTCCAACCACAATGGGGTGGTCGAAAATAAAAAACACATCGCGGCAATGCTCTAGCGCGAATTGTTGCGATAATAGTTCCTGATTAATGCGGCGACCAGAACCTTGCAGCTGCCTGCGGTACAGATTCCTCTGGATTGACTAAAGCCTGACGGTTGAACTTTGATCAGCTTGGTGTATCTTATGCCTACTTGGTGATAAAACAGGGTCGAATAGACTAGTCATGGTTGCAGCTCAGGTGAAATATAAGCTTAGTCTCAAAACGCTCAGGCATCTGAGTGCGCTGGTGCTGATATTTGCCGTTCAGTCACTTGCCCTCCCCATCGCGCCCTGCGCAATGGATCATGCTCCATCGCAAGCCGCCGTGACTCATTCTGAGACTGTTACTGAAACTGCTACTGAAACGATGACCATGACAGATCATAGCAACCACAGTATGCCCGCTGCCTCGCCAGACAATGACTGCTGTGATGGCAATGCATGCCAGATGGCAAGCTGTTATAGCCCGGTTATAGCGACGACTGAATTGCGGTTTAGTCGCACAGTACAATCTGTTGCCATTGCCGAGCGCGCCGACAATGCACACCTCTCTCCCTTTCGAGCCTCCCTACTCAGACCACCGATTGCCAGCTGACCTAGGATAGTTGCGCCTAAAATTCAGGCGCGCCCCTGCTGCATTGATAATGCAGATTACCCAGCAGAGTGACGAGCGGTCTAACAATCTAATCGAGTATCACTTGCCTCTGCAATTAGCATTTTATTATTGCTGGAGTTACTCCATGAATACGTCTCAAAAAATCTTCGCCGGCTTACTGACTGGCCTGTTAATCGGCGCGACACTGACCGCGCTGTTCATCACTGACCGCGATCAAGTGATGTCAGAGGTTGCTGCCGACAAAGATAAACCCGCTTACTGGGTGGCACCAATGGACCCCAATTACCGGCGCGATAGCCCGGGCCAGTCGCCCATGGGCATGGATCTGATTCCGGTCTACAACGAGTCCAAAACCAGCGCGGCAGAGGGCGTTTTTATCAGTCCGGCACTGATCAATAATTTAGGCGTACGCACAGCCCGCGCCAGACTCGAACCCCTGCAGTCGGCTATTCGCACTGTCGGTTATGTGCAGTACGACGAAGACCGCATGGTGCATATTCACTCGCGTGCCGAAGGCTGGATCGAAAAACTCTATGCGCGCTCGACCGGCAGTGCAATCGAGAAAGGTCAGCCCCTCTACGCGCTCTACTCACCGCAAATAGTTAACGCTCAGGAAGAGTTTTTACTCGCCCTGCGCAGTGACAATGCAAGACTTATCGAAGCCTCAAAAAAACGCCTCAAGGTGTTTTATATTGACGACAGTTTTATCAGCCAACTGAGCCGCAGCCGTCAGGTGCAGCAAGCCGTGACATTCTACGCACCGCAATCTGGCATCTTGCACAACCTGAGTATTCGCGAGGGCTTTTTTATCAAGCCGGAAACCACGTTGATGTCGATTGCGGCAGTGACCGAGGTATGGGTTGAAGCACAGGTGTTTGAGCGTCAGGCCAACGCGCTAGAAGTGGGTGCGGCGGTGACCATCAAACTGGATTTCCAACCGAGCAAAAGCTGGCAGGGGGTTGTTGACTATATCTACCCGAGCCTTGATGAAGAGAGCCGTGCTCTGCGCGCGCGCATTCGGCTGGCCGACGAAAATGGCGAGTTAAAACCGAATATGTTTGCCCAGATTGAAATTGAACCGAAACCTCAGGCCGCGGTAATTGTCGTGCCAAAAGATGCCGTTATTCGCACCGGCACTCAGGATCGAGTGGTGCTGGCACTAGGTAGCGGACGCTTTAAGTCGGTGGCGGTGCAGCTCGGCCGTGTGAATAACCAATTCGCTGAAATTCGATCCGGATTGGAGGCTGGCGATGAGGTGGTGATCTCTGCTCAGTTCTTACTCGACTCTGAATCGAGCAAACGCTCTGATTTTATGCGTCTGTCAGATACACAGAATGATCGTTCGGTGCCAGCGGTTATGGATCACACAGAGATGAACCACGAAATGATGGATCATCAGCAAATGGACCACAGCCAGATGCAGCATCAGGAATAAGGAGAGTTCTATGATTAACGCTATTATTCGCTGGTCGATCAACCAACGTCTGTTGGTTTTACTGGCCACATTGATACTGGTTGTCGGTGGCCTCTACTCGGTCAAACAGACCGCTGTGGACGCCATTCCCGATCTCTCTGACGTGCAGGTGATTATTAAAACGGCCTACCCCGGGCAGGCGCCGCAGGTAGTCGAAGACCAGGTGACCTACCCGCTTACCAGCGCCATGCTCTCAGTACCCGGCGCGGTGACCGTGCGCGGCTACTCGTTCTTTGGCGACTCCTATGTCTACGTCATCTTTGATCAATCAACCGATCTCTACTGGGCCCGCAGCCGAGTTCTCGAATACCTCAGTCAGGTGACCGCAGCGCTGCCCGCGGAGGCAAAACCGCAACTGGGACCCGATGCCACCGGCGTTGGCTGGGTCTATCTCTATGCGCTGGTCGACCGCAGTGGCCAGCACGATATCAGTCAGCTACGCAGTCTTCAGGACTGGTTTTTAAAGTATGAGCTGCAGACCGTGCCCGGGGTCTCGGAAGTGGCGAGCATGGGCGGCATGGTGAAACAGTATCAGGTGACTGTGGACCCGCAGAAGCTGCGCGCCTATGGCATTCCTCTGGCGCATATTCAAACTGCGATTAAACGTGGTAATCAGGAAATTGGCGCCTCGGTGATCGAGATGGCCGAGGCCGAATATATGGTCCGTGCCTCCGGTTACATCAAAAACCAGCAAGATCTGGCGACCATTCCGCTGGGGGTTAATCGCAATGGCACAGCGCTGTTATTGCAGGATGTCGCCGATATTGGCCTGGGCCCACAGATGCGTCGCGGTATCACCGAGTTAAACGGCGAGGGCGAAGCCGCTGGCGCGGTGGTGGTGATGCGTTTTGGTGAAAATGCTCAGACCACCATTGACGGCGTTAAAGCCAAGCTGGCAGAGCTGCAAAAAAGTCTGCCAGAGGGTGTCGAGATCGTCACCGTCTATGATCGCTCGGGACTGATCGAGCGCGCGGTGGACAACCTGTGGCAAAAACTAGCGCAAGAATTCATCGTCGTTGCCCTGGTGTGCATGGTTTTTCTGTTTCACCTGCGCTCATCGCTGGTGGCTATTATCAGTCTACCAGTGGGTATTCTCGCCGCCTTTATTGTTATGCACCTGCAAGGGATCAACGCCAATATTATGTCCCTCGGCGGTATTGCTATCGCCATTGGTGCGATGATCGACGGCGCCATCGTGATGATCGAAAATATGCATCGTCATATGGAGAAGACACCGCTGACCAAAGACAATCGCTGGCAGATTGTCGCCACGGCGGCTACGGAAGTCGGACCGGCGCTGTTTTTCAGTCTGTTGATTATTACCGTCAGCTTCTTGCCGGTGTTTACCCTGCAAGCTCAGGAAGGACGCATGTTCTCGCCACTGGCGTACACCAAAACCTATGCCATGGCGGCATCGGCGGCGCTATCGATTACGCTGGTGCCAGTGCTGATGGGCTATTTTATTCGCGGCAAGATTCGCTCCGAGCAGAAAAACCCGCTCAATCGCTGGCTGATAGCTGGCTATCGACCGCTACTAAAGACGGTACTCGCGCTGCCAAAAACCACGTTACTGGTGGCTCTATTAGCCATGGCCTCGGTACTGTGGCCGCTGGGTAAAATTGGCAGCGAGTTTATGCCACCGTTGGATGAAGGCGATCTGATGTATATGCCGACCACCTATCCCGGTATCTCGGTGGGCAAGGCACGGGAACTGCTGCAACAGACCAATCGATTGATTCGCAGCGTGCCGGAAGTTAAATCGGTGTTTGGCAAAGTGGGTCGCGCAGACACCGCCACCGATCCCGCGCCGCTGTCGATGATCGAGACCTTTATTCAACTCAAAGATCGCAGTGAGTGGCGCGACGGGGTCACGCTCGAGAGCTTGAAACAGGAACTCGACAGTCTGGTGAAAATACCCGGCCTCTCCAACGCCTGGGTGATGCCGATTAAAACCCGCATCGATATGCTCGCTACCGGCATTAAAACCCCAGTGGGAATCAAAATCGCCGGACCAGAACTCAGTGAGATCCAGGCGATCGGTGTGCAACTGGAGACCATTCTCAGCCCGGTTGCCGGCACCGCATCGGTCTATTCTGAGCGCGTCGCCGGAGGTCGCTATATCAATATCGATATCGATCGCCTGCGCGCGGCTCGCTATGGCATGAACATCGCCGATGTTCAGCAGCTGATTGCCTCGGCGGTGGGTGGCACCAATGTCACTCAGAGTGTTGAGGGGCTGGAGCGCTATCCCATCAATGTGCGCTATCCGCAAGATTACCGCGATTCACCTGAACAGCTTGAGCTATTGCCAATTGTCAGTGCCAGCGGTCAACAGTTTGTACTCGGCGATATCGCCAGTATCGGCATTGAGGATGGTCCGGCGATGATCAAAAGCGAAAATGCGCGCATTAATGGCTGGACCTTTGTCGACATAGAGGGCGTCGATATCGGTAGCTATGTCGAGCAGGCCAAACTAGCGGTGGGTCAACAGTTGCAGCTGCCAGCCGGCTACTCGATTAGCTGGTCTGGTCAGTACCAGTATCTGCAGCGCGCCAAAGCCAAACTGATGTATGTGGTTCCGCTGACGCTGGGCATTATTATTGTCTTGCTGCTGATGTATTTCCGTCGCGTCACTGACGTGGCGATAATACTCGGCAGCCTGCCCTTTGCGCTGGTCGGCAGCATCTGGCTGATGTACTGGCAGGGATTTAATTTTTCTATTGCCGTTGCCGTTGGCTTTATCGCGCTGGCGGGAGTCGCCGTGGAGATCGGTGTGATTATGCTGGTCTATCTCAATCAGGCTTGGCGCGATCGCCAGGAACGTGCCAGCAGCGAGGGACGTGATCTGAGCACTGACGATATTATTCAGGCGGTGATGCAGGGAGCAGGTCTGAGAGTGCGGCCGGTGATCATGACCGCGGCGGCGATTATTCTTGGACTGCTGCCCATCCTTTACGGCAGCGGGACTGGCTCAGAGGTCATGAGTCGCATCGCGGCGCCAATGGTCGGCGGCATGGTCAGCGCGGTTGGCCTGACCCTGCTGGTGCTGCCGGTGCTCTTTGCGCAAGTGAAGAAAAGAGCATTGAGACTGGCCGCGACAAAACAGCTCGACTAGGCGATAACCGCCACACCCCAATAGTTATAGCCGGCGAACTTTGGGGTGCTGGGCAGGTACATCTGCTCCATGTTGGCAATGCTAAAGCCGGCGCTTTCAATCAACTCGGGAATATCGCGATTGAGATGGCAGCCGCCGGCAATTTTGCCCCAGTAAGGGTCAATGCGTCCCTGCCATTTTGCCACTCCGGCGTCTGGCGCCAGACCGTGCTCACAGAAAATAAGCTTGCCACTGGGTTTTAAAACACGGCGTATCTCGCGATTGGCGGCCAGCGCATCGGGAATTGTGCAGAGTGTGTAAGTGATTACTACGCTATCAAAATGATCATCGGGAAAGGGCATGGCTTCGGCGCTGCCAAGAATAATCTCTACATTTAAACCATTCTCTGCGGCGGTCTTGCTAACCACCTTCTCAGCCATCTCATTGAGCTCTGGGGAGGGATCTAGCCCTATAACTTTGTCAACTTTTCCGGCATCGTAAAAGGGGATATTTAGCCCCGAGCCAATTCCCACTTCGAGAACTAGACCCTCCGCTAGAGGCACTACTTTGCCACGCTGGTAGAGAATCGGTTTAGCGCCACAGGCGCAGTTAAGAAAGGACGGCAAAATATATTTGTCATAGAAGCTCATAGGGGTTTCAGCCTGTGTTATTTATTATTATTATTTTTGTTTTATTATTGAGAGCTCAATTCAAATCCGCTGGGCCCTTAATTCAAATCCGCCGGGCCCTTAATTCAAATCCGCCGCGCACGTTTTAAGCAGTT
>JAFMBY010000125.1 GCA_017858135.1 Porticoccaceae bacterium | reverse complement strand
GCCATTTTCATCTCTTCATTAATGGTCGAGGCACCGCAGTCCAATGCACCGCGGAAAATAAACGGGAAGCAGAGGACATTATTGACCTGATTGGGGTAGTCGGAACGGCCGGTAGCCAAGATCGCGTCAGGGCGCGCTGCCATAGCGTCTTCCGGCATAATTTCTGGAATCGGGTTAGACATGGCAAGAATAATTGGCTTCTCACCCATTTTTTTCAGCAGCTCACCGTTTAACACACCGGGTCCAGAGAGGCCCATAAATAGATCGGCGCCTTCGATAGCATCGTCAATGGTGCGATCGCTGGTTTCGACGGCATAATCCTCTTTCCAAGGATTCATCCCTTCCTTGCGACCAGCATAGATAACTCCAGTGCGGTCAATCATGCGTACATTTTTCTTCTGCAGACCCATGCTTACCAATAGGTCGACACAGGCAATACTGGCAGCGCCGGCGCCCGACACCACTAGCTTTACGTCTTCAAACTTTTTCTCGACAATGCGCAGGCCGTTATAAATAGCCGCGGCGGCAACAATAGCGGTACCGTGTTGATCATCGTGAAAAACAGGAATTTTCATGCGCTCACGCAGTTTTTGTTCAACCATAAAACATTCGGGCGCTTTGATATCTTCAAGGTTAATGCCGCCAAAGGTGGGCTCCAGTGAAGCGATAATATCCACCAGCTTGTCTACGTCCGTTTCATCGACTTCAATATCGAAGACATCGATATTGGCAAATTTCTTAAACAACACGGCCTTGCCTTCCATTACTGGCTTCGACGCCAGCGGCCCAATATTACCCAGACCCAGTACAGCAGTACCGTTGGTAATCACCGCCACGAGATTGCCGCGCGACGTCACTGAGGCAACTTCGGTAGGATTTTCGACAATCAATTCGCAGGCGTGGGCGACACCAGGGGAATACGCCAGCGATAAATCGCGCTTATTAGCCAGCGGCTTGGTCGGGCGAATTTCTAGCTTACCTGGTGTCGGGTGGGTGTGATATTTAAGGGCACTATCTTTGAAGGAGTCGCTCATTTGTTCGGGTTTCCTGTTGCGGTGATGGGAATCAATAGAGGTGGTTGGAAAAAGATCAACCTAATACCTCAACGCCATAACTAGAGCTACCCACTAGTTTGACAAACCGATCCTCAGAGAGACCATTATTTTACCGCGGCCTCGATACAAATAGCTACGCGACTCTGCCCAGCACTGTTAATATTGGGCATATTTTGAAAGCATATCGCCCGATCATGACAGGAGCTGCAGATTGATTATCAACAGAAATAGACGGCAGCCCGATGTTATCTCGTTAGCTTTTTTGCTAATCGTTTTGTTACTGATATTGCCCCCCGCGGGCTTCGCTGAAAGCAACAGTGCGCGCGCACTGTTTGCCGATAACAAAGCAGGCATTTTGCAAATCAGAATTATTGATATTACTTCTGGCAGCAAGAGCGCCATTGGCTCGGGCTTTGTTATCACTGACACAGGCTTGATTGCGACCAACTATCATGTCGTGGAAATGGCCGCCAGCAAGCCGGAGCAATACCGCATTGAGTATCTCAGCGCCAGTGGTGAGACCAATAGTCTGACCTTGGTTGACGTGGATGTTGTCAATGACTTGGCTCTGGTTAAGGCCAACAGTCAGATAGCGCCGGTGCTGCCTCTAGCAGTAATTGAACCGGCGATTGGGGTTCCAGTTTATGCCCTGGGTAACCCACTCGATCTAGGCTTAACGGTGGTGCCTGGCACTTACAATGGTATCAATCAAACAAGCTACCATCCGCGGGTACATTTCACTGGCTCGCTGAACTCGGGTATGAGTGGTGGCCCCACACTCAATGAGTCGGGTGAAGTAGTGGGTATCAATGTGTCGACCGCGGGTAATCAAGTCAGTTTTCTGGTGCCAGTGACTGCGTTACAGCAGTTGCTGAGCCAGCATCAATTGAGAGGCCATGGTGTTGAGAATATCCGTCAGCGAATCGCGCAACAGCTGCGTGCCGATCAGCAGGAAAAATTCAGTCAGTTACTGGCCCTCGAGTGGTCAACAATCGCTCTGGGCGACGCCTGGGTGGTCGAAGAATTGTCGCCTTTTGTGAAATGTTGGGGCGGTTCCAACAGCGCCTCTAGCAAAGCGCAATTTCTCAGTGCCGAGCGCACCTGTCGCAGTGAAGATAATATTTATCTCAACGGAAAATTTAACACGGGTGTGATTGAACATCAGTTCTTCTGGCTCGAGGCCGACAAGCTCAATGCGCTGCAATTTTACGCCTACTATGAGCGCCTCTTTGGTGATTTTGTTCCCGGCAACAAGGCCCGTGAAAAAGATGTTGGCGACTATCAATGTGACAGCCAATTCGTCAGCGTCAGTAGCGCTCAGGCGGTATCGGGGCGAAAAACCAAGGCGGTTTTTTGTGTCCGGGCTTATAAAGATTATTCGCAGCTTTACGATGTATTGTTTTTGCAGGGCACAGTTGATGACTCTCATGCCGCCTTTATCAGTCACTTTACCCTAGCCGGGGTCAGTCAAGAGAACGCCAAAGCCTATGCTCGTAAGTTTATGGGGGTGTCGAAATGGCCGTAATCATTGAAGTACTCGGTTGGGGCGGCAAAAGCCAGCGTCATTTTCGTGTCGAGAGCCCTTCCATTACCATTGGTCGTTCCTACCAAAATGATGTGGTGCTCGGTGATGCGCATATTTCGCCCAGCCACCTGCGCCTCGATGCTACTGATGGAGGCTGGCAGCTTACCGATCTAAACAGCCTTAATGGTGTCGAGGTCGTTAAAAATCCTCACTCGGCTAACAGTGACTCAGCAACTCAGCTGGGCGAGGGTGCAGAGATAAAGATCGGTCGCACCAGACTGAGAATTCTGTCGGACCATCATCCAGTTGATGCCGCTAAAGAGTTACACCGCCTTGAGCAGGACGTCAGCAAGTTAAATCGTTTTGCCATCTGGTTGCCGCTGTTTCTGATTAGTCTGGCCGTGGATATTGTCTCGCTCTACGCCTCCAGCTTTGTCGAATGGCAGTGGAAAAACGTCACCTTTATGATTCTTGGCGGTCAGGCGGCGGTCTTGGCGCTGGCACTCTTCTGGGGTGCCCTAGGTCGTCTTTTGCGCAACGAGAGCCAGTTCCTGAGTCACTATTGTTTAATTTTGCTGGCCGGTCTGATCTATTCTCTGGCAGATTGGTTGGTCGCTATAGTGGGTTACAATTTCAGCACAGAGCTGGTGACAATGATTTTATCGCCAGTCATTGCGCTGCTGCTTGTGGCGCTGTTGCTATCGTCAAATTTCGCTCTAGCCACCACCATGTTACCGCGTCAGCGCTGGATTTCATCGCTCGGCTTTGTAATGTTGCTCATTGTTGTTAGTATCACTGCGCAGATGAGTGAGTGGGGGGAGTTCTCGCCCTATCCTGACTATTTTTCGGCTCTAGAAGTTCCTGCACTGCACGTCAGCCGAGCCGAGTCTGTGGATGATTTTATTGTCAGTCTCGACAGCGTTTTTGACTTAGCGGATCGACAGGCACTCGAATAGAGCGACGTGTCACGCACCAGCTACTGCTACACAAAAATCAGTGTCGTTGTTAAACGGCAGGTATATCAATAATGGGGAGTAATCGTGGAAGCATTTGTTAACTATCTCAATGGCATCATCTGGAGTTCGGCACTGATCTATTTGTGTCTTGGCACTGGGCTCTACTTTTCATTGCGTACTCGCTTCCTCCAAGTTCGACACTTTGGTCATATGTTAAAAATCATGCGCGAAGGGCGCAGCTCTGACGCTGGTGTATCGTCCTTTCAGGCCTTGACCATGTCGCTCTCCGGGCGAGTTGGTACCGGCAATATCGCCGGTGTAGCCACTGCGATCGCCATTGGTGGTCCGGGCGCGGTGTTCTGGATGTGGACAGTGGCCTTTCTCGGCGCATCAACTGCATACATTGAAGCGACTCTCGCGCAAATTTATAAAGAGACAGACGATAACGGCAACTACCGCGGTGGCCCTGCTTATTACATTGAAAAAGCCATGGGGCAAAATTGGTATGCCTGGACCTTTGCCGTGGCGACAGTTGTTGCTATGGGCTTCTGCCTGCCAGGTATTCAGGCCAACAGTATTGTTGCCGCCATGAATAATGCCTGGGATATTCCGGCGCTGGTGACTGCGCTTGTGTTGGCAACCGGGCTGGGTCTGATTGTTGTCGGTGGCGTGAAACGTATTGCTCACTTCGCTCAGGTGGTGGTTCCGCTGATGGCTGCGGGTTATATCGCCATTTCTTTTGCCGTTGTTATTATTAATATCGACATGGTCCCGACAGTCGTTAAATTAATTATCAACAGCGCCTTCGGCCTCGATGCAGGCTATGGCGCCATTATCGGCATGGCTGTGCAGTGGGGCGTCAAGCGCGGCGTTTATTCCAATGAAGCCGGCCAGGGCAGTGGGCCGCACCCAGCGGCTGCCGCAGAAGTGTCGCATCCGGCAAAACAGGGTTTGGTGCAGGCTTTTTCGGTCTATGTCGATACCTTGCTGATCTGTTCGGCCACCGCTTTTATGATTCTTTTGACCGGTCTCTACAACGTCGAGAGTGGCGATGGTGGCTTCCTCTACCAGGGCCTGCCCGGTGTTGAGGTCGGTCCGGCTTATGTGCAGGCGGCCTTTGATACCGTATTGCCCGGATTCGGCAGCAGCGTGCTGGCGATCGCACTGTTGTTTTTCGCCTTTACCACCATCGTTGCCTACTACTACATTGCCGAAACCAATGTTATGTACATTAACCGCAAGGTGCATCGACCATGGCTAGCCCATCTGCTTAAACTGCTGGTGATTACGTCGGTGATTTACGGTGGTGTGAAGAGTGCCGACCTGGCCTGGGCGCTGGGAGATGTAGGTGTTGGCGTCATGGCCTGGTTAAATATTGTCGCCATTATTATTCTGCAAAGACCCGCGCTGCTGGCGCTTAAAGATTATGAACAGCAGTTGCAGTCTGGCGTTGATCCGCAGTTTGATCCGCAAGCTCTGGGTATTGAAAAAGCCGATTTCTGGGTTGCCAGAAAGAATTCGCAGTAGCGACTTTTCAGTTCTCTGGCTGGCTGGGCACTTTAATTCTT